>JAUXWY010000296.1 GCA_030681235.1 Pirellulaceae bacterium | reverse complement strand
ATGTTCATCGACTTCGATCTGTCGAGCTTGGAGCGTGGTGATTCCTTTGAGCGTCCGAGCGGCCCGCAGGCGTTTGAAGCCATCGACGAGTACCAATGACCCTTCGAGTTGACAGTAGACGACCGGTGCAAGTTGATCGTACTTGGCCAATGATTGAGCCATGAGCGAATCGGCCTTGGGCTGTATTAGCCGAAAGCGATCTAGTCGTAGGTCGAAATCGGACAAGTGCAAAGCGTGAACGCGGTCTGCTGCTGGAGACGCTGGGGAAAGGGACATCGTCGAATGGCCTCGAACGGTTTTGGAACCAGTTAGACCGGGCGAAGGGGGATTCGTCGGTCACTGAGGCTCAAGCGTAAGACATCGGACTCGAAAATCCTAAGCTGCTCACGCGATCCGGGCTTTGCCAGGAGGACGTTCAGGCGATTGGCCGAGGTGATTTTCCCGATCGATCCTTGGCCCTGGTAGTAGCGTTGGATTCGCGCACAGGCAGCGCGTAAAGCGTTGGCGCACAAGCGACTACAGAACTTTTTGTGAGGCGTTCTGGGATCGTCTTCCCAAGAGCTTAGGCAGCCCGAACGATGGCAGTGATTTTTTTTTCGGACGGGAGATTTTGTCGGATTTGTATCACACTCGCGCGACGCATCCGATCGGTCATTTGCCAGTGTCAAAATCGCAGTGGCCTGAGCTTGAGCTACGGCCAGAGCTTGAGCTACGGCCAGAGCTTCGGTAGCAGCCTGTTCCTTTTTTCTTTGGCGGTAAGCCTTGCAATATTGCGAGCGATTGGCCGCACCCCGCTCTGTTCAGCGGTATTTTTTGTTGGCTTTCGCCACAGATTCCTTACGCCGCCTAGTTCGTTCAGCCTCGACCGCAGCCAGTCGGCACTTTTCAGAGCAAAAGACCTGAGTCGGATGGTTAGGCGTAAAAAAACGATTGCACGGCTGCCAGAGGCACTGGCATTGGCAAGTATGGGGCTTCGAGTCTTGCGAAGCCTGCGGAAAACGATAAGGATGATAGTCGGGCAAGCGGGACGTATTTTCCCGTGAGTCAAGTCTCGCTGCGGAAGGTCATAGATCCGCAGCGAGGCGTTTTTGTGAAGTTGGAATCCGCCCCCAAAGTTCCACTTTAATCCCAGAACTTAACAATTGCGATCAAAAAATCGCAACCACCCCTGCCAACCTGCGAAAATGGCTGATTCTTAGTTGCGATTGACATTCGAGGGCACGGTCTAAAACAGACTTGTTGTCGCTGGGGTTTTCGAACATAATGATAGAGTCGCAGTTGACCTGCAGTTTCCGTACTTCTCTGCTCGATGGCTCGCTCACGGGTGAGCCTTGATCGCAGTTCGACCGGTGTCACCGCAAAGTAGCGATACTCGGTAAAGTACTCGGCTCGGGCCGTGACTGGAAATGCAATCCCGCCAATTCCCTGGTCGGTGAAACATGGATATTGCAAGAGGCATTGGCCGCACGATCATCGATCCCAAGATTTCAGAATTGGGGACCATTCCTCTTCGTTCTTGTCTTTTCCAGTACTCGGCTCCAGCTCAACGATCGTTAGATTTGGATAGTGCTTGTAGAGTAAGTCTCTCTCGTCGTCGGAGAAGAGTCCATCTGACGTTTCAAGCCGGAGACCTTCGGGCAGCGTTGGATATGGAAAGAGTGTCGAGACGGGCTGCTTCTTGGAATCGATCCTTACGACGCGCAATGTCGGGAGAAATGGAAGATCCTCCAACGCGATATTTGATTGCATCAGACTTAAAACCTGAAGGTCTGGTAAACTTGATAGTCCTTCAATTTTCGACGAATCAAGCTGAATCCAATTGAGATTCAGCTCCTTCAATCGCTCGAACTTCGCCGCCCAATCGTGAGAAATCGAAGTAATCCTACGACAACCCGCTAATTCTAATCGCTCCAGGTTTTTGAACTTATGCAAGACAAGCAAGGACTCATCGGTTATCGACGCCCAGCCAAGTTCTAACACGGTAAGTTTCTCAAGCGGAGGTAACCCGCCGCCGGCGTCATCAAAAATTGCACTCGACAAATCCAATTTTCGTAAATTCGGAAAGTGTGACAAAAGTCGAAGGCCGCATTTTTCGAAGAGAGCGTTTTCGAACGACAACGATTGTATCGATTCGAATTGGGGCAACTTGATTGCGGTTTCATCCGGGAATTCAACGATCGCTAGTTTAAGCTCTTCAAGTGTCGGAAACTTCTGAAGATATCCTAATCCCAACATTGAATTCGACAATTTTGTAGAGTTGGTACCGGCGGCAATTTTTCAAGCGATTCGCTTGATGACACATTCCATAAATCCAATTCCGATAAAGTTGGCATTTTTGTAAGCACGCCCAAGCCGTCGATCGTATCAACACTCAGGTTGGTTTCAAAATATCGAAGTGCCGGCAAACTCGGTATCGTTTTCAGGAACGCATCCGTACAACCTTCGGGACAATAGAGTTTGAGCATTTCGAGTCTTGGAGAGTACTCCAAAAAACCGAGATTTACGTCGCCGCCCGATTTTAAATGGAACTCTCTTAGCCTCGGAAAACGAGGCAAATCAAGTAAACGATCCGCAGAACTAGAGTTCAATGAAAGACTCAATTTCTCGATTGTTCGTATGCGATCCAATCGCGTCAATATTTCTTTCGTTGATCCAATATCGCTGTCAATGTCCGCACCGACAGGTCGCCGAACCGAGTTTCGAATAAACGGTGGCGTCCATTCACCGAGTAACCACAATTTGCCATTGCTATAGTGTAGTTTTGCCCCAAGCCGCTCCAATTGCTGAACGTTTTCACGGGCATTTCGGAACTCGAAAACGAAAACACCGCCGAGACAAATCAAGGTTGCCCAGATCAAAAAGGTTCGGAGCCGAAATCGCAAGGACATGGAAATCGATCTCTATCGTATGGTAGCGAAAATTTCCCCACGCAACATTGTAACAGGGTTCGATTTCTTCCTCCCGCAGGCTGCCAGCGGACTGGCAACCCACATTGTAGAGCGAGCGCCCCGATCGCTCCGGAAGCGCGTTTGCCTTTGCGGCGAATCGTTTGTCCCCAATCTTCGCCCCCAATCTCCCTTCCTGTGTCGGGATGCTACAATTTGCCAACTTTGTCGATCTCTATCGTATGGTAGCGGAAATTTCCCCACGCAACATTGTAACAGGGTTCGATTTCTTCCTCCCGCAGGCTGCCAGCGGACTGGCAACCCACATAGTAGCGCGAGCGTCCCGATCGCTCTGGAAGCGCGTTTGCCTTTGCGGCGAATCGTTTGTCCCCAATCTTCGCCCCCAATCTCTTATCCTGTGTCTGGATGCTACAATTTGCCGACTTTGGTAGCTAGTGACGTTTTAAACGGGCCGTCCGCGAAGCGACCTGAAGATGACTTAGAGCCTATCAGCAAAAGGGGTCTGACCCTTTGGCGCCGGAGAGGGTCAGACCCCTTTGGGGATAGGCTCTTGTTTCCAACCACTGTGCCTAAGACGGGAACCGCCGACCAATGTCCAGAGAGATCGTCCAGAAGTATATCTCGCTTCGACGAAGCCATTCTGCCTGGCTGCTCCTGGCATCGCCAAAAGGTCCGTTGATTCTCGCCAGCCTCAAACATCTGATCGAGTCGAATCCAACCGGTGTCGATTTCGATGAAGCGGTGGAAAAATTGGCGGCTGCGTTTGCGGACCATGCCAACGACTCCGAGTTTGAGCTCGGCAACGACCACGCTTTAGAAGCCCGAAAAGAACTACGGCAATGGTTGAAACGTGGCCTGATTGTCGAACGCGGCGGCAAGATTCTGGCGACCGACGCCTTTCAGCGATCCTTGATGTTTCTCGAATCGCTCGAAGATCGGACAATGACATCCACGGCCTCGCGGTTAGCAACGGTCCAGCGCGCCATCGAAGTCCTCGATTCGCAACTGAGCCGGAGCCAAAGCGACCGGGTGATGTCTCTTCAAGTTCGTATCGAGATGCTGAGTCAAGAATTGAAGGCTGTACAGGCAGGTAATTTTGAAGTTCTTGACGGCTCCAGAGCGGAAGAAGGAATCCGCGAAGTCTATCAACTAGCGATCAGCCTACCGGTTGATTTTCGGCGAGTTGAAGATTCTTATCGCGAAGCCGATCGCATCCTCCGCCAAAGAATCATTAGCGAGAATCAAAACCGTGGTGAGGTCGTCGACGAATTGCTCAATGGACATGCGCAATTGGTCCAAACGGTTGAGGGTCAAGTCTTCGAGAGCTTTTACGCTCAATTGGTGAAATCGTCTGAGCTTCAAGAGATGAAGACGCGCTTGCGGGCAATTCTGGAAAACGCCAACACGGATCGGGCTCTTGGCAGGAAACAAAAAGCCGAACTTCGTCAATTGGTTTCACGATTGGTTCAAGAATCCGAACGCGTCATTCAGGCGCGAGCCCGCAGCGAAAAGGACGTTCGCGGCTTTCTCAAGGCTGGCCTCGCCGATGAGCAGATGCGTGTGGGAGCACTTTTGCAGGAAATCTTCCAGGTCGCGTTGGAATTAGATTGGCAATCGCAAAAAGTACGACGTTCGGATAGTCCGTTACCACCAATCGCTATTTCGATCGCCAATCTTCCCGTGATTGAACGTCTCCTTCCCAAACAAATGGGTGAAGACACGACGAGCACGCTGGATTTAGAAGTTAACGAGGCGGATCCAAATGCCATGGATGACGAATTCTGGAATGCCTATCACGCGCTGAATCGAACGGAGCTATTCCGGCAGACACTTGAGCATCTGCAACAACTTCCTGGTCAACCCACCATTGGTGATTTGGCGCGGGCTCTTCCTCCTTCGCACGATCTCGAAACTCTGGCATTTTGGCTTTCGATGGCTCGGCAAGCCGGAATTCCGCTCGATGAGGCAACGGAAACCATCGATCTGGCCAACGACAACCAGGAATGGACTCGATTTACGATTCCTACTGTGAAGGTCAACTATGCGGCGGTCAAGGACTTAAAAGTGGAGAGTCTGGAATGACGAATATTTTTGACCAGATGGCATCGGAAGAGAGTCCCGGTGATCCGCCTGTCGAACACGATCTTGCCGACGACGATACGCCCTCGAAACTGTCGGCCAGTAGTGAGGATGTGGCACAAACGTCTCCGGAAATTAAGGCGGTCGTCCAGGAATTACTCAAGCACGGCTATGTCGAAGAGTCAAATCGGCAAGATCTGTTTCGACGCATTATCATCCATCAACCATCCATTGCCCAAGCGTTGGAGCCACTGGACCTTGCCATCCGAGTGGACACCCATCGTGGCGTCGCTTTCCTGGCCATTGCCCCCAAACTGTTTGACATGCAGGGGCAGTTTGAAACCGAATCTGATGAAGACGGATGGAGTCACCCGCTCGTAAGGAAACAGCGCCTGACATTGGAGCAGTCCCTGCTGATCGCCATTTTGCGGCAGGCATTCGTCATGCACGAACAGGAGTCGGGTGTTGGGCAATCGCCAGCAAAGATCACGGTCGATGAATTGCTGCCGAATTTCCTCACCTATTTCGGCGAATCCGGAAGTGACTCCAAAGACGAAAATCGACTTCTCCAGTTGCTGGATCAATTGAAGGCCCACGGAATTGTCTCGGAAGTTGACAAGAAGCACGAAATCACGATCCGGCCGCTGATCGCTCACTTGGCGAGCCCCGAGTCGCTGACAGGTCTGCTCCGTGTCCTGAAAGAAAAACTTCAGGCCAGCAATGGTGATCAGACACCCAATGATACCGAAAATGATACTAAGAGCCTATCCCAAAAGGGGTCTGACCCTTTGGAGGCGAGTCGATTTCCAAAACTAGTTCAGGGACTCGCCAGAGAGGGTCAGACCCCTTTTGGGATAGGCTCTGAAAATGAACCCGAGGAGAGTCCATGATGCTCGAGCGTTCGACGCCTCCACAGAAGTCATCTCGCGACGAACAGCTGAGTCTCTTCGCGGAAGATAAGGCTCTTGACGACATCTCCAATTCACCGCCCGACTCTTCATTCCTGTTAAGCCAGTTGGAAGTCTACAATTGGGGACCATTTCGAGGGATTCATCGGGCGCAGTTTGACCCTGCTGGAACGGCCATCATCGGTCCGACCGGCAGCGGAAAAACGACTCTGGTGGATGCTCTCATGACCCTGTTGGTTGCTTCGCCGCGCTACAACCTCGCGTCCACAGGAGGCCATGAGAGCGACCGGACGTTGATCGAGTATGTGCGTGGCGTGCTGGGTGGCGATGGGGCTGACGGAAGGCAGGAAGTCGCGCGTCCAGGAAAAACCATCAGTGGTATCTGCGCCACCTATATCTGCGGCGAACAAGTCCTGAAGTTGGCAGCGCTGCTTTGGACCGAAGGCACCGGCAACTCCGCGGATGACCTCAAGCGACGCTGGGTATTCTCACTTGCCCAAGATCATACGTTCGAGAAGTGGCTGCGCATGCTTAACGACGACGGCGTTCGCGATCTCTTGAAAATGGGCCGCGAAACTGCCGGTTTACGATTCTTTGACAGCAAGCGATCCTATTTGGAACGCGTGCGCAAATTCTTCGATGTTGGAGAAAATGCGTTCACGCTTCTCAATCGTGCGGCTGGATTGAAGCAGCTCAATAGCATTGACGAGATCTTTCGCGAGCTGGTTCTCGATGACAAGTCGGCTTTTGATCGAGCCATCGAGGTCGCTGCCGAGTTTGACAATCTCGCAGCGATCCACGCCGAACTAGAATTAGCCAAGAAACAACAAGAGTCACTTGTTCCGGTGCAAGACGAGTATGGAAAACTTCTGAAGTCCCGCAAGAAGACCGAAACCTGTCGTACCCTGAAGAAGCTCTTGCCCGTCTGGTTTGCCCAAGTCGGTGAACTGACGTGGGGTGACGAAGCACAGCGACTGACGCTGGGCATCGAGTCGTTGCAGCGAGCCATCTCGATTGACGAGGCCAAAGCGAATGATCTGCGATCTCTAGTGGACTCGCTGCGAGAGCAGTACTTGGAGCTCGGCGGAAATGTCATTGGCGAATTGGAGAACACGATCAAGGCGCAAAAGAAGCTGGTCGAAGAAAGAAGAAGGCATGCGCAGCAGTATTTGCAAATGGTCGCGAGATTTGAGCTCAAAACTGAACTGTCCGAGCATGCTCTGCTGGCGAATCAGGCGACACTGGCAGAGCGACAAAAACCGGAGCAAGACCGATGCGATTTACTCCGGACCCAAACACTTGAAGCCATGTCTGAGTTGCGCGACGAAGAGAAACGCGTCATGGATATTGAAGAAGCACTGACCAAGGTGAAACGCCGGCCTGGCTCAAACATTCCGCCGAACTTCCAAGACTTTCGCTCCGAGCTTGCCTCACAACTTTCGTTGCCGGAATCGGAGTTGCCGTTTCTGGCGGAGCTGATTGAGGTAAAACCATCCGAATCTGCGTGGCGCGGGGCCATCGAGCGCGCCATTGGATCCGAACGATTGCGAGTGCTGGTGCCTCAGCCGCACTTGGACACGGCCCTTCACTGGATCAATCATCGAGACAACCGATTGCACGTACGATTGCAGGCGGCCGGTGCAAAGGATGAGTGCCCGACGTTTTTTGCAGACGGTTACATTTCTAAACTCAATTTCAAGACGCATGCCCTATCGTCAACGGCGCAACAAATACTATCGGGACGCGACCTGCATTGCGTGTCCTCGCCAGCGATGCTGAGAAACGTGGAACACGGCTTGACCGTCGAAGGCATGATGTCCGGACGTCGCGGCAAGTTTGAGAAGCAGGATCAGCGACGGATCGACCAGGACTGGATGACGGGATTTGATAACAAAGATCAACTGGAATCGCTCGCTAGGCAATTGATTGCGGCCAGAGAAACCGCTGAGCAGAAGAGGACAACGGCACGGGATCACCAGACTCAGCTTGCCCAGCAAGAGGATGTGTTGAAACTCATTCTCGCGCTGTTGACGTTAGACTTCTCGACGATCAACTCGCCAAATGCGGAATCAGAACTGGCAAGTTCGTTGGAACGACTGAAAGCTCTGTTGGATCCCGATTCGGACGCGAGTCAAGCCAAGATGCGTTACGAATCGGAGAATCAACGTCTCGAGTCGCTTTGGCAAAGTTTGAGTGGGCAACGAACGCAGATTGCGGTGTTCGACACAAAACTGACTGACGCAGAACAAGAGGTGACCAAAGCTCGTGGCCGAAAGGGGAAGGGACTAACAGAAGACGAACGACTGCTGGCCAACAAACGCTTCAAGCTTGATCCCGACATCGCTTCAAAACATCTGAGAGACGAAGAAGATCGTTTCGCCAAAGCCGTGGAAGAGGAGCTTGGCGGACAGATGATCCGCGATGCAGAAATCGAACAACAGCTTGTGCGAAAGATGGAACTTGCCAAACGCGTTGATTCGGGTGCGCTGTCTGACGTTGGCTCGGGTCTGGAAGATGTACCTCACTATCTCGAACGTTTACGAGTCTTGAACGAGGAGGCATTGCCGGAAAAACGCACGCGATTTCTGGAGTACTTGAATCGATCCTCGGACCAAGGAGTCACGCAACTCCTGGCTAGTATCGATGAAGAGGTCGATGCAATTGAACAGCGAATTGGCGAGCTGAATCATACTTTGGTGAAAGTGGATTTTCGCGAGGGGCGATATCTTCAATTGCAGCCACAGCGGATGAAAGACGAGCGGCTACGGGCTCTCAATATCGCCATGCAGAAGGTGCGGAGCGCGGCCTTGAAGGACGACGGTGGCGATAGTCACTTTCGAGCGTTGCAGGGGATGGTGGCTATCCTGCGCGAAGCGGGAGAAAATCGCCGTCTCCAAGGCTCGAAGGCGCTGCTTGATCCGCGATTCCGCTTGCAGTTTTTCGTGGTCGAAGTTGACCGAAAAACCGGAGATCGTTCCCCTCCGCGAACGGGTTCACAAAGCGGTAGCGGAGGCGAGAAGGAACTGATGGCCAGTCATATACTTACGGCGTCACTGAGTTATGCGTTGTGTCCTGCGGCAGCGACCCGCCCGCTTTACGGAACCGTGATTTTGGATGAAGCGTTTTCCAAAAGTTCGCCGTCGGCGGCCAGTCGGATCATTGAGGCGCTCCGCATTTTTAACCTGCATCCCATCTTTGTTACTCCCAACAAAGAAATTGGTCTGCTAAAGCAACATACCCGAAAGGTTATTTGCGTGCAGCGTCCGAATAAAGAGGCAAGTCTGACTTCCATTTCTTGGGAGAGGCTTGAAGAGCTGGCGCGAACCCCATGAAATCTCCTGCGGAACTGAAGGTTGCCGCACGGCGACAATGGGAGAGCTCCGCGTTACGCGAGTCGCGGCTTCTCGATGGAGCTTCGGCATGGCCGTTGCTTTTTTCAATTGGTCGACCTTCACCACGTAAAATCAGTAGTGCCCTTGACGACGTGAAGCAGCACATCGAAGCGTGGCGGCACGTACGAGTGGGGCAAGTCCTGTGGGAGCCGGTTCGGTATCGTGCCGCGTCGTCGCCCGTCGATATCCCAGTCGCATGGAAGCTTTCCAAACCGAGCGAGTGGGTAGAAGCAGCTGACGAATCTTCGGTACGTCAAGAGTTCCAAGCGATGGCAACTCTTGTTGAACAAACAGCCAGTGAATTCCATTCGCTGCTGGTTCGCAGACGGTCGCTCTGGTTGGGCAAACCGCTCGACGAGGTTGTGCAGGCGGCGAGGCTGGCGATGGCGGTCGCACCAGGCTGCGCTCAAGGTCAACCGTTGCGAACGATCTCACTGGAGGGAATCGACACGAAGTTTTTCGAACGCCATTCCAGGTTGGTCACCGCGTTGCTGGATGTCCGATTCGATGGCGAGGTTAGTCTCATTGGCTTAGAAAACTTCCTCGGGGCGTTCCGAGAAGGTGAGCATTGGTTGTTGGTCGTGGATCTGGACGGCTCGCTGCTTCCGTTCCGAAAGATGCGAGTACGTTCGTCCGAGTTGAAGGAAGGTGACCTTCCGGGAAGTTGCCTACTGATCATTGAAAACGAGTCTTGCCAACATCACCTTCCTGAAGCCAAAGAAACCGTGGCAGTGCTGGGCGCTGGATTCGATTTGGGCTGGACAGAAGGCTCGTGGCTGGCAACTAAAAAGGTAGCCTATTGGGGCGACATCGATAGTTGGGGGCTGCAATTCTTGGCGAAAGCGCGAACCGCCATTCCACATGTTGAACCCCTGCTCATGACTGAAGCAGATTTTGATGAGTTCAACCAGGCGGCCGTGCGCGAACCCGTCGTGGCTGGCACAGTCGTTCCAGACGAGCTCACGGACGCAGAGTCGAAGTTGTATCGCCGGTTATTGGGAGAAAGTCGAGGAAGACTTGAGCAGGAGTTTCTGCCGGTTAGCAAAGTGCAACAGCGGATTGTGGATTGGTTAAACGCCTCGCGTCAGCCGCCTGCCTGATTTCGCCGTTTCAAGGCGGTGTCGAGCGACTCCGGCAGCTTGGGCAATGGACGACCGCAGGAGTGCTCCCACGGGTCCTTGAAGGATCTTTTTCGGAACGCTTCCCTTGCGTTTAGTGTGTGCGTCTTAGTGGTGAATCCTGGGGTCAACCGAGATAAACTCGGTTGGGCCCCGGCCTCGTTGGGGGCCGTGCTCGGCGGCGGCACCATTGACCTCGGGTATCTCGTGTCAGTGGAGCGATGATTTATCATTACTCGCGGTGTCCTGAAAATCCCGCCGATTCACTCGGCGGATTTTTTCGGTTTCTCGCTACCTCAGCGTCACGACGCGGATAGGAAATCCCGCCGATTCACTCGGCGGATTTTTTCGGTTTCTCGCTACCTCAGCGTCACGACGCGGATAGGAAATCCCGCCGATTCACTCGGCGGATTTTTTCGGTTTCT
>JAUXWY010000292.1 GCA_030681235.1 Pirellulaceae bacterium | reverse complement strand
ACGTCTGCAAGTAGGCCGATCGGGAAAATCCCGCCGATTTACTCGGCGGATTGTTTCGGTTTCTCGCTACATCAGCGGGCCTGGGTTTAGGGGCCGTAGGACCGAGCTTGTTTCAGACACGTCTGCAAGTAGGCCGATCGGGTTTGATCTTGGGTACAGAGCGTCCGAACTTGCGAGTGTAAGCCGTTGCGGTCTCGGTGAAGTTGGTTTGCTAAACAAGTCTGTCCCTCGACCGCTTCCCTTGCGACTGACGTGTGTGTCTTAGTGGTCAATCCTGGGCTCCACCGAGATGAACTCGGTGGCGGCCCGGCCTGTCTCTCGATCGTATTCCTGGCGGAGGTGCTTTGTTCCGCCACCGCCGACCTTGTTGTCGGTGGGGCGATGATTCATCACGAACGGTATTTGTTTTGTTTATGGCTTGCGATCGACAATTTCGCCCTCCACAACCGTGGTGTCGTCGAAGTGGGGACGGTTGGGGCCAAAGTTAGAACTGAAGCTCGACGTGAAATTGACCGTTTCGACTTTGATCTTGCGTTTGAAGTATTCCATGGCCTGTTGTCGTAGGACTCTCCGAACTCGTGGCAGCAACAATGCGAAGCCTGCCAAGTCGGTTAGCACCCCGGGCGTTATCAGCAAGATGCCCGCCGTAAAGACCAGAACACCATCGACAAGTGAGTTCGCCGGTATTAGATTTCGTTGCATTTCCTGGCGAATTTCACTCAGGACTTTCGCGCCCTGTTGCCTCGCAAAAAAGCTACCCAACAGGGCTGTCACCACGATCCAAAGTAAAGACACGTACCAGGGCAAAGTGATAAAGAGAATCCATAACAAAACGAGATCCGCCGTCGGGACCAAAACGAACAATAGGAACAACCGAGTCAACACTTTGAGTTAGCTCCCGGTCGCAATTGGTTTGTCGTTTCGCGACCATTCGCTCCAAGAGCCCACGTACAAATGCGCTCCGTCCAATCCGGCAACACTTAGGGCCAATAAGGTGTGACACGCCGTGACGCCGCTGCCACAATGAACGATCACTTGTTCGGGCGCGCGACCCTTGAATAATTCTTGGTACTTTGCTCGCAACTGATGGGGTGGCAGGAACTTGCCCTCTGGATCAAGGTTTTCGGTGTAGGAGCAGTTGATGGCGCCGGGGATGTGCCCCGCAACCAGATCGATCGGCTCCGATTCGCCGCGGTACCGATAGCCTTCGCGAACATCAATGACCAAACGATTCGTGTCAGCGACAGCCTGTTCGACTTCCGACATGGTGGCCGTGGGCAATCGCCAATGGTTCGAAAAATCACTGCTGCAATCTCCACTCGCTCCAACAGCAGTCGGGGGCAGTTCGAAGTCCGCCGGAACCGCCGCTAGGCCGCCATCCAAGACCGAAACGTGTTGATGCCCAATGGCGCGAAACATCCACCAACCCCGCGCGGCCGCATTGGCGCCACCTTTGTCATCATAAATTACGACCCGAGTTTCCGGGGTGATGCCCCAGGTCGCAACTTGTTGGGCGAAACTCGGTGCGGTCGGAAGAGGATGGCGACCACCCTCGGCGGCGTTGGGTCGTTTCGCTGACAACTCGGTTTCCAAGTTGACAAATACCGCGTTTGGCAACGAAAACTGCTCAAATCGTTGTCGAGCGTCCGCTCCGCCACGGGCGTCCAATAGGACAACCGAATACCGTTGCATCAGATCGCTCAATTGATCAACACGAATCAAGGGACCCATGGATGGCCTTCATAAGGACCGGTGTGACAGTTTTGATCGAACGCGATCTAGGAAACTTCAACGCGAGCCCGGTCGGGGGTTTTGGCAAATGTGCACGGTCGAGTTACAATGATAGACGAGCGAGCTTCGACACGCATTCCCCCTACCGTTTGGCCCACCGGTTCCATGCAGCACGAACTGCCTTTTACGTCCGATTTAGAGGTCGAGCGAAACTGCTTGACCTGCCCATATTTGCCGGATCGAGAAGCGAAGCTGGTCTATTGGTTGCCCCACGGCGGCACACGGGCGAAGGATCTGGATCGACGCTTGGAAGCCGGACAGCGGCGTCACGGACCGCTGGTCTACGAACCCCAGTGCGACGGATGCCAACAATGTGTCTCGTTGCGAGTTCCCGTGCAGAGTTTTCGGATGAGCCATAGTCAACGGCGAGTCTGGGCGCGGGGGCAGAAGCAAGTCGCTGCTCGATTGGGATTGCCGACTCGTGATCAAGCCCGATTAGATTTGATCAATCGGCACAGCGGCTGGCGCGGATGGCTGGGCGCCGGAGAGTCGATTTCGGCGGATTTCTACGAGCAAGTTTTTGTTTGTTCATTGTTTCATTCGCTCGAGATCTCCTATTATGTTGGAACCAAATTGGTGGGGATCGCCATTTGCGATCGCGGTGAGATCGGATTTTCGGCCGTTTATACCTATTACGACCCAGATTATGCGAGCCTAAGTCTGGGGACATACTCCGTCCTGTACCAATTGGCGTACTGTCGACAGCTGGAATTAAAGTATTTGTACTTGGGATACTATGTCGCGGATTGCCCGAGTCTGATGTACAAAGCCAACTTCGGCCCGCACCAACGCCGTTTGGGTGGCAGATGGGTCGACATGGATTTCAATACCGAGGATTCGAATCGTGAATGAGCAACGTTCTAAACCGTCCAATCGGAGTCACGGATTTGATTTCAATGTCTCATCGGTAGCGATCGGATGTGTTTATTTGTGCCTGATGATGTCGGTGAATTGGGCCTGGCAAAGCGAGAAACAAAGTGCTTCGGGCACAGGTTCAAGAAGAGTAACCACAGAGGTTTCGTTTGCCGGATCAGCAGATGACGAGGAACTGCGCCGACGCGGCGAAAAAATCTACGCGGACATTTGTGCCAGTTGCCATGGCGAACGCGGCGAAGGAATTGACGGTGCCTATTCGGCGTCGTTGGTCGGCGACGACTCGGTTGGGCAATTGACACATGTGATTGCCCAAACCATGCCGGAAGGTTCACCGGAAGATTGTCAGGGCGAAGACGCGACGGCGGTCGCCATGTTCATGCATCACGCCTTTTACAGCGAAGCGGCCCAGCTCCGAAATCGGCCCCCTCAAAAAGCATTTTCTCGTTTGACCGCCAATCAACTCCGACAGAGTTACTCGGATCTATATGCCTCGTTGCACAACGGCCTGCTGTGGCCGAAGCCTGACCGAGGTATTAAAGGAGTTTATTTCAACGGAGAGCAGTGGAAGAACGAGGAAAAGAAAATCGATCGAGTGGACCCGACCATCGATTTTGATTTTGCCCAGAATGGACCTGGCTCCGACATTCAGGCCAACAAATTCTATATTCATTGGTCGGGTGGACTTAAGGTGGACCACAGCGGCGAGTACGAAATCGTCGTGCATTGCTCCACGTCGTTTCAATTGAAATTGGGCAGGGAAGGGGTCGAGTTTTTCGACAACCATGTTCAATCGGGAAACCAAACCGAATTTCGGCGCACGATCTTTTTGACGGCTGGCCGCGTCTATCCGCTGCGGATCGACATGCGGCAACGCGAACGGAAGACCGAACCTCCACCCGCGTTTATTCGCGTGGCTTGGGTGCCGCCAGGCGGCACCGAGGAAATCATTCCAACGCATCATTTGATTCCTGATTGGTGCCCGCCGTCGTTTTCTTTGCAAACCAACCTACCGCCCGATGACCAAACGTACGGTTATTCGCGTGGGCTATTAGTCAACCCCGAATGGGACCAAGCGACCACACAAGCCGCTTTGGAGTTTGCCGACGTTGCTTTTGCTGATTTGTGGCCCAAATTTCTGGAAGAGTTCAAAAAGAAACAGGCCGATGCCACGGAACCTGCCGCGTTACAAGAGTTCTTGACTCGCGTCGTTCAACGCGCGTTTAGATTTCCGTTGAGTGTTGAACAGCAACAGCGGTACGTCGGGCAAGCGTTGCTGGCTCAGGATGATTCGGCTTTGGCAATCAAACAGTGCTTTTTGCTTGTACTGAAGTCTCCTTATTTCTTGTACCCGGCGGCAGCAGATTTGGAAGCCAGTCAGGCCCGACAAGCCGTCAATCGAGTTGCACTCGTGCTGTTCGATTCGCTGCCGAGCGATGATGATTTGGAACGAATGGCGAATCAGGAACAAGTGTCTGACCAGGATATTCGCAACTATGTTTGGGGCAAATGGAATGATTTCCGAGTCCAAGCAAAGTACAGGGAGCTGTTTTATCAGTGGTTGAGATTGGACACGTCCAAGGAGTTGCGGAAAAGCCCAGACCTGTTTTCAGGGTTTTCCAACGTCGTAGCCGGTGACCTGCAACAGTCTTTTGATTTGGCTTTGTCGGATTTATTGAGTGATAGCAAGTCCGATCTAAGAACCCTTTTCTCGAGCAAGAGCGTGTACACGACCGCGACACTGCACGAGTTCTATGGCGATGATTGGGCACCGACTGCCGATCCCCCCGTCGGTCGTGGGTTTGTGCAATCCATTGCCAACGAGCAACGATGGGGGTTGTTGACCCATCCTTATTTTACGAGCAGCTTGTCGTATCATAACGCCACTTCTCCGATCCATCGTGGGATCGTGCTTTACAAATATTTGCTGGGACGAAACTTACGTCCCCCGACTGATGATTTCTCGCCATTGAGTCCCGATTTACACCCAAACCTAACGACCCGCCAACGCGTCGAATTGCAGACCAGTCCCGAGTCATGCCAGGTATGCCATCACAAAATCAATAACTTGGGGTTCACCTTGGAGAATATCGACGCGGTCGGTCGATTTCGACGTGAAGAGCAATCGCAACCGATCGATACCTCTGGGCTTTATTTGGATCGCGATGGCCAAGAGCAAAAATTCACCGGCGTCGGGTCGGTGGCCGAGTACTTGGTCGGTAGTAAGGAAATGCAGCGAGCGTTCGTGAATCGGGCGTTTCAGCACTTTACGAAACAACCTCCGGCGGCATACGGCCCGGACGTTTTGGAGCGGCTGACCGATTCTTTTGTGGCGAACGACTGCAATCTGGTCAGTCTTTTGGTAGAGATCGCGGTGGTAGCAGCCCGGCCACCCGGGGGGCCCGGTTAACGATGAATGGCCGACACGGAAGATCCTTATTCATTGAGGCGGACGTGATGTCGGAAAAGGGCGTTTTCATTCCCCGGCCGGCTAAAGCCGGTACACCAGCGCTCGCTAAATCGGTTTTATTTTGATTGCGAGGAATCATCCTTGCGAAAACTAGCTTATCTAAAGCAAACGGCGCAAAACCGGCCGATATTGGTCCAATCGCCAGATCTGCGGCGAATTGGCTCAAGCCCCTTGCTTATTGAGATCGATTCTCATTACAATTAAGCCGTCGGAGCGAAGCTGGTTGGGTCAGGGAAATCGCTTCGTCCAAGAATGCCTTATATCCCCGCCTTGGCAGGTACTTGAAATGTCCTTTTTGAATCTGTCCCAACTTCCGGCTGGAAGAACCGGCGAAATTGTCGAGGTGAGCGGCCCACCGTCGGGTGTGGCTCGCTTGCAGGAATTGGGATTCCAAACTGGGCGGACGATCGAAATGATTCGGCCTGGTGATACTTGCATCGTCAAATTGGATCGGTGCAAGATGTGTATTCGAACATGTGGTGCATGTGTCATGGTTCGCCCGCTATAAGAAAATAGGGCCATGGATTCCAAGTCTGCTCCGGGGCCAGCGTCGTTTCAAGCTCCGTCGATTGTCTTGGTTGGCAATCCCAACACCGGGAAATCCACTCTCTTTAATGCGTTAACCGGACAGCGGCAATTGGTCGCCAATTACCCGGGTGTCACGGTGGCCAAAAAGTCAGGACAGTTCTCTTTGGAGGGGCGGACATGGAATGTTGTGGACTTACCGGGGGTTTATAGCCTTGCTCCACGTTCCCCAGACGAGAAAATCACGGCCGATGTTCTGTTGGGGCAAGTCCCCGGCGAGTTGGTTGATATGGTCGTTTGTGTGGTCGACGCCAGCAATTTGCGGCGGAACCTATTTCTGGCGTCACAAGTACTAGAGCTTCAACGCCCTACAGTCGTTGCATTGACAAAACTGGACATTTTGGCGGACCGAAGTCATCAAATCGACATCAAGGTGCTACAGGAACAATTGGGGGTCACGGTGGTCCCACTCCATGTTCCTCGCAAGCAAGGCTTGAACGAGTTGCAGACGGAACTGGAGCGGTTGCGCGATGGCGTCGCCACTGGGCATTGGCGGCGGACAGAACATCGTCC
>JAUXWY010000269.1 GCA_030681235.1 Pirellulaceae bacterium | reverse complement strand
TTGGGAATCATCCCGAATTAAAATCGCCACGTGCGAGAGCGTCCGACTTTGAAAATCGGAGAGCCCGTAACTGTATCGGTTTAGCGAGCGCTGGTGTACCGGCTTCAGCCGGCGAGTTGCTGAAAAGAGCGTTTTCATACTAACCGCCGGCTGAAGCCGGTACACCAGCGTTTGCTAAAAGAGCGTTTTCATACTAACCGCCGGCTGAAGCCGGTACACCAGCGCTCGCTAAATAGCCTTTGTATCGGTATAGCCATCGAAGCAGGGAACTAATCTCCGGACAAGTCCTTCCGGGTCGCAGACGGGTCCCTTACTGTTCAGCGCCGCCGAACTGCACGATTCGATTGCTCAATGTCCCAATCCCCGAAATGGAAATCGAAACAACATCGTCCACCGCCAGTGTAAACGAAGAATCGGGTACGATGCCTGTCCCCGTCAGCAAAAACACGCCGCTCGGAAAGGACTGGTCGCGTCCCAACCATCCGATTAACTCTTGAAAGCCCCGCGCCATCTGGTCGACGCCGATCCGTTCGGCAAACATGGTTTGGTCGCCACGGGAAATCTGCAACTGAATTTCAATCTCCGCCACGGTCGGCATCGCTTGCGCCAGGGTGATGCAGGGACCCAACCCACAACATTGGTCGTAGACTTTGGCTTGGGGCAAATACAAAGGATTGTCCCCCTCGATGTCGCGGCTGCTCATGTCGTTCCCGATCGTGAAGCCCACCAATTCCAGCCGCGAATTCAGCACCAGAGTCAACTCGGGTTCGGGAACGTTCCACTTGGAGTCATGGCGAATCCGGAGCGGTTCGTGGGGCCCGGCGACTCGATGCGGCGACGCCTTGAAGAACAACTCGGGGCGAGGAGATTGGTAAACTCGGTCGTAACAATCCGCCGCCGATTCGGATTCTTCCATCCGAGCGGATCGACTGCGCTTGTAAGTGACTCCCGCAGCCCAAACCTCTTGTTGGTCGATTGGTGCCAACATCGTGACTTGTTCCAACGGCACCGAATGCGGGGAACGCAACGAACTGGCGAACGCGATTGGGTCGACGTGTTCCAAGACTTCGCTCAAATGATGAAGCCAACGTCCCTGCGATTGCAACGGGTACAGTAGATCCTCCTCCCACACGGCCACGAAGATTTTCTGTTGATCGTCGATTACCTTGACTAATTTCATGGGATCAGCTCGCTTGCGATTTCCTGTAAATGAAAATGATGTTTCCCCAATTTGCCGCCGTAATTGCCGGCGGTCACTCCTTGAATCCGGTGATCGATCGCGGCTTGAATCGCCGCTTTCGTCGCCAACGCAACGCTGGACCGATCGACACCATCGATCACGACCTCGTAGGCCGCCACAGCGCCAGGCAACAACTCCGAGGGCACTCGGCCGATCAGCGTCGGACAATAGGCTTCGTTGGTTGAGGCGATCAATTTCGGATATCGCGAGCCCACTTTGCTACCGCTCCGAGCCACACCGCCCGGGAACGGCGTGATGACTCCGGCCAGGGACGCAATCCGGTGAACGGCATCGCGGGCCGCCGCCAAAACGACTTCCGATTCGGGCCCTTGCAGAATGACATTCCCGCCGGCAACACCCGCCGCCACGCCCACGGAATCCGCCACGATGAACTCCC
Organism: Pirellulaceae bacterium; assembly: GCA_030681235.1. GTDB lineage: Bacteria > Planctomycetota > Planctomycetia > Pirellulales > Pirellulaceae > M30B19. The sequence continues at coordinate 1,276 of JAUXWY010000269.1, read as the reverse complement.
CGTCCATCACTGGGATTCGCCAAAATCGCTGTTTGCCCAACCGTTTCGATTTCTGAAAGCCGTCACCGAAATATCGCAATTGGGCTCCGACGGGCGACCGGCGTTCGGCCTCGGGCAAGCCATCAAACACCGCCGTTGTCGGGCAGGTCATCAAGCACTGCCCCACTCGCTTGACGATGGCTTTACCCAACCCGTCGGTCGACATTCCAAAGAACAGCAGGCTGACCCCCGGTCGTTGGTCAGGCGTTTGTTCCGGCGTCAACCAAGTTTCCACTCCCGCTTCCGCATCACAGGCGATCACGCTGCACGCGTAGCCTGTCGACGCGTGGACGGCGGCTTCCAACCAGGTTCGATCCTGAGCCGTGACAATCAAGCGGACATACTTCATGTCGAACGCTTCGGCAAAGGTCGGTAGGATGGTGGTCGCAGCAATTTGCATGGCTCAATGGATCTCCGAAGATGCAACCGGCACGGGCTCAAGATCGCCAAGCTCGGACGTTGCAGTGGCTGGCGAAAACAAATCCATCGCCCGACTGGCTCCGATCAACAACGCCATCGCCACCGACCAAATCGCAATCAACTGAACATTCACCGTGCCACCTGGCCAATACGGCTCGATAGAAAACGTCAAGACTCGCCACACCAAATGATGTCCCAACGTACCCAAGAACAACCACATGGTCCACGCGTGGGGTGACCCAAGAAAATCAGCGCGCGTGTTGGTTAGGCATCGCCACATCCACGCGAACACTGGACCAAGCAGGCGAAGGATACCGGTCACGAACATCGCGCCCAAAACGGCCTGCCAACCCAACGCCATTCCAACCCAGGCCGTTCCGACAGCAAAGTGCGACTTGCGATCAAACGCCACACCAAGCGTCCCGCCAACGACCGCACCCAGCAATAGTTGCAATCCACTGCTTGCTATTGGCCAGGGACTGAGCGTCAATGGCCACAGATACAAGCCAGGCCAAATCAACGGTGGCAAGCATAACCACACGCCGCACGCCACAATCTGATGCCATTTCAAGCGGAGTCGATCGTAGTCCACCAACAACAAAACAAACAGTAGCGAAAACAGTAATGCGTGGTAAAAATAGAAGCCCACCAAGTCCCACTTGGTGTAGAGTAGGACCCAAACCACTCCCGAATAGCTGTTTGGGGTCCGATTGGCCAAGTTCCAACCGCCCGAAATCAATTGGATCGAAAACAGCAACAGAAACAAACTGCCGACCAAGCCTTCGACCAACGGATAACGCACCGAGATCGGCGTGCC
>JAUXWY010000286.1 GCA_030681235.1 Pirellulaceae bacterium | reverse complement strand
GCGATGGCGAATGGGATTAGCCAATCATCCGGCAGATGTTGAGTTGATCGTCGACGCTCGCTGACCGGCGGTTTCCAATATTCGACTTTTTTCGAACCGATTCTGCGGATGGGGATCAAATCAGCCTCGCGGCAACTTTTTTTCAAATAGTTTCAATATTCACTTCCCCTATTTTGATTTCCTCGCGCGAATGCGGTAGACTCGTATTTTGTCCGGCGAGAATTTCGCTGCCTGTAAACGCCTGGAACGTGGTTTGAAATCACGGTAAGGTGTCGAAGCGGTCACGCCAGCCCTCTGGGGGGATCGGGACCGAATCGGACATTCGCCTTCAAACCAAACTCCAAGTCTTGGGAAAGCGTGCCTCGCTGCGTTTCTTTCGCCGCTGCCAACCTTTCTACGTTTGAGGAGAATGGACATGTCAAAATACACGGTGGACCAAATTCGCAACATTGTGTTGGTCGGTCACGGGGCGGCAGGGAAAACATCGCTTGCGGATCAAATGTTGTTTTACGGAGGGGTGTCCAAACGAGTGGGCTCGGTCGACGATGGCACGAGCATGTTGGACACCGATCAGGAGGCGAAGGAGCACCACTTTTCCATTGCAGCTTCCGTCTGCCATTTCGAGCATCACGGGTTCCGCGTGAATGTGGTCGACACGCCCGGCTACCCGGATTTTGTGGGTCAAGTCATCAGCGCGATATGCGCAGCAGAAACCGCGATCGTCGTGATCAACGCCTCCTCCGGGATCGAATTGAACACGCGGCGCACATTTGATCTGGCGGGTAAAGCCCATTTGGCCCGCATCATCGTGCTCAATAAGTTGGATCGCGACAACGTTGACTTCGCCGCACTCGTAGGCCAAATCCAAGAGACCTTTGGGCGACCGTGTATTCCTTTAAACGTGCCCAATGCTACGGGCAGCGGTTTCAATAGCGTCGTCACCACTTTGAATCGCGGGGCAACGAATGGCACGCACGCCTCGGTTGACGCGGACCAATGGGGTGCCGCGCTGATGGACGCCATTGTCGAAACCGATGAAGCCATGATGGAATGCTACTTGGACGGTCAAGAAATCCCAGCGCCCAAAATCCTCGCTGGAATTCACAATGCCATTGCGGCCGGTACGTTGGTGCCAATCTTATGCACGTGTGCCAAGTCCGGTATCGGGGTCCCCGAGTTGATGGATGCAATTGCCGATTTTGGTCTCGAACCGGGCGAGCTGGTTCGTCATGCGCAATCGGCATCCGGTGAAGACCACACCGTAACGCCGACTTCAGAAGCTCCCTTTGTCGCTCAAGTTTTCAAAACAAAGATCGATCCCTATGTTTCCAAACTCAGCTTCATTCGAATCTTGTCCGGTAAACTGACAAAAGACACGGTGGTTCGTGATGCAAGATCAGGACGTGGCGTCAAAATTCATCAACTGCTGGACGTGCAGGGCGGACAGATCGAGCAAGTCGACGAAGCACACGCAGGCGACTTGGTTGCCGTCGCAAAGATCGATGATTTTCAGGTCGGCGACACCCTCTTCTCGTCGCAGGACAGCAGCGATTGGTCGTTGCCCTCGCTGGAGTTTCCGACTCCGATCATTGGGTTAGCGGTCGAGCCCAGGACGCGCGACGATCAACCGAAGATTGCCACCGCGTTGCATCGAATCGAGGAGGAAGATCCGACGTTTCGAATCGTACGAGATCCTCAAACGCATGAAATGGTGATGCAGGGCATGAGCGATTTGCATTTGAAGATTGTACAAGAACGCATGAAATCGCGGGATAAAGTCGATGTCGTAACGCACGAACCCAAGGTCGCTTATCGAGAAACATGCCACGGAACCGCTGAAGGTTCCTACCGTCACAAGAAGCAGTCCGGCGGTTCCGGGCAGTTTGGCGAAGTCCACATGCGAATTCACCCGGTCCCTTCTGGAATCGATCCCGTCGATTTCGTGACCAAAGACCGCTTCGAACACCTCCGAGAATACCGCCACCATCCGGAGTTCAACTTCATCTTTGTCGATTGCGTCTCCGGTGGCACCGTGCCCAACCAGTTCATTCCCGCCGTCGAAAAAGGAGTTTTAGAAAAAATGGAACAGGGCATCTTGGCGGGGTATCCGATCCAAGACGTCGCGGTCGAATTGTTTTATGGAAAACATCATCCGGTGGACAGCAACGAAGCCGCGTTTCGCATCGCCGCGCGACAGTGCCTGAGACAGATGTTTATGGCGGCGAGGCCTGGCCTGTTGGAACCAATCGTTCATCTCGAAGTGACGATTCCAGCGGATTACGTCGGCGCCGTCAGTGGCGACTTGAGTAGTCGACGGGGACGTATGGAAGGCATGGATTCCTTAGCCGGCGGATTGACTTTGATGAAGTCGCGGGTACCGTTGTCGGAAATCTCTTCGTACGCTCGAGTTCTTTCAGGTATGACCGGAGGGCAGGGCAGTTTCACGATTCAGTTCAGTCACTACGAACAACTCCCCCCTCATGAACAACAAAAGATTGTCGCTGATTCGCATGTCAAACACGACGACGAATAAGGTCCCGGTTCATCGTCGGAGGAACCGATTGAATTCATTTGCGAGAAGATTGTGCCACTTGCAGTTGGCATTGCTTTGGATTTTGTGCCTTGCTAATCCAGTGACGCTCGCGGAATGTACGCGTGATCACTGGTTAGCCAAGTCGGAGCCAGCCAAGTCGGGGCCAGCAAACGATGGACCCCCAAACGTCGTCTTGATCATCTCCGACGATCAGGCATGGACCGATTACGGTTTTATGGGGCACCCTGAGATCGAGACCCCTCATTTGGATCGGCTGGCGGCCGGAAGTGCGGTGTTTACTCGTGGCTACGTTCCAACCGCATTGTGTCGTCCATCATTGGCCACGTTGATCACTGGGCTGTACGCGCACCAACATCGAATTACTGGCAATGACCCGGCCCTCTTACCTGAGATGATCGGTCCGAACCGAGTTCAAGGGGAGCCCGCAGCGTATCTGCAACAACGAGCGAAACTGATTTCATTCATCGATCGGCAACCGACGGTTCCGAAACTTCTGGCCGAACGTGGGTATCTCAGCCATCAATCGGGCAAGTGGTGGGAGGGAAACTATTGCCAAGGCGGCTTCACTCATGGCATGACTCGTGGCTTTCCTGAAGTTGGCGGACGTCACGGCGATGATGGGCTGACGATTGGACGAAGTAGCATGGCGCCGCTGTTCGAATTCATCGACGAAGCCAGCGACGCCCAACGTCCGTTCTTTGCTTGGTACGCACCGTTCTTGCCGCATACGCCTCACAACCCACCCGCGAGGTTGCTAGAAAAGTACAAACGCAAGGGAATCGAATCGGACTCGATCGCCAAATACTACGCGATGGTCGAATGGTTCGACGAAACGTGCGGGGAACTGATTCAACACTTGGATGACAAACAGCTTCGGCGCAACACGTTGATCATCTATGTGGGAGACAACGGTTGGATCCAGTTGCCCAACGGACCCGGCTATGCTCCCCGCTCGAAGCAGTCGGCTAACGAAGGCGGAACGCGGCAGCCGACGATGTTCTGTTGGCCAGGCGTGATCCAACCGGGACTTCGTGGAGAGCAACTTTGTTCCGCCATCGACATCGTGCCAACGATCCTCTCGGCAGCCGAAGCGACGGTTCCGCCGAACCTTCCGGGAATCAATTTGTTACCCGCCTTGAAAGCTGGTACAGCAACTCCGCGACAGGAAGTCTTCGGCGAAACGTTTGCGCACGATATTGCGGATCTGGACCAACCCGAAGCTTCGTTACTCTATCGTTGGGTCATCAAAGATCGCTGGAAATTGTTGCTGACCTACGACGGGCAGGTCGGGCCTGACTCGCGAAGTCATCCGCGCGCCGAACGGCGCCCCCAGTTGTTCGACTTGATCGCCGATCCGCACGAAGAACGAAATCTTGCCGCCGACCATCCGGAACTCGTGCAACGACTTGGCGACAAGCTGCAAAGCTGGTGGCCAGTCACGCAACGAAAGGTGCAAACCACGTGGGAATCTGCGGCCATCTCACCGCGACGGCCCAACGTTTTGCTGATCGCCATCGATGACCAGAACGACTGGATTGGTTGTTTGCAGGGACATCCATTGGCGCAAACTCCGCACTTGGATGCCTTAGCCAAGCGAGGCACTCTGTTCCAAAACGCGCACTGCCAAGCACCGCTATGCAATCCGTCGCGCACCAGCATGCTGCTGGGCCTGCGACCGACGACCACGGGAGTCTACGGATTGGAACCATGGTTTCGCGAAGTGGCTGAATGGCAAGATCGAGTCACGCTGCCACAGTATTTTGCGATGCATGGCTACCAAACGCTCGCTGCTGGCAAGGTATTTCATCATGGCACGAGTGGGCCGACTTCCTTCAAAGCAACGGGTTCCCAATCAAGCCCAGAATTCTCGCATCGCGGTCCATCGCCCGGCGTTGGTGTCCGACCGCCAATAAAGCTGATCCCGCCCACGCCGATGGGAAATCACCCGTTGATGGATTGGGGAACGTTCCCTCATCGCGACGAAGATAAAGGTGATTACCAAGTGGCGTCTTGGGCGATTCAACAAATTCAACAAGCAACTCCGGATCAACCATTCTTTTTGGCCGCCGGATTCTTTCTGCCGCATGTGCCATGTTACACGACGCAACCATGGTTGGACTTGTATCCCGACGATGATCGTGTCTTACCGAGCGTGGTGTTGGCAGATCGCGACGACACGCCGCGTTTTTCGTGGTATCTGCATTGGAACTTACCCGAACCGCGTTTGGCGTGGCTGCACGAACACAATCAATGGCGCCATTTGGTCAGAAGCTATTTGGCAAGCACCAGTTTCGTCGATGCGCAAATCGGTCGAGTCCTGGAAGCATTGCAAGTCGCCGGGCTGGACGACAATACCATCGTTGTGATTTGGAGCGATCACGGGTTTCACTTGGGCGAGAAATCAATCACCGGCAAAAATTCCCTATGGGAAGACGGGACGCGCGTGCCGCTGATATTCGTCGGACCTGGAGTTCGCTTGGAGCAGTCTTGCAGGCAACCCGCCGAATTGTTGGACATCTACCCGACGTTAATCGAACTGTGCGATTTGCCGCCTCGCAACGATTTAGATGGACTCAGTTTGGTGCCGCAGTTGCAAGATCAAAACGCGATTCGGATTCGACCGGCATTGACCAGCCACAATCCTGGAAATCACGCGGTGCGCAGCCAAAGGTACCGCTACGTTCGCTATGCCGATGGCAGCGAAGAGCTTTACGATCATGCTGACGATCCACATGAGTGGCATAACTTGGTCCCAAGTTCAGGCGAAATTCGCGAGCCTCACTTGGCTGCGATCGTCGGAGAGCATCGAAAATGGTTGCCGACATCAGATCACCCGCCGGTCGCTGGCAGCGCTCATCGCGTTTTGATTTATGACGCCGAGACCGACATTGCGAACTGGGAGAACACCCCCATTCGCCGCTCCGATGTTATCCCACAGTGATGAACCGCTCGCGCTATTCGGCTATTCCGAACCGACGCCTTTCGGCCCATCGTTCCAAATACCACGCCGCTATCGATCGATAGGGAGACCAGGTGGCGACGGTCGCGGTCAATGCATTTGTGGCGACATGGGGTGCCGCAAAGGCAAAACTCGACGCCACCACTTCCATCAATTGCGGGTCGGAGGCCGGCCAACTGTCGAGTCCGCCCCAACCATAAAATTGGAATCGGTCAAAGATCGTCGAGCGATACCGAGCAAGTATCTCGGTCAACTTATCCCGCGTTTCGGCCAACTCGTCCGAGGAGATCGGTACGGCAAGTTTCAGCCGGCCCTGCATCTCAGCGTCCTGGAGCTCTGCCCAAAAACCTCGCTGTTCGTCTCCCCAGTTTGGATCCGAGGAGCCGCTCGGGTGGCCATCCATCGACACGGTGGGACGTTCGCGATCGATTCGAAATTGGGCAAAATCCCAAAAACTACGGCAATGAAGATGATGGGTCAGCCACCAAACCGGCTGCCGTTCCAACCGCATCGTGAACGGTCCCACGGACTTTAAAATTGGCCTCCAAGCATGGTGAACCGTTCGCAAGTGATTCAACGCGGCTCGTACATGTTGAGCGGCAATCGTCATTTGACTTCCAATCTATCGATGTCTTCGATGGTCACCAAGGACCTGATTCGCGCGGCGCGTTCAATCCAAAGGGAACAGGATTCGATCCCCTGCGACCTCTCCAAACACTACAATTGACCCAAACCGTCGTAGCCGCCAAAATAAGGTGGACTCGCGAGTCCCAACCAAACCAAAAGCCCCGGTGACTGGCAACCAAGGCTGAAGAAATATCGGAGAATTCGCGAGCCACCTCAGAGGCCGGACGTTACAATATCTGAAGTGGATAGGCCAAAGAATGGGGCGGTAACATGGACAAAGGTCGTGGGTTCATTATGGAATCATGCACACAGGCATCGAAAACATCGTTCTTTCGCCTCTGGATGCGTCATTTGGGAACATTCAACGGGCTCCGCACTGGTTCCTGGTTGGCCTTCGTTTTCCTGGTCACCGGCGTGCTTTCCCTCAGTGCCACCGCGATAAGTTCCCCGGCGATCGGATTCGAAAACGGTTTGACGCTCCGTCAAGAACAAGCGCCTCCTCAACAAGGCACTCCGCCGCAGCAGCTGGAAACTCCGCCGCAGCAGCAGGAAACTCCGCCACCTTCACAAGAGCAGGCTCCGCTACCGCAGGAGTCGGCAGCGCAGGAGTCGGCAGCGAATGTACCGGAAGAATCGACCACGTCGGCGACTGCCGCGACGTCAACGTCCACGGAGGAAGCTGCAAACGCGACCGAGTCTTCGAGTAATCCTGTAGTCGCATCGCCGGAGGAACTTCAGTTCCAGGAAGTGGTTTTGGGCAAAGCCGACCCGACCTTACAAGACTTGCGTCAGCTGCAACAACGGGTGAACTCATTGCTCGGTCAATTGCGGCCTGCGGTGGTGGGAATTCGCATGGGTGGCGGCCAGGGGAGCGGCGTGCTGGTGAGTGGTGATGGATTTGTGTTGACGGCGGCTCACGTTGTTGGCCGTCGAGGGCAACGCGCGGAAATTGTGATGCCGGACGGGTCAACCCACCCGGCGATTGTGTTGGGTACGGATGCCGCTTCCGACTCGGGTATGCTGCGAATGGTCGAGAAAGGGCCTTGGCCTTACGCGGAGATTGGTGAAAGCGAAAGTCTGAAACGAGGCCAGTGGCTGTTAGCGCTTGGACACCCGGGCGGTTATGATCCGGAGCGGTCGTCCGTGGTGCGTGTCGGACGATTGTTGGCGGACCCCGGTCGAACGACACTCCAAACCGATTGCACATTGGTCGGCGGTGATTCCGGCGGTCCGCTGTTTGATTTGGAAGGCCGAGTCGTAGGAATTCACTCGCGGATTTCGCGGCGCATTCAGCAGAACTACCACGTGTCGGTCGACATGTACACTTCCGAATGGGATGAAATGTCGAAAGACCCGACGCCGACTTTGGGTTTCCGAATCAAGTCGGCCGGGGTGACTGACCAGTTGCTAGTTGATCGCGTAACGGGCGACGGACCCGCTGACAAAGCGGGCTTAAAGGCCAACGACCAGATCTTGCGATTCAATGGTGAGGAAGTGAAGAATCGCGACGAACTACGAGTAAAGCTGGGCCAGTTGCAAAACGGGCAGAAGATTAAAATTGTCGTGTTGCGAGACAACGTAGAAGTAGAAGTGGAACTTCAAGTTGAATTGAAATAGCCCGCGGGGATTTGCAGTGCGAGATCTCATTGCCAGAAGTGAATTGAAACCATGACCAAACAACAACCAGTTTTCTCCGAGATTCGCGCGACTCGTAGTTTGTCTCTGAGGTTTGGGCTCGTATGGCGAGCGGCCAGCGGAATGCTTGCCGTCGGGCTGTCGCTGTTGTCGCTTACTCAGGTCGTGGCAGAAGATCGATCGAATCTAGAACCGGCGAGCGGTTTGTCGAATTCGTTTTCGCAGCAGATCGACGCCCCAAGTCAGGACGCTCCAAAACCGGAGGGTTCTGCGGGTGAAGCTCCACTGCCTGAAAGCGAAGCGCCCGAGGCGCAGGACGCCCCGGCACAAGATCCCCAACAAGAGCCTCCAGCCGAGTCCACGCCCAAGCAGGACGAGGCAACACCCGAACAGAAAACACTCGACGAATCGGCGGACGAAGACGATGCAGAGAACGAACAGCCTCGGCGGCGGCGCACGTCCAGGTTCCTTCAGTACACGAAGTTCAACGAGCACATTCAAAATATATTGAAGGAACAAGTGCGTTCGGTGGCGAACAGCACCGTGGAAATTTACGTCGAAGATGCGACTTCTCCCGCCTCCTTGGGGATGATCGTGGACGCCAAAGGCTTCGTCATGACAAAAGCCAGCATGCTCAAAGGCGCGGTCAAGTGCAAACTGGCAAACGGTCGCTTGGTACCCGCTATTGTGTATGGCGTCGATACGGAGACGGATCTGGCCCTTCTGCGATTACAGGTCACGAATCTATCGCCGGTCCCATGGTCGCTTCAACCCGAGCAAGAGGCTTTGGAAGGACATTGGGTTTTATCGCCAGGCATTGACGGCAGTCTCAAGGCCTTGGGCGTTGTCAGTGTCGCACCCAGAAAGATTCCATCCGTCAGTGGGTTCATCGGTATTCAGATGCAACCCCATGCCGACGGAGTCGAAGTGACGCAAGTGATCCGTGGTTCGGCGGCGGAGCGTTTTGGCTTGAAGATTGCGGACATCATCGTCGCGATCAACGACGAAGCGGTCGCTCAGCCCACGGATCTATCATCGGTTCTTCGCACGAAGCTTCCTGGCGATGTGGTCTCTTTGAGCGTGAAACGCGGCGACACAACCTTGGCCCTTCGAGTCGTGTTAGGCAATCGCGAGGAAGATAACCCAGACAATCAACGGTCCGTGGACCAAAATACAATGTCCGGGGAAATCTCGAAGCGTCGAGACAATTTTCCGTTTGCATTTCAACATGACTCTGTGTTGACTCCCGAGGAATGTGGCGGTCCGCTGGTCGATTTGGATGGCCGCGTGATCGGGATCAACATCTCACGAGCTGGCCGAGTCAATTCTTACGCGCTGCCCACCTCGTTGGTTCAAACGGTGTTTCAGCGACTCGCCACGGGTGACTTCAGCCCGGAAGTTGTGTTTGCGGAACGATTGAAAGGCTACGAAAGCGTCCTTTTGTCGCTCAATGTCGAAGAAGTCAAATTGTCGTCCGAGAAGTCGGGACTGGAGCGCGAAGTCAAAGAACAGACGGAATTGGTCGCAAAGGCCAAACAATCGATTGCGGAACTGCAACGCCAAATCGACGAACTGAAGCAACAAATCGAAGCCAAAGGAAAAGATGTCGAAGCATCGGAATCCAAAGAGTCGCAAGTGAAGTCCAAGATTCGTAGCAAAGAGCGCGAGATTGAAAAGACTCGAGAACAAAAAGAGAAGTTAGAGAAAGAAAAGAAGGAACTTCTTTTCGGCGCTAACTAAACAACGAAACGGATGTCGCGGTGGCCAAGCCAAGCTATAAACAACTGCAAGACTGGTTTCATCGAATTTCGTTGCTCTACCGAACGGGTATCGACCTGCGGACTGCGGTAACGCAATTGCGACAATCGTCGGGAGGAGCGGCTCATGATGTATGGGCCGCGATCGAGGTCGACCTGCAGCAAGGCCATACGCTTCATGACTCGATGCGACGGCAAGGCAGTTACTTTCCACAATTGGCGTTGGCTTTGGTCGAAGCGGGCGAACGCGGAGGCCGGCTGGAACAAGCTGCCGAACGATTGAGTTTCTACTACAAAGGCCTGATCGAAACGCGAAAGAGTTTTCTCGCCAGTATTGCGTGGCCCGCATTCGAATTGGGGATGGCGATCTTTATCCTTGGGGCGTTGATTTTGGTCTTAGGATTGGTCTCGTCCATTACCGGAACGCCGCCACTGGATTTATTTGGGTTCGGTTGGACGATTCGCCAGTACTTCATCACTTACTGCCTGCTGGTCGTGACGTTCTTCGCCACGTTGGTGCTGGCCTATCAGTCGATCGCCCGAGGTTGGTGGGGAACTTGGCCATTGGACACCGCTCGCAAGATTCCACTGGTCGGGCGAACGATCGAAATGATGGCCTTGACCCGTACGGCCTGGGCCTTGGCCACCGCCTATGAAGCGGGGATCAACGCCATCGAGAGCCTGAAACTCGGTCTGCGGAGCACGCAACAATGGTATTATCAACGTCACCAATCCGAAGCAGAAAATGCGATTCGGCAGGGAAGAACGCTGACCCAAACTTTGCGACAAACCAAAGCCTTTCCGATGGACTTTGTCCAAACCATCGAAACCGGCGAACTGACCGGAACGGTTCCCGAGAGCTTGGAACACCTATCCCGCCGCTATGATGACGAGATACAACGCAATCTTCGAACGTTGAGCACGATCGGCGGGGTCTTGATCATGCTAATGATCTTCGCTTCGTTGGGGTTTGTCATCATCTACCTATATTACAACATCTACTTCAAGCCATTGATGGAACTGGGCCGCGGCATCTAGCCAGAAATGATCACGTAGTCGCCAAAATCGCTACAGCTTAACACTTTGGAACCCAGGCGGTTCCTAATTTGGCCGATTCATTGAACGACTTATCACGGATATGCCGAATTAAACGGTGGCATGAGTTGGCGCGAATAGCACCAACCCGAGCACCAAACCAGATTTTTTGACCCACGTTCGTCCCGTTGGATAGAGGGAAGTGGCATGAACCGCCTGTTACTAGCCAGTGTTTTAGCGTTAGCGCTGTGTTTCTGTTGGGATACGACAGAGGCTCAGGCCCAAGAGCGAGGTTTCGGTGAAACCTGGGGTGGACAGAACTCTGCCCGCGATTACCAGAAGTTCTACCACTACCCGTATGTCTACTATCCCCAAAACTATTGGGGTAACGAGTACTATCGTAGTGCGGACAGCATGTACTACCGCTATCCGGCGGAAATGCGGACCCCGGTGTACAACCGCCAGTGGCACAATTTTTATCCCGCCGCCCGCCCGTACCACTGGGGGCACCACTTTATTCTGGACGTGTTCTAAGTGGCAAAGGGTTCCGGGCCGCGAATTCCCCCGCTCTAGGGGCATTTAATCAGGCTCTGCGGGGGCAGCTGGCCGTCGGAGCCAACGAAAGTGCCGGTCGGTGATTCGGGGAGCTTGGCCCGTTGGCAAACACGAACCAAGCGGTCGTTTGATTTCCGGAAAAATCCCAGGCTTAGGGTCTTGCTTTAGCCGAAAATAAGCGTAGACTTACCGTATTAGAGGCAGCCAGTTCTTAGAATGGCGGTCGATAAAAATTCGAGATCCAAGACGCTTGACATAAGCTGATCGGATGATAGAATTGGAAACATGAAACACGATTCGGCTTGTCCGAGTCGCGCCCTTCGCAGGATCCTGCCCCGCCTACGAAGGGCATTTAAAACAGCCAGCTCATAGAGCTGAAATCAGTAACGGCTCGACCTGCTCGAGCCTAGCCCTCCGCAGGGTCCTGCCCCACCTGCGGGGGGCGCTTTTTTTCTACATACATAAACTTCTGGTAACCGTTCACGAGTAAAGCGGGCTGAGTTGGTTAACCGCGTGGCCAGAGCGAATTTGGCGAATTCCAACTTATCTTTCGACCAACATTTTTCGACCGCATCGACCTACGAGCAGGCGAGTCCCATGCCACAAATGAATCCGATCTTTTCTTTGGTTGTGTCACTATTCGTACTGGCGAATGTTGTTGACGTTACAGGAACCGAATCAAGCACTCGGGTTCCTTTATGCAATGCTCAACAAAACAAAGTACCAAACGATGACTCGACCAAAGCTGATGACAGCGATCCGATCTCCGTTCCAATCGAGACCCCAGAAACCGGCGTTCGACTGTTCGGTACCGCGTCACCGTTCGCGACCTGGACAAACACCGATCTTTCACCAGACGGACAATGGCTCGTCGGATTCCAAGGCACGCGAATGCTGGTCTGGGATCGAAAAGCAGCTCGAATCGCCCGCGAGTTTGATGTGACCGAGCAAGGCAGCGTTCAAGGCTCGCGATTTTCACCTACCAGCAACTACTTTGCTGTCTTCGTCAGGCATTGGATCGACTTACCCGATCTGGGAGACTCTTCGTCGAGAAGCAACTCGGAATCAGAGGAACTGGTCGCTTCGCTCTTGGCGATGAAGCTTAAGTTTCAAGGTCAAATCATGGTCTACGATCGCCAATGGCGTTTGGTGGGTGAATACGATGTTTCGATCAACTTTCTTCAATTTCCAAATGGTCTTTGTTTTTCGCCAGACGAGACGGCGATTTTAATCAATGGGACAACCGACGATGGTCGGGAAGAGGTCACGATCATCGACCTGAAGGATAAAATCGTCCGGCTTCCGCCACAACAGTTGGGCGCAGCCATCTGGCTTAGCTCGCAAAGAGTGGCTTGGCCCAGGTCACGAATTACATGGGACTATCGAACCGATCGCACAGATCGCTTGACCGACGATGTTCTCCCTGACACCTATTCGGCTCAAACGATTAGCGATAATTGTGACTGGTTGTTGGTGCATAACATAAACGGCAAAGTGCTAGTGCAATTGTCCACTAAACGGGAGATCCCGCTTGTCGGCTGGAGTGGTTATGTGTACGGCCAGGTTTCACCGGACAATCGATTCTTCGTTGGTATCGGTTCTGGCGGGCTCCCGCGTCAAGCTTTGTTGTTTGATCTGGAAAACGAACAAGAAATTGCCAGGGTTGAAGACTGGCAGATTGCCTCCTTGAAGTTCGTTCAAGACGAACCCAAGGTTCATTTAACACTCGTTGCGAGTGGAGCCGGAACACGGGCGAGGTCAGTAACGATGGATACGGTTCCGTTAGATGAGGGCTTTTCCGCAGCTCTGCGTCGCGCACAAAAGGCTTTGCCCGTAACGGACAAGATCCTATTTGCGGGAAAAGATCAATGGATGGTTCTAGCCAATGGCTGGTCCTGGGTGAACTTGAATAATGGAAACGTGACGGGGCTCGGCCAAACAAGCCGCAGGATATCAAACGTGGCCGCCAACCCAACCAACGATCACCTGTTCACGTTTGGTTCTCCAGTTGACCGGGACAACAATTTCAAGGAACTAGCGGTTACTTCGCAATCTCGGCAGTCGAACCAAGGCCGACAGATCTTTGTCGTTCAACCACCTACCGAACTCACCAGCTACTTGCGGGGATTACTGGGAATTGAATCCGGGTCCGAACCAAAATGGTCCACCACTCCACAACATTTATCAATTTCTCATGACGGAAACGAATTGCGCATAGCCCATTCCGAAACCAAGACATCCGCAGATGGTCGTTACAACACCCGATTTCAACTCACGACTTGGGACATGAACCGTCAGAAGAAAACAGGCACCAGGGAGTTAGAATCCAACCTGCAAACGACAAATTCCCGATTGCATTTCAACCTTTCTCCTGACGGCAAAACCTACGGGCTGGCGAATGGTTCGCGGATTTGGTGGGGCGATACCGAAAGCGGACAATTAACACAGGATGTCGGTTTGCCAGGGATCGCTACCAGCCTTGAATTCTCGGCCGACAATCGTTTTGTCGCAGTCGGGTTAGTCCAAGCACCTTGGCAAACTATTTCTCGTTGGCCCATCACGCGAAATTTGTCCTTGGCACACGACATTGCCGTGATCGAGATCGAGTCGGGGTTGATTCGCTTCCAGAAAAAGAATCTCGATGTGGTCGGATTTGGTTTTCACCCGCAGTCGAACCAACTGTACATTTTGGACCGAAATCACCAACCCAACCACAAGCGGCTAACATTTTACAAAACCGAAACCTGGGAGTCCGCCTTCCAACACGAAACCAAACACTCCGAACCCTTGACCGTGGCCCTCTCCAGCGACGGGCGCTTGGTCGCCATGCCCTTGGCCGACACTCGGATTGAAGTCTGGGAGAGCGACAAACTCGAAAAAGACAAGGAATGAGCTGTCGAAACATGTAGGGCGAAAAATGACTCCACTATCTTTCGACCAACATTTTTCGACAGCGTTCGACCGCAGAACAAAACCAAACACTCTCCGACCCCTTGGCCATAACCCTCTCCAGCGACGGGCGACTGGTCGCCATGCCCTTGGCCGACACTCGGATTGAAGTCTGGGAGAGCGACAAACTCGAAAAAGACAAGGAATGAGCTGTCGAAACATGTAGGGCGAAAAATGACTCCACTATCTTTCGACCAACATTTTTCGACAGCGTTACGCTCGCTGAATTGTCGTGAAAGTAACTTCCGTTTGGTGCATATTGATCCATTCGATCGATTCCAGCGATGTATGGTTCAATAGCCGTTGTGCGTGAACTTGAAACCTTGCGAGGGCCGGACTGTTTGGACTGAAACCAGTAAGCTTGAAGGCCGCGTCAGGTCTCGCAAGCCTCATCTTCTGGGTACCGAGTTCCCCATCTGTCCCGGCGACAGAGATCGGAAACAGCACTTCCGCCTCGCCTCCAAGAAAATGAGTAATCGCTTCCTCGTACAGGGAAAGATCCAGGCCTGTTCCCCAATCCTGAATTAACCCCACACAAATCGATCGCAAGTCTCGTGCGTTATCTGATCTCGTCAGACCGGAATTGTCTCGGTATCGAGGATTTCGCAATTCCAAAAGGTTGGATCGCACATTCACAAACTCGTGCTCGACGGCCTCCGGTCGCATGTTGATTATCTTTCCATGATGGAAGCCGAACAGCAACAGATAGTGCGTTATCTGAGCACGATGTCGGGGATGGATCGCTTCAGCAGCCTTGAATTCAAACAACCCACCGCCATTGGCGATCACGTCTGCATAATAGGTCTTTTGAAAAGTCTTGTGTATCACATCAACCGCGACTTCCAGTTCCAGTCCAGCCATTCGACGAGTCAATTCACGTTTGTAGATGATCTCGTCAAAGAAGCGTCCATACTCATCATGAATTTCAAAGACATGACGCATCACTTCAAAGGCGAGCTTACCGAATGCGTCTTGGGAGAGTGGAATAGTCTTGATGGATGGAACTATTGGCATCGTAAACTCCAACGTTGAGCTAACGGAATTACCGAGACCACGGCGATCCCGCAGCCAACAGGCAAAACACGACCATCCGCATTTTGTCGAACCGAGCCAATCCCGCCAACCCGGGGTGCCAGACGGTCGCGGTCGAAAATGTTGGTCGAAATATATTTGAGTCATTTTTCGCCCCACATGTTTCGACATCAAACGCCGCCGGATTCGGCGACGACTGGCCAGCGCCGGACGTTTAGCGATCAAGACCCGCGAATGGAGCACGCACGTTATTGCGACGGAACCAATTAACGCTAGGATTGAGACTGTTCTGGGCAAGGCGCTGTTGTGGCGAAACCCCATTTGACTGGAGTCTCTTAATGAAATTGATGTCGTCTTTATGGATGTTGGTAGTTTTTCTGGCGTCGGCATTCACGTTTTCAACGGCAACACTTTCTGCGCAGGACCGCCGTGCGACCTCGCCGGAATCGATCCGAACTCGCGAAGGATTCCGAGTCCAGTTGATCCGGTCCGCCCAAGCAGACGAAAGTTCCTGGATTAGCATGACGTTTGATCCGGCAGGACGAGCGATCGTTGGTCTGGATGATTTTGGATTGGCACGACTAACGATTGACGAACAAAGTGGGCAAACAAGTTTCGAACGGCTTCCCGGGACCGAATCTCTGCGGCATGTGCGTGGCGTTTTATATGCTCACGATTCGCTCTACATCAGTGCGACCGATAGTCAAGGAATCTATCGAATGAAAGATCTGGGCAATTCGTTTGAAGCTCCGCAACTTCTACAAGAACTAAGTTACAACAGTCGATTCGGACATGGCACCAATCAAATGACCTTGGGGCCTGACCAGCAAATCTATTTCGTGATCGGCAACGATGTCGTCTTGCCGCCGGCAATGACCAAAGATTCGCCGTACCGCAATCCACAGAACGATTGGCTGTTGCCCAGCCGGCATGATCTCGGCCACGACAATCGAGTCGGCTATATCGCAAAAGTCGATCCGACAGGAAACTCTTGGGAGGTTGTCGCCGGTGGTTTTCGGAATCAGGTTGATGTGGCCTTCAACCAAGACGGAGAAATGTTTACATGGGACGCCGATATGGAATGGGATGTTGGCCTGCCGTGGTACCGGCCCACGCGGCTAAATCATGTCGTCTCGGGTGGCGAGTACGGTTGGCGGTGGGGCACCGGCAAATGGCCGGCTTGGTTTCCAGATAGCTTGCCCTCGACACTGGACACGGGCCTGGGCTCTCCAACCGGCATGACCTTCGGCTATGGAAGCGATTGGCCCGAACCTTATCGCCAAGCTCTCTACATGGCCGATTGGCAGTTCGGTCGCATTTTGATCGTGGATGTAAAGCCGTATGGCTCCACATACTCGGCCAGCGCCGAATGGTTCTTGGAAGGCGGGCCGTTAAATGTTTGCGATCTGACGTTTGGCCCCAACGGCGCCCTGTATTTTATTACCGGCGGACGAGGATCACAGTCGGGACTCTATCGCGTGACATGGACTGGACCTTCGCCTACGGATTCGCCAACTCCATCCACAAGCCGTGAAGCAACCGAAGCCAATCAAGCGGCCCGAGACTTGCGACATCGGTTGGAAACCTATCATCGTCAAATGGACTTGTCCGCAGTCGATTTCATTTGGTCTCAATTGGCACACGAAGATCCTTGGATAAGAAATGCGGCTCGGATCGCTCTCGAGAACCAGCCGTTAGAATCCTGGAGGAACCGAATCGTCACGGCCGAAGAATCGGTTGGTCTGCAGACAGCGCTGTTGGCGATGGCCCGCGTGGGCGAGACTCAAGACCAGCGGTTGGTCATGGACCGACTCTTGCAGTCGGCGTGGTCCAAATCCCAACCCGAGCAATGGTTGCACCCGTTGCGAACACTACAGCTGTCGATAATCCGACACGGTTTACCGGACGTTACCGTGCAGCAACGATTGGTCGAACGACTGGAACCGCTGTTCCCGCAGGAGCACTTCCCGACCAATTGGCTGTTGCAAGAATTGCTAGTGAAGCTTCGGTCGCCCCACGTCTTGTCGAAATCATTGGCGCTACTTCATTCCGCTACAACTCAAGAAGAGCAAGTCCAATGCGCCAAGACGCTGACTCACGTCAAAGAGGGTTGGGATCGCGAGTCCGCGTTACAAGTCGTGGTTTGGCTCGAACGGACTCGGGATATGACAGGCGGCCATCTGGTAAAAACTGCTTGGCAAAACTTGCGATCCGATTTCACATCGATATGGGACGATTCGATTCGCGGGGCATTGGTCGAACAATTAACGGCCTTGGAACAACCTCGTCCCGCGGAATTTCTTCCGGCCCAATCTCCTCGCCCATTCGTGCGGAAGTGGACAATCGATGACTTGCTCGTCGACGTCAACGCGTTACGACCGTCCGAGCGATCTGCGGACGCTGGACATAAAGCTCTGGCGGCGGCCAATTGCCTGCAATGTCATCGCTTCGGTCAGCGTGGCACGCCCATTGGCCCCGACCTGACCGACGTCAGCAAACGATTTGACGGTCGCGCGTTGTTGGAGTCGATGATCGATCCGTCACGTCAAGTTGATCCGAAGTACGCGAACTCGAGTTTCTTGTTGACCGACGGTCGGGTCGTTACGGGCCGAACCATTGGTGTGAGTCAAACACAGTTGACCATCGAGATCGATCCGGTAAATGGCAAGACGCTCATTATCGAACGCCAGGAAATCGAACAGTCCCTGGAAGCCACTCGGTCCCCCATGCCCGACGGTCTGCTCGATACGCTGAGTCGTGACGAAGTGCTTGACTTGATCGGACTCTTGCGTCGCTGACGCGAGTTCCCCAGTTCGCCAGTTTTCAATCTCTGGGCGATCATTTCGATCTAATACCAATCGATGGATTTGTAGCGAATCTTGTCGAAGTAGTGCTTGCCGTCCAAGGCATTATGGATTTCCATCCGCCATTGCCTGCGATCCATGTCAACGTCGTTCGTGAAGCTGGCGTCCGAGTGTTCCGTTGACCCCGAGATTTCGTCGGCTGACGAAGCGATCGGGGCGCTCGCTCTACGACGCGGATCGTCGATAGTAGCACGAGCGCCTCGATCGTGCCGATGCGGAAGAGCGATCGGGGCGCTCGCTCTACGATCAGCATCCGCCGACACGGTCGACTGCAAGGAAAATCCCGCCGATTTACTCGGCGGATTTTTTCGGTTTCTCGCTACATCAGCGGGTCGGGATTTGAAGGCCGTAGGACCGGTCCGGCTTCAGACACGTCTGCAAGTAGGCCGATCGGTTTCGTCTTGGGTCCGGACCGTGCGGGCTTGCGGGTGTGAACCATTGCGGTCTCGGTTAGGTTCACTTGCTAAACAAGTTTGTCCCTCGACCGCTTCTCGCGCGGGGCGTCTTTGCTAACCTTAAAGCTTACGCTCCGACCGGATGAACCGGTGCGGGGGCGGCGCTGGGGCGAGGTTTGATTTTGCGTACAGATCGTCCAGGCTTGCAGACGTGCGCTGTTGCGGTCTCGGTGGAGCTGTTGGAAGGATGGATTGTCGAGAAGATGAATCAACGCCCGATCCAAGGATACGTCGTTGGCCTGTTGTCGGAGTAGTTTCAGAGCAGGATAAGGCCCGGGTTCATAGTCAGGTCGCAACTGCCGATCACCACGCAGCGCAGTGAACCGGAACCTGATATCGCCATTGTCCAAGGAAATCACTCCGACTTTCGAAATCAACATCCGGCAGGGGCCGATTGTCGTTTGGTCGTTGAGGTTGCCGATACATCGCTGCCACGCGACCGAGCGAAAGCAGTGATCTATTCTGCGGCCGGAGTTAGGGAATACTGGATCGTCAATATCACTGAACAATGTATCGAGCGGTTCGAGTATTGTGGCGATTCGAAAAACTTCAAACAATCGTTGATTCCAGCCAATAGCCAGATATCGCTTCAAGTCGCGAATGAGATATTGATTCTGGACTTGGGTTTGATTTTCTCTTAAACTTTCTGGCAAATTTGTACATCGCAACCAATACATTCTGTGTTCGAGTAACCGTTCGCTGCCCAAACGCGGGCCGCCGCAGATTTGGCGGTTGGAGTTGTTTTTTGGGTCCAATTTGGAACTCGTTAAATCTACTCTGGCCACGCGGTTAACCATAACACCGTTCGTGAGCAATTGCTAACTTTCTCGGATCCACTCTCGCATCTAAAGACCGTTTTCAGAGCTGACTTGGCTCTCGATTCCATTGCCTCAAAGTCGTAAGCCACATACAATCGGACCCGTCATCGTCTGATTCGCTTCATTCTAAACAAGAGGCCCTTGGCCATGGACCGTCGCCTTCCGCCACCGATTCACTATTCCGAATACCTGCGACTCAATGAACTCTTGTGCTGCCAACAATTGGAAAGCCAAAAATATGGGACGCCCGCCCACGACGAAATGTTGTTCATCATCACGCATCAAGCCTACGAGCTGTGGTTCAAACAAACCATTCACGAATTGGAAAGTGTTCAAGCCGAGTTCTTGTCCCCGACCATTCCTGAGGCCAAGTTTGGGCAGTTGATTCATCGCTTGCAACGAGTCCGCACGATCCAGTCGCTCTGGTTGATGCAGATCGATGTGATGGAGACCATGACTCCGCTGGACTTCTTGGAGTTTCGCGACTTATTGGTACCCGCTTCCGGCTTCCAAAGCATGCAGTTCAAACGGATCGAATCACTGCTCGGCGTGCGACGTTCACAACGAGCCAGCGCTGATAAAGATTTTATTTCCAGTCGCATGAACGAGTCCGAACAAGCACAATTGACGCGGTGGGAACAGGAGCCGAGCTTGCTGGACCTCACCGATCGCTGGTTGGCTCGCATGCCCTTCTTGGAAATTGGTGACTTTCGCTTCTGGGAACATTACGGAAACGCCGTCCGCGAGATGCTTGATAACGATCGGCGGATCATCGAGTTCAACCCGGCGCTCGGTGAAACGCAGCGCGCCACCCAATTGGTCGGGAACCTTGCCACTCGTCAAAGATTTGAAGCTATCTTGGACGCGGATAGCTTTGCCAAGTTGCGAGACGACGGCGAGTTTCGATTTTCTCACAGAGGATTTCTCGCAGCTTTATTCACTCACCTTTATCGTGATCAACCGATGTTCCACTTGCCATTTCGGTACCTGACGCTGTTGGTTGACATCGACGAATGTCTAACCCAATGGCGGATGCGACACGCATTGATGGTCCAAAGAATGTTGGGGCGGAAGGTGGGTACCGGCGGATCGGCGGGTTACGATTACTTGCAGCAGACCATGTTGCACAATCGGGTCTTTATGGATCTGTACTCGATCTCGACGTTTTTACTGCCGCGTTCGGCCTTGCCGCAGTTACCTCAACAAGTCACCGAAGCCTTGGGTTTCCATTTCTCTAAGGGCTGATCGTGATGTCGGGCGGGCAATGGGTATTTGGGCACTCCGCTAATTTTCTGAAAGCGGCCGCTTTGCACTTGCTCCACGGCGGAATTGCCGCCTAAACGTTTGGCTTCCGGAAGTCCCATCCGTAGTCGAGAAATCTGCAACCCAATCGGCTGATTGACATCATAAGACGACACTGCGGTGCTTACCTGAATCACGAGCGCTTGACCAGATTCTCGCCATGTTGTGTTGGCAAACACCTGCCGCAATCGTTCGGCTGCGAATTTGGCTTGCTTTGAATCGGTCGAACCCAAAAATACCAAAAACTGTTGACCACTGATGCGGACGACTCGGTCAAAGCCCCGATTGCTGCGAACGGATTCCGCCAATTGTCGATGGCAGACTGTCAAAATCCGGTCGACCGACTCCAGACCTAGTTCGTTATTCCAATGCGACGTGCGATCGACGTCGACCAATACCAACGAGGCCAATGAGGAGTGTCCGCGCGCTGCTTCAACTTCCCATTGCGAAACTATAGCGTCGACTCCTTGGACGCCAATCTCCGACACGTAGGCCAGCGGTGGCGGTCCGGCTGCGTTGTCGCCTGATGTTTCCCGGAATCGTAGCGGTGACTCCGGAATCATGAGCCCCAAATTATCCCGGAGACGATGACAGGCTTTGGTGGCTTGAATCAAAAAGTTATGCATTTCCCGAGGGAATTCCGAAGTTGTCAACTTGCCTAAAACGGTCGATTTTGGGCGCGAGTTGGTGCCGGAAGTCGTCGATTCAATCAAGTTATGGCATTCTACCAGGCACGCTTGCATGGCGACCAAATCATCATCGATCTGAGCCTTTTGTTCGCGTGGGGCCTGAGCGGGAGCCTTGTTCGTTATCGCCTTCGACACAGAACCCTCGAACTGGGTCCACCATTGGTGCGTCCCTTGGACCTCAGCGATCACCGCTTGGAGCGTTGATTCAGGGTCGGGATCCTTTTCGTCCATGACAGCGCGCAGCATGCGATCAATGTTGGCAGCTCGCTGTAGGAAATCTCCCTCACCGGCTCGATCAGCAGCAAACGTCTTTTGAACTTCGGTTTCCGCTTGCTTACCAACTGGCGCTGCACGGCGATTTGGGTTCAACTCGGTCGCGTCAACGGATTTCAGCGGTTTGGCTGGTGCCAATGTTTCGACTTCCTTGGCTGCCGCAGTCGTTGTTTCCTCAATGGCGACATCGATTGATTTCGCGGGCGTTCGAGGACTCAGGGATTCGACGCCATCGTCGCTCTTTGGTTCCGACGGCGACGTCGATTCGTCAACTTGGGCGTTACCGCGAAGTGTGGACGATAGAACGGTTGGTTCACCCCCATACTTGGCAGTGAGCGGCTCCAAACAACGAACGTCGCGAGGTTCTTGTTCAGGCCGAGGAACCAGTTCACGAGCGGTGACTTCTGGTCTGTCGATCGGATCGAATGTCTTGATGTCACGCTCGAGCGACCCGCCGGCTTCGCAAACACCAGTCGCTTTACCAGCGTCAGTCCCAGAGCCATCATCTTCGTTGGCGACTTGGATTGAGGAGACATCGGAGCCTGACAAAACTACCGGCTCGCGCGACGGCGGGGTCGGTGGAGTTTCGCCCAATCGGCTGCAGACCTTGTCGACGTTGACGCCCGCTCCGAATCGCCGCAAGCGATTTCGAAACTTTGAGGGCGGCAACAATCGCCGCATGTCGTACCCGGATTCAACCTGACGTCGGACGTATCGAATGCGAAAATAGACAACGAGAGCTGCGAGGAACCCTAGCCCGATGTTGAGGAGCGATAGATAGATGAGTGGCCACATGGAACGCGCGCAATCCAACCCAGGAATTTCGTCACGCGAAAAAGTAGCTTATGCTAAAACGCTGCGGACGGCGAACCGTCGGAAAATCTCGCCGCGAGTTTCAGTCGTTTCGATCGTGCCGATTCTACCGGAATTGAGGCCGCTATTCGCTAAACCCACGGGGAGATTGGCCGTCCGAGGCAACCTCGAAATACGCCGGTCCCATACACAATGGAGCGAACTGCTCATGCACCGGTTGATCGACATAGCTCGGGGCCCAGCCGGACATGTCCTCGAACAATCGAATACACCGAATCCGGCGGTCACTACACAAATTGAACCAGTGCTTCGTCCCACGCGGCACATTGATCAAGTCCCCGCTGGTGACGGTGACGCTAAACACCGGTCCGTTTTCCGGATGAATGTGAAACACGCCGTTGCCTTCGACCGTGAACCGAACTTCGTCTTCGCTGTGCGTGTGTTCTTTGTCGAACTTGGCCAACATCACGTCGAGATTGGGCGTGCTGGGATTGACGTTGATGACGTCCGACGTGACAAATCCACCTTGCTGCTTCAAGCGATTGATCTCCGGCTCGTAGGCCGCCAAGATCTCTTCATTCGTCGCCGAAGCGCCAATTCGGCCGGCCACGTCCCAATTTTCATACCAAATTCCGAACGGAGCCAAAAACTCGCGGATCTCAGTTACTTCGGTCAAGTCACGATTTTGATCTGGAATATGGACGACGGCCATGTGATTCTCCACGACAGAAGGGAACGGGGCAGGGCGAACAACGATCACGCTCAACAATCACGCCATGAGCAATTGGCGTCCGACGCATTCTAACAAAAACTCGAAGATCTCAATGTGC
Source organism: Pirellulaceae bacterium (assembly GCA_030681235.1). GTDB lineage: Bacteria > Planctomycetota > Planctomycetia > Pirellulales > Pirellulaceae > M30B19. The sequence goes on along the minus strand of JAUXWY010000286.1, from coordinate 3,175 downwards.
CTTTGGGCCTCGGCGACATCTTTTCCCCAAGTGTACAGCCCGTGTTTGCGGATCAGGTAGCCATGGGGGCCTGGACCGGAAACTCGCAACTCTTCATCCAACCAAGTCCCGACATCGTGGGCCAAAGCCGCAATATCCTGCGTGTTTTCGAAGATTTTGAGCTGGTAGTTGACGTCGTGAGTGGTGATTCCGGCCAGCCCCTTGAGCATCTCGAACCCATTAATGGGCACGTGACCTTGGTCGAAAAATCGGTCGCCCAGAATGGTGGCCCAGATACTGTGAGTGTGCAGGACACAGCGGACGTCAAGCATTTTTTGAGCGGCCACGACGTGCAACATGGTCTCGGCCGAGGATTTCGGTTGGCCGGGCAATATGGGTCGCCCCTGGTCGTTGATCCGCACAAAGTCGTCGGCATTGAGCCGTCCTTTGTGCATGCCGCTGGCCGTAACCAGCAACTCCAGCGGATTCCGGTCGATGATCACGCTGTAATTGCTGCTGGTGCCGACCGACCAGCCGCGTTGATAGAACAAACGGCCCGTATGAACCAGATCGGCGACCTGGCTCTCGAGCCCCCGCAAGCAATGGTCCGCAGAGTACGGAAAACCCGCGATCCCAGCCAAAGGTGACTCGCCGACCGCAACCTCGCCCACGGAACTCCATTCACGACTCATATCAACTCACCCATTTCTACGTTGTTCTACCGATGGTTCTACGAGCCTATCCCAAAAGAGGTCTGACGCTCTCCGGCGAGTCTCGTAAATAGGTTGGAAAAGCGACTCGCCACCAAAGCGTCAGCCCCCTTTTGGGATAGGCTCTAACTATGCATGCGGGGCAAAGGGTAAACGTCAGCGATGATCTTGGCCTCTTCAGCCGCCAATTCCTTCAAGCGAACCTTGACCTTCTCCTCCGATTGGAACAGCTTCGCCATACGGACATAGGTCGTATGATGGCGGGCTTCCGACTCAAACAAGGAGCCATAAAAATCCGCCAACTCGGAATCACGGTGGAGAAAATGATCCTTGAGCATCGAAAATCGCTCGCAACTGCGGGCCTCGATCAAACAAGCCACGAGCAGGCGATCAACCGCGCGATCCGGCTCGAACTTGCGCACCAAAGCGTTGAGCTGTTGACCGTACTGGCTAGGGGTCAGTCGCCGAAACGGAATTCCACGTCGTTTTAACAAGTCCAACACCAGGAGAAAGTGTTCGAGTTCCTCGCGAACGATTTCGGACAATTCGCCGACGATCTCGGTTTTATCGACGTAAGCAAAGAGCAGATTCATCGCGCACCCAGCGGCTTTTTTCTCGCAATGGGCATGGTCAATCAGAACGTCGTCCAGATGTTGGTCGACCTGCTCCAGCCAACGCAGGTTCGTATCCGAAGCTAAACTCAGCATGGCTCCATTCGCCAAAAAAGTCCGCAATCTCACGCCCCGTTTGATTCATCATCCTAGCGGTTTTGTTCATTCCTTCCAGCCGACGTCGACCGGTGATGGCTTCCTTCTTAAATCGCAAGCCAGCGATGACGGCAAGCGAGTCACGTACCGGGCGATAACCAACCTTTCCGTGAATTCGATTGACGGGTAGACTCTGGGCAGTTTGACCGGATTTTTCGGAGCGTTGAGGTATTTCTCGCCGCGTGATCCGGTCGCCGGTTCCCCTCCACCCGAAGTACAGGCTGCGGCATGTCGTATCGTTTGACCCATCTCAAGCAACTGGAAGCGGAAAGCATTCATATTATCCGGGAAGTGGCCGCTGAATTCAAAAATCCGGTCATGTTGTATTCGATTGGGAAGGACTCGGCCGTCATGCTGCAGTTGGCGATGAAGGCCTTTTACCCCGCCAAGCCTCCGTTCCCGTTGCTCCACATCGATACGACTTGGAAGTTTCAAGACATGTATCGCTTTCGTAGCGAGTACGCCATGAAGGAACTTGGCCTGCAAGTCCTAGTGTACATCAACGAAGAAGGATTGAAGTTGGGCCTCGACCCGCTAACTTCCAGCGGTAAGCACACGACGGTCATGAAGACGGAAGGTCTGAAGAAAGCACTGGATCTCTATCAATTCGATGCGGCGTTCGGGGGAGCTCGCCGCGACGAAGAAAAATCGCGGGCCAAAGAGCGAGTGTTTTCGTTCCGCGACGAGTTCCACCGTTGGGATCCGAAAAACCAACGCCCGGAACTCTGGAACCTGTACAACACGCGAGTCAACAAAGGGGAGAGCATTCGCGTCTTCCCGCTCTCGAATTGGACCGAATTGGATATTTGGCAGTACATCCACTTGGAAAAAATCCCGATCGTGCCGTTGTACTTCGCCGCGCCGCGCCCCGTGGTCATGAGAAATGGCGTGATGCTGATGGTGGACGACCATCGGCTGAAGCTAAAACCGGGCGAAGTGCCGGAGAAAAAAATGGTTCGATTCCGAACACTGGGTTGTTACCCACTCACGGGCGCCGTCGAATCAAACGCGACGACCTTGCCAGAAATCATTCAAGAAATGTTGTTGGCCACGACTTCAGAACGGCAAGGACGTGTGATCGATAACGATGAAGAAGGCAGCATGGAAGACAAGAAGAAAGAAGGCTATTTCTAATCATGTCGCACCAATCCGAATTGATCGCTTCCGATATCGATGCCTACTTGGCTCAACACGAACAAAAAGAACTGCTGCGGTTCATTACCTGCGGCAGTGTCGATGATGGCAAGAGCACCTTGATCGGTCGCTTGCTCTATGACTCGAAGATGATCTATGAAGATCAGTTGGCCAAGTTGCAAAAGGACTCCGTCACGCATGGCACGACCGGTGGTGACTTTGATCCCGCACTTTTGACCGACGGCCTGCGAGCCGAACGTGAACAAGGTATCACAATCGATGTGGCCCATCGTTATTTTTCGACGGCCAAACGCAAGTTCATCATCGCCGATACACCCGGCCACGTTCAATACACACGAAACATGGCCACAGGTGCGTCGACGGCCGATTTAGCCATCATCCTAATCGATGCTCGGCACGGTGTGATGGAACAAACACGACGGCATAGCTTTATTGTTTCGTTGTTGGGTATCAAACACATCTTGGTGGCAATCAACAAGATGGACTTGATGGGCTTTGACGAGGCCGTCTACGAACAGATTCGCCGTAGTTACTTGGACTTTGCGACTCGACTGAGCATCCCGG
>JAUXWY010000264.1 GCA_030681235.1 Pirellulaceae bacterium | reverse complement strand
CTCAAGCCGGACAATATCCTGGTCGATCGGAGGGCCTCGGAAGGGCTGCAAGGCGCGACGGTATTCCTGAGTGATTTTGGGTTGGCCAAGATCGTGGATGAAGACACCGATCTGAGCCAGCCTGGGATGGTTGCAGGCACCCCGAAGTACATGGCTCCCGAATACATTGAATCCGCCGGAGCCACCATCACGCCCTTGGCCGACGTTTACACTTTGGGAATGATCCTGTACGAATGCCTGACGGGACGGTGCCTTAGCGACGGGGCCGACAACATGCTGCAGATGGCAAGCCGTGCACAAAGTAATTTGCAGAGGCTACGCCGCGATGTAAAAAATTTGCCGCGTGATTTGGAAACGATTTGTCGGAAGGCCACGGCTCCCATGCCTGCCGATCGTTATGGTTCAGCGGTTGCTTTGGCCAATGACCTCCACAACTTCCTTTCGGGACGACCGATCTAAGAGTGGATCGAGCCCTCGGGAGCACCATTCACGGTTAAAGCAGGGTATTTCTTGGCCAACCCATTCCATTGAATCAATCGTGCCAAATACCAAAATGGAATGATGATCGATCCAATCGCACTGCATAAAATGCACAAAACGATTGCGATCCAGAACTGGCCCGCATCTTTGATCACGACATCCAGTTTTTTTCGGTCTGCGGGATCCATGACGAACGGAAGTTGGTCACTATTCATAACGACGCTCGTCGGCGGAGCGTAGGGATTGTGTTGACTCATCGTGCTGCCGGAAAAAGTTGAATAGAGTGTTTCGCCCGCGAATAACTTCACGCAATCTAACCGGCAGCACGTGGGGTTGTTCGTGGCCCTCGCATTCGGGCAACCAGCTGTCAGTTCGTTTGCGCGTTCACGTTGATTTTAGAAATTTCGGTGGGTGATTGCAACCATTTTCGTCGGAGCCACTTTTCGAACTCAACGATCCAGTAGGCCACGACGGCCGTTAGCAGGATTCGCCACCAGGCGTCCCAACCAATCGGCGCGCTATGGAAGAACCGGTTCATGAATGGCGCGTAGGTGAACAGCAACTGCAACGCCACCATGATTCCTATGCCACCCCAGATCCAGAGATTCGAGAACACGCCGATTTGAAACATGGATTTTGTCAGCGATCGGCAATTGAACAAGTAAAACAATTCCACCATCACAAACACGTTGACAGCCACGGTTCGAGCGTGGGCATCACTGGCGGCTTTATCCAGTCCCCACTCGGCTCCTTTGCCGGAGGCCCACTCGAACGATCCAAACGCGCCGACCAACAAAACCGCTGAGACGATGAAGATGCGGCCGACCAGAATGCCGGTCAGGATGGGTGTCTTGGGATCACGGGGTGGACGTTGCATGATGTCGGGTTCTTTGGGTTCGAAGGCCAGCATCAATCCCAACAGCACCGCCGTGGTCATATTGATCCACAGGATTTGCACGGGCAGGATCGGCAACGTCGTGCCCGCGAAGATCGCGGCCAGGATGACCAGGCCTTCGCCCAAGTTTGTGGGCAGTGTCCACACGATGAACTTGGTCAAGTTGTCGAAGACCCCGCGTCCTTCTTCGACCGCCGCCTCGATGGTCGCAAAGTTATCGTCGGTCAGGACCATGTCGGCCGCTTCCTTCGCGACTTCCGTGCCACCTTCGCCCATGGCCACGCCGATGTCGGCCTGTTTGAGTGCCGGGCCATCATTCACGCCGTCGCCCGTCATCGCCACGATATGGCCACCCGCCTGGAGCGCGCGGACCAGCCGCAGTTTTTGTTCGGGCGAAACGCGGGCAAACACGGCCACTTTATCCGCCGTGTCGATCAGTTCCGCGTCCGATAGCTCGGCCAAGTCGCGACCGGTCAACACCAACGGGCCAGCGGCACTGGCCGGGTCTCGCCCATTGAGGCCGATCTGGCGAGCGATGGCTTGGGCGGTCAGCGCGTGGTCGCCGGTGATCATCTTGACGTGAATGCCAGCCGACTGACACGCCTGCACCGCGCTGATCGCTTCCGGGCGCGGCGGGTCGATCATGCCTTGCAACCCCAGAAATGTCAGCTCCTTCACATCCGCATGGGAGATCGAAGTCGTGTCGCCCGGCATGTCGGCGGAGGCCAGCACCAACACTCGCAGTCCTTTGACGGCCAGGCTCTCCAGTTGCTGTTGCACTGCGGCTGCGTCCAGTGGTACCTGCTGTCCACTGGCGTTGAGCATGGTTGCGGACTTGGCCAGTACGACCTCTGCCGCACCTTTGACATACAGTTTTCGCTGAGACGCCGTCTCGCCCTGGTGCAACGACGCCATGTACTGATGTTGACTTTCGAACGGAATCACATCGAGCCGCCTGAGACGCGCCGACCATTCCTGTTGGACCAAGCCTCCCTTGGCTGCAGCGGCTAACAGAGCGCCTTCCGTGGGATCGCCGTGAACCTCCCACCGTCCCGCCGTTTCGGCCAGCGCCGAATCGTTGCATAAGAGTCCCGCCAGCAAGCATTCTCGAGCTGCGATGTTGTCGGCCAGTGCAGGGCCCGTCTCGCTCTCAGGTTGGATCTCGCCGATGGGACCGTAGCCAGTGCCAGTAACTTCGTACACCGTTTCGCCTGCCAGGATTTCGCTGACGGTCATTTGATTGACGGTCAGCGTGCCGGTCTTGTCCGAACAAACGATGGTGGTGCTACCCAGGGTCTCGACGGCGGGCAGCTTGCGGATAATCGCTCGCCGACGAGCCATTCGCGCGACGCCAATCGACAAGGTGATCGTGACCGCGGCAGGCAGCCCTTCAGGAATGGCTCCGACCGCCAAGGCCACGGCCGCCATAAACATCTCGAATGCCGGTTGCCCGCGTAACCAGCCCACGAGGAACGTGATGCCCGCCAATAGCAAGATCACCACTAATAATAAGCGACTGAACTTCGCGATCTTGCGAGTCAGTGGCGTTTCCAACACATCGGCGGTGGAAATCAACTTCGAGATGTGTCCCACCTCGGTACTGGCCCCCGTCGCAATGACCACGCCGCGTGCTTGTCCGTAGGTCACGAGGGTGGACGTGTAGGCCAAATTGCGCCGGTCTGCGAGCGTTGCTCCTGCTGTGATCGCTGCCACTTGCTTGGCGACTGCCACCGATTCACCGGTCAGCGCCGATTCATCGACTTGCAGGTCGCGGCAGTGAAATAGACGTAGGTCCGCCGGGACCTTGTCGCCGGACTGCAGGAGGACGATGTCGCCGGGAACTAATTCGGTGGAGGAGATTCGCCGCATCTCGCCAGCTCGCAAGACGCTGGCTTCCGTCAACGTCGTCTGCGCGAGTGCCGCCAACGCTTTCGCGGCACTGGACTCTTGGAGGAACCCGATGACCGCATTCACCAGGACGACGCCAAAGATGACCCCCGAATCGACCCACTCATGCAACGCTGCGGTGATCGCGGCGGCCGCCAGCAGGATGTACACCAAGGGCGTGTGGAACTGCAACAAGAATCGCATCCACGGTCCGCGTCCCTTCGCGGCAGGAATGAGGTTGGGGCCGTATTGCGCTTGACGGGCTTGAAGCTCCAGGACGTCGAGCCCTTTATCCGCGTCGGTTCCCAATATCTGCAAGACTTCGTCGGCAGGAAGTTGGTGCAAATTATCTTTGAAAAGCACGTCCACGGTTTTGTCTTCCTCGGGTTTTGTTGAGAGTCGATGACAGGTGACGATTCACTGCGGTTGCCGAGAGCGCCGATTGGTGAACCCTGGTCTTCTAAGGATAGCCGCGTCCTATTCGGCGTGCCAAGAGGAATATGGCGTGTCGAGTCGGAAATGGGAATCGTACCTAGCAACCAAATGGATCTGGTGGATTCCACCATCCGCGTTTTGGCGGACTCCTGGATTTGCCAAAGGATTGAATGTGATATCATGGTTCGGCGACTGTCCGTTGTGCCGCAGTCGTGCCGCAGTCGTGCCGCAGTCGTGCAACTGAGGGTCCGTCAGGGAGGCGTTTGAATGGTCGTGACAAGTCTTCACGAATCATTTAGAGCCTATCCCAAATGGGGTCTGACCGGTCAGACCCTTTGGAGGCGAGTCGCTTTTCTAACCTATTTACGATACTCGCCGGAGAGGGTCAGACCCCTATTGGGATAGGCTCTAAAATGGACCGCACGGAATCATCGAACCAATTGGACACCAACGAGTGGCATTCTCGATACGGCGCACCTTGGCCACTGGGGGTTCGCTGGGTTGCTAAAGAACAAGCCTACAACTTCGCGCTCTACTCGAAGCATGCGACGGCCGTCGAGCTCTGGCTGTTTAACGAATCGGAATTGGAGCGGCCGGCGCGAATCTTCGATCTGAATCCGAAGTATCACAAGTCGGGGCCGGTGTGGCATACGCGAGTGAGTGGTCAAGATTGCGCCGAGGCAAAGTATTACGCCTATCGCGTTGATGGTCCGCAGCCCACAGGCGGTTTTGAGTTGCATCACTTCGATTCGCAGAAGATGCTTCTGGACCCCTATGCACGCGACGTTTTTTTTCCACCCCAGTTTGATCGAATGGCGGCCATCGCTCCTGGCGAAAACACGGGCCAAGCTCCGCTTGGTGTTCTGCCCTTCAAGTTAGAACCGTTCGATTGGGGCTCGGACTCTCCGATCCGACGTGGCTCGGACCTCATTATCTACGAAGTGCATGTCAAGGGATTTACTCAACATTCCAGCTCGGGAGTGGCGGAGGATCGGCGCGGTACCTTTTTAGGGCTCATCGAGAAGATTCCCTATTTGCAGAAGCTGGGCATTACCGCGATCGAGCTGATGCCCGTGTTTCAGTTTGATCCACAAGAAGGGAACTACTGGGGCTACATGCCGCTCAGTTTCTTTGCGCCGCACGATGGGTATTGCTCGCGCTCGGTTGCCAGCGATCAACACACGGAATTTCGCGAGATGGTCAAACAGTTGCATCTTGCGGGAATCGAAGTCATCCTTGATGTTGTCTACAACCATACCTGTGAAGGCGATCAACTCGGACCCACCTATAGCTTCAAGGGCATCGATACGTCGACGTATTACATCATGAGCGGCGACCCTCGGCGCCCGTTTTCCAACTTTAGCGGCACGGGAAACACGCTGCACACGTCGAATCGAGCCACACGGCAGATCATCGTCGATAGCCTTCGCTACTGGGTCAAGGAAATGCACGTCGATGGATTCCGGTTTGACTTGGCTTCTATTTTTACCCGAGATACAAGCGGGGCGATCTGCGCACAGGAGCCACCGATCTTTGGCCAGATCGCAGCCGATCCCGCGCTCGCTGGGACTCGATTGATTGCCGAGCCGTGGGATATGGGAGCGGACCAACTTGGCCGTGGATTTCCTGGGACGCAATGGTTGCAATGGAATTCGGCCTACCAACGAGTTATTCAACGATTCGTTCGTGGCGACGAGGGAATGGTCCCCGATCTCATGACGCGAATTTATGGGAGTAGCGATCTCTTCCCGGATGATTGCCTGCATGCCTTGCGTCCTTTTCAGAGCGTTAATTATGTCAACTGCCACGATGGTTTTTCTCTTTACGATCTCGTCAGTTACAACCAACGACACAATCAGGCCAACGGTGAAAATGGAGCCGATGGAAAAAACGAGCTTAGCTGGAACTGCGGCCATGAAGGAGATGATGGGGTTCCACGGCAGGTGCTCGCGCTACGCCTCCAACAAGCCAAAAACTTTCTTGCGTTGCTGATGTTGTCTGCCGGAACGCCCATGTTTCGGATGGGCGACGAATTCCTGCAGACCCAGCACGGCAACAACAATCCCTACAACCAAGACAATGAAACGAGTTGGCTGAATTGGGAACGAGCTGAACATCATCGTGACTTTCTGGAATTCTGTCGGCAATTGATCGCGTTTCGAAAATCGCATGGTTCACTCTGCCGATCCGTCTTTTGGCACGATGCGATTCGATGGTATGGGACCGACCATGCCCCGGATTTGTCAAGCAACTCAAGAAGCATCGCTTACTGCTTGCACGGAACGCCGGAAGATCCTGTTGATTTGTACGTGCTCATCAATGCCGACAGCGAATCCAAAACCTTTGGCGTGTTTGAAAGGACGCCCGCAGAATGGCGGAAGGTTATTGACACGTCGCTCGGGCGCCCCTTCGACGTCATCAATTTCGAAAATGCGACCGTACTCAATGGCAATTACGTGGTTGTCGCAGCCCGCAGTATCGTGGTGCTTCAAGCCGAGCGATTCAGCTAAGGTGCCCCCAACGATCTCCGGTATGGTGCGGAACATCTGGGATCGGATCTTCGAAATGTTGCGATTGCGTCATCGAATCCAATCGCGACCGGCGAAAGCAGCGCATGGGCATAGGTCGCGAGTTGACGAGCTCTGCAAAGCTATCGAAATGATGCAAGTCTAGGAAATTTCGCAGTCCGGTGAGGATTGTTTCGACGGCATCAGGCCCGGCCCGATAGATCTCGCTGGTAACCATCGCAACATCAGCGCCGGCAATCACGGTACGACAAACATCTTCGGCAGAACAAATGCCCCCGCTGGCCGCCAAGGAAATCGCTGGCTCACCAGCCCGCAAACGAATCATCCCATCGATGGTCGGATGGATGTACCCGGCGTGCGTGAGCGACCACTGGATCGATGTCTGGATTCGTTCCGTGGAGATCTCCCAAGTGGTCGCATGCGCAAAACCGACAATTCCCGCGGCGCCGGCGGCCGTCAGTTGCCGAGCCAGATTCGCAAGATTGGTATGGTATTGCGAGAGTTTGACCGAGACGGGAATACTGACCTGATTGCAGACGGAGGTCACGCCGGTCACCAGTTTTTGTTCGATCCGCTCACCGCCGAGAGACGGTTCGATGAAGTCGGGTTCGAGCATCAGTTCGATGGCATCAGCACCCGCTCGCTGCAGCTCCACGGCAAAGTCCAACCAATGCCCGCCAGCACGACCATTCAAACTGGCGATGATGGGCACATCTGCGGTACGCTTGTGAGTCGTGATGGCAGCGAGGTATCCTAGCAGGCCACCGTTGTAGTGGTCTGCCATCTGTTCGTAGCTCCCGTCTTCCACGGAGGATTCCGGATGGCTGACGTTCTCCCCACGTTGGTGACGATGCCGAACGATTTGTTCCTCAAACAGAGAAGGGAGCACAATCGCACCGGCGCCGGCAAGCGATAGTTGACGTACGCTTTCGGGTTGAAGCGTCATCGGGCACGAGCCGACAATGATGGGGGATTGCAGCGACAGTCCGAGATACGACGCACTTAAGCTGGTCAGTGACATGGGATATTCCTTGTGCGATTGGAATCTGATTCGAGAAGCCAATTAGAGTGATTTCCAAATTCGATCAAAGCCGACTTGGATCTCGCTTCCGAGAAGTTTGAGGGCGTCCCAAACCTCTGCAGAGGTTTCGTCGAGTGCTTCTATGGCTGCAACGTGACGTTGACGCAGTTGAAATAGCCGCTCCTCAAGCTTGCCGAGTTGTTCTTTTGCTTCAACGCTGCCAAGGTGAAGTTTCAATTTCAGTTCGTCTCGTTGATGAGCGAGTTCGTCGATTAACTTACCGACCAACTGTTTCGGATTTGCGTCCATTATTTTAATCCCTTCAGTTCGGAGTTCGACCAATCGGGCAACTAAAACCGCCCCCAATCCCCTCGACCGCCGATTGCCATTGCTTTCCTCATTGTCGCGATTTTTCAACGAATCAGGTAGCAGGGAGGCACGTTCGGCGGCGAGGTTTCTGGATTTCTCGTTTGGGGAAGGTTGCGGCCGCAAAACCCAAATCGCCGGCGACCATCCCACGCCGCGATTACTTCGTCAGAACTTTCACCTTTTGTGTTTTGGCCACTTCTGATTTGGGTAAGGTGATGGTCAACACACCATCCTTGCATTCGGCCGTGACTTGATCGGCTTTCACAGCGGTTGGCAAAGTCAAGGCCCTGGCAAAAGAACCGCACCGACGTTCAATGCGATGGAAGGTTTTGCCTTTTTCTTCTTTGTCCTCTTTATGTTCGCCGCTGATGCGAACGGTGTCGCCGGACACCTGGATATCAATCTCTTCTGCTTGGATGCCGGGTACATCCATGCGAAGTTGCAGTGAATCAGCGGTTTCGGAAAGATCGACCGATGGCGAAATTACCGCCAGGGTGGAACCACCATTCCAATCGGTTTTGAACCGACTCAAGACGTCCTCCATTTCCTGTTGCAAGCTCGTGAATGGATCACGGCTAAACAATGGGCTCAGAGCTTGGGAAACCCGGTTGGTCAATGTAGTTGTCACGATGTACTTCCTTTAAAAACGGGATTAAAGACACCAACGAACGCTGATCAATGAATCAACAGAGGCAATATCGCGCGCGACGCCTATTCTTGAAATCGAGACAGCCCCGATTTTTGATATAGAGGAATCCTCTACGCCGAGGGAAAAGCTTGGACGATCAAACGTGTTTCGTGTGTGGAATATCCGCAAGATACTGCGGTCGTTAGAATAGACGGTTTCAACTTCCCGGCTAACAAACAAGAGTTGACCAAGCGAATGGCTAAACGACAGGATTCTGATGCCGAACCTCACCCCACCCCACACGATTTGGTCGGCCCGGGGCTAGAGTTCGCTGTAGTGGGCATGGGAGCGTCGGCGGGTGGATTGTCCGCCTTTAAGAAGTTCTTCAACGCCATGCCAATTGACAGTGGGGCGGCGTTTGTACTCGTACCGCATCTGGACCCCACGCATCAGAGTCTGATGGTCGAATTGGTCGCTCGACAAACCAAAATGCCGGTTTGTGAAGCTCGCGATGGAATGTCGCTGGAACCCAATCATGTCTATGTCATCCCACCCAACAAGTACTTAACGCTCCAGCAGCGGCGATTACAGCTTTCGGAGCTTTCCGAGAAGCACGTTGCCCCCACTGCGATCGATGGCTTTTTTCGCTCGCTGGCCCGGGAGCAACTTGACCATGCAATTGGCATTGTCTTGTCGGGCACGAGTAGTCACGGTACTCCCGGAATTAAAGAAATTAAACTGGTTGGCGGCATGGTCATGGCTCAACGACCGGAGACAGCTGAGTACGACTCCATGCCCCGCCATGCCATCGCGACCGGCTTGGTTGATTACATCCTGCCGCCTGAGGAAATGCCTGCGGCGCTCTTGCGGTATCTGCAACATCCTTATATCCAAACAGCACGCTCCCCAGTGTCGAACGATGATTCCATTCGCAAGGAACTCAACCGCATTCTGGCTGTGTTGAAGGCGAGTTCCAAACACGATTTTCGTAGTTATCGCAGCAACATGCTCCAACGGCGTGTATTGCGACGCATGGGAATCTGCCACTTGGAGCATTTCGCCGATTACGTAGATTATTTGCAAACCAATCCCGCAGAAGTTACGGCTTTATACAACGACTTATTAATTGGTGTGACGCAGTTCTTTCGCGATGCCGAAGCGTTTCAAGTTCTCGAACAACGCGTGATACCGGAATTGTTAGGTAGTGTAAATAATGTTTCAACCGTATGCGGAATTGGAAATCCCAGGCCCCCGACTCTGCGAGTGTGGATTCCCGCCTGTGCAAGCGGAGAAGAAGCCTATTCCATCGGCATGTTGTTATTGGAACAAATTGGTTCCAGCAAGAGGGTGGTTGAAATTCAAATCTTCGCAACCGATATCGACGAGCGCTCCTTGGAAGGGGCTCGTCAAGGCATTTACTTGGAAAGCAATATCGAAGGCGTCTCCCCTGAGCGACGGCAACGGTTCTTCACCAAAATCGACTCTCAGCACTGGCAAGTCAATAAACAACTCCGTGAGACAATCACTTTTGCTCCCCAGAACCTTATTGGCGATGCACCTTTTTCCAAGCTGGATCTCATCTCTTGCCGCAACTTGTTGATTTATTTGGAACCGAGCGTGCAAGCCAAGATCATTCGACTCTTTCATTTTTCGCTCAAAGATCGGGGTTATTTAATGCTGGGCCCTGCGGAATCGATAGGACGTGAAATTGATTTGTTTGAGCCAATCTCTAAAAAATGGCGCGTGTTTCGTCGCCGCGGGCCCGTACGAAGAGAATTGCTGGAAATTCCCATCGTGGCAACCGATGAACGACGACGGTTGCGATTGCCGCATTTGGAGGTCAGTCCCTCGCCTGCCATGGGCTACAAAGAGCTTCTGCAACGTCTCGTGCTGGATAACTTCGCGCCTGCCGCCGTGCTTATCAATCACAAGTATGAAATCGTTTCTGTCCTGGGGCCTCTGGTGCGATATTTGGAATTTCCGCCCGGTGAAATTACCAACGATGTGCTCGCCATGGCGCGTCCCGGCCTGCGGACGAAAATTCGGACGGCGGTTTACAAGGCGTTTCAGAGTGGGAATTCCGTGACCGAACCCAATGCCCGGGTGAAACGGGATGGCAAATATTTCGCATGTTCCATTGCGGTGAAGCCGGTGATGGAATCGAAAGATGCCGCCGGTTTATTGTTGGTGACCTTTCAAGACCACGCGATGAGTGAAGCAATAGCAGTTGCAGGATTGGCTTCCGTCAACCCCTCCGATGAAATCGAATCACATTTGTTACGGCACTTGGAAGAGGAATTGAAATTCACACGGGAAGACTTGCAAAGCACGATCGAGGAATACGAAAGTTCCACCGAGGAATTGAAGGCTTCCAACGAGGAAGTCATGTCGATGAACGAGGAGTTACAATCTGCAAATGAGGAATTGGAATCCTCTAAGGAAGAGCTGCAATCGTTAAATGAAGAACTGAGTACCGTGAACAGTCAATTGCAGGAAAGTGTGGAGGAGTTGGATCGCTCCAACTCCGATCTCACCAACCTGATGGCCAGCAGCGAAGTGGCCACCTTATTTTTAGATACACAATTGCGTATTCAACGATTCACGCCCTACGTAGCCAGATTGTTGAATTTGCGAGATTCGGATGTGGATCGTCCCATTAGTGATTTGTCACTCAAATTCGACGATGGATCACTGTTGGAAGATTGTCGCGCGGTACTCGAAAAAAAGGTTCCCCGGGAAAAGGAAGTTTGGACAAAGAACGAAGCGACTCGCCTGAGTTGGCAGTTGGCGGAAGCGGGTCAGAAAAACGTTCCCACCAAATCTGACCATGATGAACGCGGCCCACAATGTTACCTACGCCGCATTTTACCTTATCGCACGGGTGATCAACGCATCGATGGCGTGGTGATTACATTCTTCGATATAACGGACCGTCTCTTGGCGGAAACGAGGGCACGTCGTCTGGCCGCCGTATTGTTGGATGCCAACGACGCCATCATCGTGCATGACTTCGAGGGACGTATCCTCGCTTGGAATCGTGGCGCGAAACGTCTGTATGGCTATTCCGAACCCGCGGCGCTCCGCATGAACATTCGCGATATCGTGCCGGAAGGGAAACGTGCAGAAGCTTGGGATTACGTGCAGAGCTTGTTGAAAAATGAAGCCGTTGGCAAATTTGAGACACAGCGCCTTGCCAAAGATGGCCAACTGCGGGATATGGAACTCACGGTTACCGCGTATCGCAACGAACACGGGGAACTGATGGGTGTCGCGACAACCGAACGAGATATTTCCGAGCGAAATTTCTTGGCGCGCTCACTGGAGCAAGTCAATCAAACACTGGAACTGCGGGTCGCGGAACAAACACAGCAATTCAGGCTCCTGGCAGAAGCGGTATCCCATTTGGGAGAGGGTGTGCTGATTGCCGGCAATAGTGTGGATTGGCCGGGCCCACAAATTGTGTTTGTCAACGAAGCATTATGTCGGATTACGGGCTATTCGGCGGAGGAATTGATTGGACAAACGCCACGAATGTTACAAGGCCCAGAAAGCCAAAAAGAGCCACTCTCTAAGATCAAACAGAATCTCGCTACCAACCACTGCTGCGCGGTGGAGCTGAAGAATTACCGCAAAGATGGCTCAACTTACGATGCGGAATTATTTATAACTCCCTTGTTCAATGCCCAAGGAAAACGCACCCACTTCGTTTCGATTCATCGCGATATTAGTGCAAGAAAACGAGCGGAAGCAAATTTGAAATATCAAGAAGAGCTGGCCCGCTCCATTATTGATGCCTTAAGTGCTCATGTCGCGTTGCTGGATTCCCAGGGCACCATCGTCCGAGTCAATGCAGCCTGGGAGCGATTTGCCCGAGAAAATCAGGCCGAGAGATTGGAACGAGTCGGAGTAGGCGCGAATTATTTGGAGGTGTGTCGAAAATCAAGTTCCGCGGGAGATGCCTTTGCGGCAGAGGCACTGGAAGGCATCCAAGCGATACTCAATCATTCGTCGTCGGAGTTTCAGCTGGAGTATCCCTGTCACTCCGGCCAGCAACAACTGTGGTTTATTCTGAGCGTCACTCCGATCGATTCTCCAGGAGGTGGTGTGGTCATTGCCCATCGTAATATTACGGAGTTGAAGCGCGCTGAAGCACTGGCACGAGCAAGAGAAGAACAACTAAGTGCCATTCTGAATACTGCGGCCGATGCCATCATCACCATCGATGCGCGTGGTACGATTACTTTAATAAACCGCTCCACCGAACGTCTTTTTGGTTATTCGGCCGAGGAAATGTTGGGGAAGAATGTCAACATGCTCATGCCTTCCCCGTTTCGGGAGGAACACGATTCCTATTTAGCCCGTTACATTCAAACAGGCGAAGCCAAGATCATTGGGATTGGACGCGAAGTTTTGGGGGAGCGCAAAGATGGATCGATATTTCCGATGGATTTAGCAGTGAGTGAAGTCGATCATTCGCGAACGTTCACGGGAATCATTCGTGACATTTCCGACCGTACGGAACTGCAAAAGCACGTCCTGGAGATCGCGGCAGAACAGGATCGTCGCATCGGCCAGGAACTACACGACAATGTGCAGCAGCAACTAACGGGATTAGGCATGCTGGCGAAGTCGCTGGCGAATGTGCTTCAGAAGCAAGCCCGGCCGGAATTCGGGAAAGCGGAACGTCTCGCCCAGGGACTGGCCGATGTTACAAAAATCACCCACCTGTTGGCGCGGGGATTGATCCCGGTGGAAATCGATTCGCAGGGATTGCACGCCGCGCTCACCGAGTTGGCCGAAAATACGCAGGAGATGTATGGTGTGGAGTGCCGGTTTCGCGGTCTGGAACCACTGGCTCTCGCCGATAACTTCGTCGCGACGCACTTGTTTCGGATCGCACAAGAGGCGATCACCAACGCCTTGAAGCATGGGCGAGCCACCACCATCGAAATTGTTTTGGAACGTCGCGCTGAACGTATCGCACTGGTGGTGCTTGACAATGGTATTGGAATTGACCTCAAAGATAAAAATACTTCTGGCAAGGGACTCCGTATCATGCGGTATCGCGCCGGCTTGATTGGCGCGACACTTGATATCAAGCCAGGTGTACGAAGTGGAACACAAGTTACTTGTTCTCTTTCACGAAAGAATCGTGCGTTATGACAAAGAAGAAGTTGCTCACCTCTGGGAAGGTCGCTCGCATTCTGGTAGTGGATGATCATCCTTTGATTCGGAACGGCTTAGGGGAATTGATCGCCGAGCATGCTGACTTGGTGGTGTGTGGCGAAGCGACGAATGTAACGGAGGCCCTCCAACTGCTGAAAACCGTGCCAGCGGATGTGGCGATTGTGGATTTGGGCTTGGTGGATAGTCACGGCTTGGAACTGGTTAAAGCGATCAAAGATGATTTTCCCAAGGTGAAAACCTTGGTCATGACGGCTTACGATGAAAACTTGTATGCGGAGCGGGCCTTGCGCGCCGGAGCTTTGGGCTATATCAACAAACGCGAAGTACAAGAAAATATCATTACTGCGATTCGCACGGTACTCGACGGAAAACGTTACATCAGCCGACGGATTGCGGAACGGCTCATCGAATCTTCCTTGGGTGCAAAACCGCTGACGGGAAACGATCCTAGCCAGCGGCTATCCACACGTGAAATTGAGATCTTTCGCATGATTGGCGAAGGAAAGTCATCTGGCGCAATCGCCGAAGATTTATTCCTTAGCAGCCATACCATTGATAGCCATCGCGAAAACATCAAGCGAAAACTGAATCTCAAAAACGCCGGTGAACTCACCCGCTCCGCCGTGCAATGGGTGCTGGAGAACGGCTAACGGCCGAGTGGTTCTGCCCTGAGACACCCATGACGCTTCGTGAATCGCATCATTTCTTGCGTGCGCTGTGAAGGGCCAATCGGTATCAGAATTCGTCCGCCTTCTGCGAGTTGATCCGCATACGGCGCTGGCAGTTCACGTCCACCAGCAGTGACAATCATCGCGTCAAAGGGAGCTTCGCTAGGCAACCAATTGTCCCGTCGCCAAGTGTTACATGCACGTTTTTGCAACCCAAATTCTGCAACTTGCGCTGAGCGCCCGTGGCGAGCACTGGAATGCGCTCTCCTGAACATACTTTCCGAGCGATCAGTTGCTGTTGAACCATTTGCTGGCGCAAACGGGCAAAATGCGCGCTCTCATTCATTTGCCTGGCACCCAAATTAACTCGATCTTAACGAGGCATATGGTTTTCCGTCGGGATTGACCGCCGACCCACCATGATTGTAGCGATGCCGCAGCCGGCAAAGCATGGCGGAATCCTCTATACAGAAAATGGCTTTCGTTTCGATTACCGACCGTCGGTCGGCGTGGCATAATCTATCTCGTGGCTAGGCGGCTTCGCTGTATTTCAAAAGGAGCTTGATATGCGAGTATTGATTGCAGACAAAGATGAGGCGTGGTTGGAAATCGCCCAGTGCTACCTGGAACATTACGGGCACGAGGTCAAAACCGCCAGGAACGGGCTGGAGGCTGTCGCTGGCCTGCGACGCAGCCCGCCCAATGTCGTCGTGCTTGAGCGAGAACTACTTTGGGGGGGAAGTGACGGCGTCCGAGCACTCATGCGGAAAGTTCCTCGGTGGTCGGAGATTCCCGTGATTCTTACTTCCAGCGACGCCATTCCGGATCATTGCGCCTTCGTTGCTGGCCCGCCGGTAGTAGCACGAATTCAAAAGCCGTTTCACCTTCAAGATTTGCTGATGCATTTTCATGCGTGCAGTAGTCTGGTTGGCAATTAGAGTCCGTATTTGTTGCAATAACAATAACCCAAGAGGAGAACGACCATGCCCAGGACCATTCTAAAAGGCGCAGCGAACCGAGCGACGTCGGAGGACGCATCCGTCGCCGACCCCAAGGCAAACATGGTGGGAACCGGCGCCCAAGACCGCGAGGAAGCGATCCGCGCACTCGCTCACAGCAAGTGGGAAGCGGCCGAGTGTCCGGCGGGAGATGGACTGGAGTTTTGGCTTCAGGCCGAGCGGGAAATTGAGGCCGAGAGGTCCGGTCGAGATTCCACTTTGGGATAGCAGTAGAGTCGCGCACGTTGCTCGAATCAAGATTCAACCACTCTCGCGATAGGAGACAATTTAATGTCATTGGTTCAACTGCCGGATTTGGTTGATGCAGATTGCGATCTGTTCCTGCGAGTAAGAGATCTGCTTCACCAACGGGGCTACGAGCCTCTTCGGACGTTGGAGATCTGCGTGGAGCGAGGGGTGGTGATCGTTCAAGGCACGTTGTCGGCGTATTACCTGCGTCAGGTCGCTGTCGAATGTATCAGGCGGGTTGCGGGAGTGGATCGATTCATTGACCGGATCGAAGTCGTGTACCTTCACGATAACTGCACGGTAAACGACGGCTCTATAAGCGAACCGAAGACATCCACCAAACCGACGGAGCCTCGCTCGGACTGGTTGGACATGGAGCGAGCGGCGGAAGGTGAGTCGTCGTTCCATTTTCAGGGTCGTCGGCAGCTTGCCTCCGCCAAGTAAAAGGCCGCCAGACCAGATCTCATGAAGGAGTGACCATGCTCGTACTCAGTCGCAAAGTCGGTGAACAAATCTGCGTGCCGCAGTTTGATATCGTGCTTACGATCCTAGCGGTCAATGGACGGAGGGTCCAAGTGGGGATCGTCGCTCCTCACGATATTTCTGTCGTCCGGAAAGAGTTGTGGGACTCCATACCACACGACAATTCCTTGGGGCAGGTACTCTTTGGCTTTGACGCATTTCGAGCAACCGGGCCGGATGTAAACTTGTATGGTCAGTAACTGCCGAAGTGCCAACTCCCACTCTTCAACCGTTTTTTTTTCGGTCACCGCCCGGTTCAATCCGTAGACCACCGGCAACGTGTAGTCGACGATCTTGTAAGCCGATAACACTTTTTGCAATCGTTCCGCTTCGGCTTGGTCTGCATCCAAATCGCGGATCTTCATCGGTGCTATTCCTTAAAACGAGCGTCAACACAACTCTGTCGTGCAATACCTATGCCAAAGTATCGAAACGAACAACAAGGCGTTTTTCGCGAAAGATCGGGAATGCTATCCCATATTCGCTCCATAGTCCCGGCGGTTGTTGTGCATATTCGCACAACAGGGACGACGATTATGAATCCGCTATTCCCGTCGTTCAGGATTTTCGTTTTTTCGTTGACTCTCTTCTTCGAGTGCAACTATACTGGGCGACAGGCACGAATTTGATTGGGGTTGTGTTTTCTTAACGGCCGTTTTCTGGAGATGGAATCATGATGTGGAATTTCTCTGCTCATCGAGTGGGCTCGGTTTTGAAGTGTTGGTTGGTGGCGGTCGCAAGTTTTCCGATCGCTAATTTTCTTGTCGCGCCCTTGGCGGTTGCTCCTTGGGTCATCGCCGCAGGTATGGTGCTCACTGACCGAGAAACATTGGCGGCTCAGGATCAGGACACGCCAGCCTCGACCGTCAGCAACCAGGACCCGCCCGCGGTTCCGGAGATCTCGGATCAACCACGAGTGGTTGACCCGACCGAGTTCTTGCCCGAGAAGTTGACGAAAAAAGTGTCCGTCGATTTGCGTTCGGCGTCGCTGGGGGAGATGGTGGATTGGCTACGAACCCAGGTGGAATTGACCGTGTTGGTGCAGTACTCGGAATTGGACGATGAACAAATTTCAACCAGCGATCCGATTTCTGATTGGTTGGAAGACGAGCCCATCTATTTGCTCTTGGATCGCTTGCGGTTGCTGGGGATCGGCTGGTATTACGAAGGAGAGGTTCTGTACTTGACGACACGAGCCGCCGTCGATGGACGCCAGGTGACGACGCCCTATCTGTTAGGCGAACTATTGGACGGTGGCTACAACGGCAAGCAAATCGTAAGATTGATTGAATCCTTGCTCGAACCGAATTCGTGGGAAAACAGCGGCGGAAACGGTCGTATCAACTTGATTGGTGATATGATTTTTGTCCGAAACACCGCCGCTGTGCAACGCAAGATTCGCGGGCTTCTGACGGGGCTGCCACAACACGGTCGGCAGACTTTGTTGGATACTTCGACCACCGACCGCTTGCTGCGTGATAAGTTGGCCTCTCCGGTATCGGTTGAATATAAAGACATGCCGTTGGAGGAAGTTGTCCGGGATTTGGCGTCTCAGTCCGGTACCGATCTGCGCTTGGATCGACCTGCACTTCGCCAACTGCGCGTCCGCGATCGGCAACCGGTCACCTTGCAAATCCGTCAGCAGCCGCTGAAGACGGTTCTCGATTATTTGTTGCCACAAATCGGTTTGGGTTGGCGAATTCGCGACGGGGTTTTGTGGATCACGGCGCCTGATCGTGGCGAAATTCAGCTCACGGCTCTTTACGATGTTCGTGATTTGTGTCGTGACATGAGCGAGTCGGATGCTTTGCGTGAAGCGGTTCAATCGCAGATGCCAAGTGTCTTTGAGGAAGACGGTGGTGAGGCGGTCATCGACTTCGGCAAACCGGGGACCATGGTCGTTTGGGCGACGCCATCCGAGCACGACGTTCTGTTGGAACTGTTGGAGAAGTACCGCTTCGCCTTGCGGCAGTCGAAGGTGCGAGTGCCGAGCGAAACGGAGGACGCGATCAAGACGCTGTACTATCGACTCCATGCCAATGTCGCACGGGCCTTGCATACCGAGTTGCCAAAATTGATCGCACCCGATTCGTGGCAATCCACCGAACGACCGGACGCGATTGGAACGATCGTGCCCATGGAATCGCCGTCCGAAGTTGTCAAAGGCGAGGGAGCAACGTCCATCTCCACCGAGCGAATGGTGCTGATCATTCGTCAAAGACAATCCGTCCATACCGAGATCACCAAGACGCTGCAAAGAATTGAAAATGGTGATCCGGAAACTCGAGCCAGTGCGGGCATGGGCGGCATGGGCGGCATGGGCGGAGGTTTTGGCGGAGGGATGTTTTCGCTTCCTGGCTCTAACGCTAATCCGAAATAAGAGCCTTGCGACGGCCGAATGCCGGACCGTACTAAATCGCAAGAAAGAAGCACATGACCGCCAAACAAGCGCGGCTGGAATCGGTCCGCGCTTGTAGGCCCCTGCCGAGCTTGTCTCGGTTGAGCCAAGGATTCACCACTAGGAAAGATTGCCAGCGGTGAAAGCGGTCGAGGGACAGACTTGTTTAGCAAAACAACTCTACCGAGACCGCAACGCTTGAGTCTCGCAAGCAGGGACGCACGACGCTCACGGTTTGTACCCAAGATCAAACCCATTGCGGCCTGCTCGAAGGTTTGTCTGAAGTTGGGGTGGTTCTACGGCCGCCAAAACCCTCAGGCATCTGGGCCGTAGTAATGAATCAGCGCCCCACCGACACAAGGTCGAGCGGTGGCGAAACTGCACCCGGCCCCAACCGAGTTCATCTCGGTTGCGCCAAGGATTCACCACTAGGAACGATGATAGTAGAGCGATCGCCCCGATCGCTCCGACCGCAGATCGACACGAGTTCAGCGGTGGCGAGACCGCACCCGGCCCCAACCGAGTTCATCTCGGTTGAGCCAAGGATTCACCACTAGGAACGATGGCCAGCGGTGAAAGCGGTCGAGTGGCAAGCTTGTTTAGCAAATCAACTCCACCGAGACCGCAACGGATCACGCTCGCAAGCCCGCACGATTTGGACCCCGAAACAACCCTCGACGACGCACGATCCCCAACGGGTTTGTTCCCGTTCGAGCGTAAGTTTGAAAGCTAGAAACGCAAAAAAACAATCGACATTAAACTCCCGGAGAAAGAGATGGACTGTATGTGAGCTTCTGCTATGATAACGTCGAGTGCAAGGACGTTCTTTATTTCTGACGTTGTGTCGAAAGCTTGTCATCGCCGTATTGATGTGAGGATATACCCGTGAGATACGCCATTGCTGATTTGGAAACAGCAGGCTTCAAGGATCGCGGGGGTAAAGGGGGCCACCGGAATTTCGTTCATTCGAAAGTTGCGAAACCTGTGACGATTTCCGGGAAATCTGGCGACGATGCGAAGAAGTACCAGGAGCGTGCCGTAAGCAAAGCCATTGAGGAATCCAAGTCGTGAACTCTGCTAATAGATACGTCAAAATAGTCGAATGGTCCGAGGACGATCAATGCTTCGTCGGCAGTTGCCCAGGCCTTTTTTACGGTGGATGCCATGGGGATGATGAGAAGTCCGTTTTTGCTGAGCTCTGCCAAATTGTCAAAGAGACAGTGAATTTGTACGTCGCCGAAAAACGGCCCTTGCCACCCGCAACGTCCGGCTACGACTGGGCAAACACGATTACGAATACAGCTGCGACGAATTGAGGAACCGGCGCTGATCGACGTCTGTCGTTGCCACAATCAAAGGAGCGGGGCCCCTCAATTTCCACCCGTCTCTTGCCACTAACACGCGTCTCTCGAGCCCCGTCACGACGTTCTTGGACGATCGGCTCAGCCCTCGCATCGAAACCTGCTTCAATTTTCGGTAAGCATGAAGCCGAATTCTGTAACTGAGCGGCCCATCATCACCAAAACTCCCCCGCGGCACACAAAACTTTGGGTGTCCCAAATTTCTCAAAAAAACCTTGGGTTGGTTTGGTCGATACGATGCTGCGAATGATCGCCGATATAATTTTCACTTTGCATTAGCATTGCGGTTTTCAAGTCGAGATAACGATTCAATTAGCAAGTGAAAACTCGAAGTCAACTTTACAGGTGGCTTTCCCAGTAACCGCAATACGTCCGCTCTGTGAGCAGGTTCAAGACGCGAAAACATCTCGTTCCAACATTTCTCCTCCAACTCCCGCGAAAGTTTGTCGATTCGGTCGCGTGCAGAATTGGCAAATTTTTTCAATCCGAGCTTTTGAGTCTGCGAAACGCCAAGCTCCTTTCCAATTCGCCCCTCCAACAGATTTGGCAACAATCCGAACTTGGCCAAATCGGCAAAGTCGACATAAACTTCGAGGGCTTTAAGCTGATCCTTCGAGAGCAACTCTCCTAATGCAGGCTCAATTTTGGATTGTATATCATTTTGCATATCCAATAGGTTCTCGCTGTCGATCAATGGGTTCTCGGACTTCTCAAGAAACTGACCAGCCCAATCGCGGAAAGACGAAACGTTTTGCATCAATTCGAAGATACGCTCGGATTGCGAGTCGTTAATTCCAATCTGTCGCCCCAGATTTCCCACATAGAGGGTGTCAAGTAGGTCCGCATACGATTCAATTTGATCGGATCGCAGAGGAACCATGAAGTTGTTAGGGCTTCCCACCCGGAACCGTTCCAGACCGCCATCTTCCCCAAGTGTAAAAAAAACAGGCCGACGAATACGTTTAAATAGGGATTCCGCCGAGCCAGCGTTTTCGTCGGCGCCTAGATCGTCGGTAATTTTCTCGATCTTCAACTGCTCCCGGAACAAGTCGAGCGTGCCCGTTGATTCGGTAAGCTTGAAGGCGAGTTCCCTGATTGATTTCACTTGCCCTTCGTCCAGTTCGTCAAACAACTCACCGAGTAAATCCGAATGCAGTTGTTTGGCTGCCGATATCGCCTCTTCTTTTAGATCCGAGGCCGCAGTAGCTAAATTGGCAACCTCGGCGTCGCTCAACTCCCAATCGATTAGTCCCTCTTTATGACTACGCCGAATGTATTCCGGCCAACCGTTCAGTCGCAATATCGTTCGTTGTCGTATTTCCTCAAGCCGCTTTTTTTGATTGGCGGACAATAACTTGGCAAGTAAATCTTTCGTGTTCTTTTCCTGTTCGCGAAACCAGTCGTCCGCTCCGGTTCTTTTTTGTGCGGACGATGCACCCCACATACGTTGCAACATTTCGCGGCGGGTCCGATCGGCAGTTTCGATTGTGGAATCCAACTCGCGACGAGCTGATTCACGAAGTCGGATCTCATCGCGAACATGTTCCTGTCGCAGAAGCGAATAACTACCCATCGGGTCGGTGACCGAAATACAATTGACTCGGCCAACATGACAACTGCCGTCAAGAACGACCGAAATGACAAGCTGAGATTCCGCACGCACCGAACCGGTCGGAGTTGGAGATTCATCCCGATCCAGCGTTTTATTCAACTCCTGCGCTGATACCGCAGATGTGACGTTGTGTCCTATGATGAAACCGAAAAAACACGCACTGCTGACAGCAAAGGCCCCAAACGAGAACCTAATCAGCCATTGGTTAGAAATCAACATCGAATTGACCTTCGCACGAAATCTGCCGATTCAAAAAGGAACAACAAGTCTCGAACCCTCATGGAGTACAGCTGCCATGGTTACGTCAGGGACGCTCGCAGTTCAGATACTTCTTTCTCTTAGTTGCGAACCGTGGTTCAAGCGGTCCGAGTTGCTTCATCGACCATTTTGCGGTTCTCGAACGGGCGAGGGAAGCCCAAGCAGCCGTGAATCGTCAACATATAACTACAGGTGGCCGCGGGTGGCCCTGGAGACGTTGTGGGGTGCTTGAGTTCCTGGGATCACCGGTTCGAACTTCGTGGAATGAGATGAAACACATTAAAGACATCGTGGTGTTGGTGCACGGACTGGGTGGTAGCCGAGTCGATATGTGGCCGCTGGCCCGGCGATTGCAACGACGGGGGTACGAGACAAGAAACTGGGGATATCGCAGTCTCGGCAACGGCGTCGAAGCTCACGCCGAACGGCTCGGGCGGGAACTGAGCGCTTTGGATCGTCAACTGTCGAGTAACCGGGTTCATCTGGTCACCCACAGCATGGGAGGGATCATTACCCGGGCCATGCTGGCCGACTTTGATTTTCAAAATCTCGGTCGAGTGGTCATGCTGGCTCCTCCCCACCGCGGCTCCCATATGGCCCGCAAATTGATTCCCTTCCTCGGATGGCTCTCGCCAAGCCTGTCCCAACTCTCCGACTCGTCAGACAGTTTTGTGAACCAACTTCCCAACACGCTCCAGCAAAAGGGGCTAGAATTCGCGATTGTCGAAGCCACGAAAGATCGGGTTATCGAACAAGGTGGCGTCTATCTGGATGGCTACCGTGACTTTGCTCGCGTCGCAGGCCATCATGGCGTCTTGCCCTGGTACTCCGATACCGTACAACTAGTAGAAGACTTTATCATTCACGGAAAGTTCGGTCGCGAAGGCGTCGCGGCTGAGCCAATATCAGTGGCAAGCAGTGCCATCGTTGAAACGCCCAAAGGTACATGATGATCGTTCACCGTTTGGCCTGGATCGCTCTCGTTTCGTTAATCGGGTTGGTGTTCGCCGGTGCGATCGTGCGGGTCACGGGCTCAGGGCTGGGCTGTCCCGACTGGCCGACCTGTTGGGGATGCTTGATTCCGCCGACCAGCGTTGCTCAGATTGATGTTGAAAAACTCGACCTGGAAAAGTTCAAAACTCAAGCGGCCCGCAAAGGAATCGATCCGGCAACGATTACTCGTGAAACCATCCTCGACAGTTTTAACCCTGTGCAAACTTGGATTGAGTTTATCAATCGCCTGGCCACGCTGCCGCTGGGATTGGCGACGCTGTTGTTAGCACTCTCTTCTTGCCGCGCGAAACGGAATCGGGCTTGGATTGTCGGGCTTTCGATATTCAGCTTGTTGGATGTCCTTGCCAACGCCGTCATGGGGGCGATCGTCGTGCGAAGCGGTTTGCAACCAGGCATTATCACACTGCATATGGCCCTGGCGTTTTTGCTGATCGTGGCCCTGGTCTCGATCATTTGGCTTTCTCGCACGGAAGCCACCAACCGAATCGCTCCTGTGTCCCAACACCAGCGTTTAAAGATCGTCTCGTTCGTTTTCCTGGTTTGCTTGTTTGGCGAAGGTCTCGTGGGCAGCCAATTGCGGGAGCAGACCGACGAATTGGCCCTGACCGCCGAAACCGAGCACGGCGTTGAACGGGAAAAATGGGGCGAAGAGTTGGCGGCCACGTTGGTATTCAAATTCCATCGCAGTTTTTCTTGGAGTTTGTTGCTCACATCCGGTTTACTGTGGTTCTGGACCAAACGTGATCGGGAATGGCCTGTCGCGGAGCCCACGCTCATCTTCGCGCTGGTGGTCGCCATGATGTTGATGGGCATCGTGTTGGGACACATTGCAATTTATCCGGTCGTGCAAGTCTTGCACGTCGGCTTGACCGCAGTCTTGTTGGCCGTCACCTGGCACTGGATCATGCGACTGTGGTCCCTGAAATCGATCGCGGGCCCAGCCTAATTTTCGATTTTTGTCAGCATACGAAACAGCAACCAAATAACGATCCCGCCGCGGGCGGTCCACGCGATCGTTCGGATCCAATTCGAGTTCACGAGCCACCGGTAGGCCGCTGGATCAAATCCGCGCACAAGTTTTTCATGACATGGAACTTGAATCAACGCGGTGGACAACCAGATCAACACGACCAAGCCGATACCCACATAGACCAGCGACTTGTCAATTCCTTCCTCGGCATACCAGATCATCAAAATCGCGGTCGCTAATTCGATCAACATGATGGGCGCCACGATGATGGAAATGTTGTTTTGGTGCCGTTGCTGGTAGCGAACGTAGTTTGGCTCGCCCACATCATCGAACAGCGGATAGTGGACAACTTGAACCATCCAGATCAATCCAACCAAAAAGAACGTCGCCGCAAAGTTGGCGATCAAAATGTGGATGGACATGGTTTGATTCCTAAAAGGGGCTGAGGACAATCAACTTGGAATTTCTCTTGTGGAAGGGCAGTGGCCGGAATTCCCAGAAGCTCATCCCGCGACCTGTACGCAGAGTTAACTGTTAGCAGCTTATTTTCCGAATTATCGCAAATACTCCGCCAGGGATGTCTATAATTCGAGCAGCCCAATGGGGCTGATGGTACGATCACAGGTCCGTATTGCGGGACCAGTTCTCAATTTGGCAAAGGATCGCTCGTGATATTAAATGGTTCCTGCGTTGATCGAGCCTTCGCCGAAACGAGTCCCATCGGCGGCGGCCATTTTTGCAGACATGCTTGCGTTACGCCGAGTATCGCCTTATTTCGCGCTGGGCTGACTCTGGTGGAACTCTTGGTCGTCGTAGCCATTATCGGTGTCTTGTTGGCCGTTCTGTTACCCGCCGTGCAATCGGCCCGGGCCGCTGCCAATAACACCGCCTGTCTGAATAATTTGCGGCAGATTGGGCTGGCTGTTCAACAATACGAGTTGACCTACAAGAAACTACCGCGCGGTACCCATACTCAGATCCTGCCGTACCTCGAACAGAAGGAGGCGCATGGCGCATCGCCACCAAGCGTGTTGTTGTGCCCGATGGAAAATCGTCGCGATCTGAATCGTACGAGCGACCATCCAAACGCGGGATTCTTGCTCGGCAGCAACTATGCTTACAGTCGCGGAAGATGGAACTTCGATTATCCTTTGGAAACGCCATTCTCGGG
The DNA here is from genome assembly GCA_030681235.1 of Pirellulaceae bacterium. Lineage (GTDB taxonomy): Bacteria > Planctomycetota > Planctomycetia > Pirellulales > Pirellulaceae > M30B19. The sequence continues at coordinate 36,665 of JAUXWY010000264.1, read as the reverse complement.
AACGTATCGCGCTGATCAAGTCAAAGATGGGCTGACAAATACGCTGTGTGCTTCGGAAGTCAAATTGGGCACTGGTTTATTGCGCAGCGCGACGAGCTTTGGAGCAGCGATTCCTGGCGACCCGACCATTTTCCAAAATGCACCAGGCGAACGATTTCTCAGCTCCAATGCGGGCATCGAACGCAGCCACACTCGTTGGAACGATCCTCGCATCGAACAAACGGGCTTCACGACGACGTTTCCGCCGAACACCTTCGTGCCATTGATCGACGGCGAAATGACTCATGATGTCAACGTGATCGACTTGAGCCAATTCCACGCCGTCGTCACCGCGCGGAGTTGGCACGGCCCCTGGGTCAACGTCGTCTTCTTGGACGCGCGAGTGCGACCCATCAGTAGCTCCATCCGGGCAACAGAATGGCGAGCACTATCAACCCCCATGGGCCAAGAGGTCATGGAAACATTGCCTTAGGAATTCTCCAGAATTAAATTCCCGACTTGGGTAAAGTCCGACTTTGAAAATCCGAGAGCCCGTAGCGGTATCGGTTTAGCGGGCGCTGGTGTACCGGCTTCAGGGAGCAGACGGCAAGGTTGGTGACTTTCGCTCGAGTACTTGGACGCACTTCCACAGCATTCGCGGATGATGGAAGAAGCTTTTCCAATGGTTGCCCTTGAGCGAATTGGACCGTCGTCCGTCGCGATGCAGGTACCCGAACCACTCGCCATGCTGCGGGTCAGCGAAGTGTTGGAAGCTCCAGTCGTGAACCAACTTGTGCCACTGGCCAAACTGCGATCGCCCGGTCAACTTCCACGCAATCAGCGTCGCAATGATTGCTTCGTTGTGCGGCCACCAAAATTTCATGTCGTGCCAATACTCCGAAACGGGCCGATTGTAGACGTCGCGAAAATAGAACAAGCCTCCAAACTCTTGATCCCAACCCCGTTGCCAACTGTATTCCAACATCTGGCAACCCAAGTCGATCCAATGCTGGTTTTTTCGATAGACGCCTTCGTCCATCACAAACCAAGCGGCTTCAATCGCGTGTCCCGGATTCAACAATCGCCCGTCGAAATGATCGGAGATCTCACCCTCGGGCGTCACCGTCTCCATGACGACCCGGTGCTCGTGTTTGACAAACAGCGTTTCAATTTCAAACAAGCAGCGGTCGATCCACTTCGTCAACTCCGCATTCTCGCCCAAGTCACTTCGCAAGCTCTGCGCCGTGGTCAACGCGATCATTCGCGGGCCAATCCCGGTTAGCGGCCGAGTGTCGCTGAACTTGGGTGGCATCTGTCCGGGTGTAAAGTTCCAATGCACGAAAAACCGAAACAGCTTCAACGCCAGGTCGCGCCACTGCTGATCTTGAGTGGCGCGAAACAGAGCGGCACTGGCGATGCTCAGAAAGGACTCGCTGTAAGCATACCGACGTTTGCGGATCGAGCGACCGTCCTGCGTCAGGGTAAAGTGCATGCGGCCATCTTGGTCGAAACCGTGTCGCAGCAGGAACTCGATACCCTGTTGGCCCCATTCGAACCACTCGCGGCGAGGCTCCCACGTGTTGTAGAGCGTAAGTAGCATCCAAGCCATTCGCCCTTGAGCCCAAACCGACTTGTCCGTGTCCACCAACGTGCCATCCGCATCGTAACAGTGGTAAAACCCGCCGTGCCTTTGATCCACCGAGCGTGGGAACCAAAAAGGCAGCACATCATTTAACAATGTGTTGCGATAAAATTGGGCCAAGGCTTCGGATTGGTTTGGATCGAGCCGAGCGTCGGACGCTGTCATCTCTTCGTCCTGTCTGTTTCGTTGTAACCGCTCACAATTTTGCGTGATCGATTGCAAAATCGCCACCACTTGGTGCTACGAATCTTACGACAGAAACCCCGCCGCTTCCAATTCGCTTCTCAGGCTCTGTTTTGCTTCGTCGTTCAAGTTGCCCAGTGGCAAGCGGGCTGGTCCGACCGGAACGCCCTGACATGCCATAACGTACTTCGCTGCCGCCATGTAGCCATAACGCGAGAGGATTTCGATCCAATGGACACTGCGATACTGCAATTGCTGAGCGGTTTGCCAATCGGATCGTTCCATCGCTTCGATCGCTTGCAAATGCAACGGAGCGCAAAAATTATAGCTGCTGCCGACGGCTCCGCGAACGCCCAAGGCCCACGCCGCCAACAACACTTCATCCACACCCCACAAGATATTCCACTTTGCCTGAGAGAATCGCAGGCAGTGTTGCAATGCCGTCATGTCGGTATTGGTAAACTTGAGCCCCACCAAATTCGGGATCGTCCGCGGAGCCAATTCCAGGAACCGAGTCATCGAAAGCATCACCCCAGTCATGCTGGGGATGTCATAAAAGTAGAACGGCGTGCCCGGCGCGCGACCCGCCAATATGGCCATCGACTCGATCAGCGTTTCGACATTGCTCGGCTTGAAGTAGCTGGGCGACAGGGCCGCGATCGCATCCGCTCCAATTTTTTCGGCATGTTCCGCCAATGTCGCCGCATCGGTCAAACAGTTGCTGCCCACATGCACGACTAAACGAAGTTTTGATCCTCGAGTCACCTCGCGCCAACGAGTGGCCACTTGCAGTCGTTCCTCGACCGTGAGCGAGTGACTTTCGCCCGTACTCCCGCAGACAAACGCGGCTTGAACTCCGTTGCGGATCAAATGCTCCGCCAACGGTTCTATCACCGCCAAGTTCACTTGCCCGTGCGAATCGAACGGCGTATGGGTCGCAGCAATCAGTCCAGTCAGTCTTTGGTGGTTCACGTATTTTGCTCGAAAATTGCTAGGCTCGTCTGAATCAATATCTCGATTGTCGAGTTGGAAAGTTTAAACATGGAACGTCGAAATTTGAATAGGTGCTAAACGTCGCAGTTCATCTGTTCATTCACGTCGCGAGACGTTGAACCAGCCAACTGTCACTGGGTCGTGTGAGCTAAGGAGCGGCTTCGCCCCGAGCTCGCAACCCAAAGACCGTCAAGCGAGGATCTGTGGGAACCCGCGGGAACAGGAAACTGGCCAAATATCCCACGACCACACAACTGACCACGCCGATCACACTGTATAGCCAAAACGTGGTCCATTGGTTCCAGTAAACCAACATCGCCAAGGCCACGCTGCACATCCCACCGATCAAAGCACCTCCGCCATTGGCCGATCGGGTAAAGATCCCCAACACGAACAAGCCGGAGATCGCGCCACTGAACAAGCCAATCACGGTCAAAAACGACTCCCACAACGACCGTGGCATCCCAGAAGTTGCCAAATAAGTCGCGATGACGATCCCGAGCAAGCCACCGACCAAGGTTGCCCTTCGCGCGACTTTCAATTGATCGGCGTCCAGCATCTGCCCACGCAATCGTTGATGGAAATCGACGGTGTAGGCGGTCGCCAAACTATTCAAGCTACTAGAGATGGTCGATTGCGACGCCGCCAAGATCGCGGCGATGATAAGTCCCGCCAACCCCGCCGGCATTTGTCGCACGATAAACTGAGGAAACACCGCATCGTTATCCAGATTCACATCCAATCGTTCTGGAAACTGAACGTAGTACGCCAACAAACAACTGCCAATCGCGAAGAAAATCGCTTGAGCCAGCGGAGATAAAAACGCATTGCCCCAAATCGCTCGTGCCGCCGCTCGTTCCTCTTTCGTCGTCACGTAACGTTGCACCACGTCTTGGCTGGCCGTGTAGGCAAACAAGTTCGTGAACAAACTGCCCAACATGATGAACCAGCCCGTGGCCAACGTCAAATCCCAAGACCACGGAACCGAATGAAAAAATCGACCACGAATATCGACCGTTTCCCAGACAGTCGCGGAACCGCCAGGAATCTCACCTAACAAGAAATAGACGGCGCCGCTTGCTCCCAGGATCAAGATCACCGCCTGAGCCGCATCGGTCCAGATGACCGCGCGCATTCCACCAAACAACGTGTAGCCCAAACACAAAACTCCGACCGCGATGATCGAGCCCACGATATCGGTCCCCGCCACCGTAGCCAGCGCCAACGAGGGCAACAACAATACGACCGCAATCCGCCCTAGTTGAAAAAGAATGAATTGCGAACTGGCCAGTAACCGAACGGCGACATTGAATCGAAGTTCCAAGTACTCGTAAGCGGAAGTCACATTCAAGCGACGAAAGAATGGCAAGTACACGTACACGATCAAGGGAGTCAACACGACGTAGACGCTGCCCAAAAACAGATTCCATCCCACGCTGTAGCCTTGAGCCGGGATCGACATGAACGTGATGCTGCTCAGCATTGTGGCAAAAATACTTAGACTTGCCGCCCACCACGGAATCGATTGGCCCGCGCGATAAAACTGGTCGGTGGTCCGAGCCAGTCCGGCCATTCCAGTGCCTACAGCCAGGATCACAACCAAGTACGCGACCAATACGGTATAGTTGAGCCAACCGAAACTAGGTGTCCGCGCTTGCCATTTCAAGTGATGAACCAAAGGCGTGCGCACGCCGGGTCGGATCTCGCCGGTCGGGACGGCCCAACCGTCTTTCCAGGCGACCACTCCAGTCGTAACTCGAGCTATCGGCAAGTTTCCCGCTGGTGTCCAAGTATCGGTCACGCGATGGTACAACCAAGCTTGGGGGTTGAATCCCGGATGTTCGGATACCGGTTGAAAGCCCACTCGACTGCCATCGTCCCCGCCCAACACCAGAAAATGATTCGGGCCAAGGATCGCACTTGGACCTGGCGAGGCGACGAGGAAGTTCGGCAGGTCTCGCACTTGTTTCCATTGCGAACGGATCGGTTGTTGCCGATCGACGGTCAAGCACCAAGAATCTTGCAAGTACCGCCGAAGCGGCAGGCCATCCTCCGACTCGATCGCCGCTCCACCAAAGATATAAAGCTGGTCTTTGATGGTCGCTACTCCCGGAAGAATGCGAGCCGTACTTGGCAGCGCCGGGAATTCGACCCATGATCGCTGGGTCAAGGGTTGCGCATCGCTGGAGCCCACAAACAGACCGAAGACACGAGCCGACGCCGAGCGTTCTCCGGGTTCTTCACTGCCTGCGGCGACCAACACCCAATCGCCGACTCGCCCGCCGCACGCATTGGCCAACGGGATCGGCAACGCCTGACAGTTTTGACTCACCAGTTGTTTTTCTTGCAACCGGCAGAGAAAGACATCAGGATAGTGTCGCCCCAGATCACTGCCGCCAATGCACAACATTCCTTGCGGCAAAGAAACACTCACGCCGTACCCGAGTGCTCTTGGAAGTTGACCCGCGTTTTGCCATTGACCGTTGAGTTCATTCAGGACATACGCGGAGTCGTGCCAAACTTTTGTTCCACCCTCCCAGGGCGGTGCGTCGGGGAAGTTGGCTCCGCCCGCAACGATCAGCTGATTGTCGATCACGCCAACAAATGGCCCTGCAACACCGACCGAGTTGGGAATGGCTGAAAGTTCTTGAACTGTCAATCCAGGCGGTTCGTCTTGAGTGCATGCGAGAGAGTTGCTCGCAATAACATTTAAGAAACTGGCGAACCAAACCGCCACGAACCAACCCAATGACCGAAAGGCTTGGCTCATTACTCAACAATCTCGGGTTCTTGGTAGGCTGCCGACTTCACGGTGATCGTCAACGGACTTCGCAATTGGGACTGCAACCGAATTCTAAACAATTTTCTGTCGCGTATCAGCTTGGCTTTCATCTAAGAGCCTGGCCCCAAAGGGGGCAGGCCCTCTCCGGCGAGTCCTCAATATAGCTTAGAAAATCGCCACATTTCCAAAGGGGCAGACCCCTTTGGAGATAGGCTCGAAATCTAAAATCAATTTCGCTATTCCAACTCACTTGGCCTTCTCCTCGGTGACCCACTCCAGTGGGAACCTCGCAAAGGTCAGTGTCTCGACACTGCCGCTGTCACCACATTCGTAAAGGATACCCACTTCACCATTGGCCAACGTTGCCAAACACGAATAGGCCGCAGGCCGAGGGTCCAGCAATCGACCCTCGCTCCAAGTCTGACCTTCGTCACGACTGTAGCGAATCGTCATCCGTTCACGCCGATTCGAGTTGTTGTTCGACAACAGCACCACACCGCTGGGATGCCGAGTCAAGCCCGCCATACAAACAGGGTCGGTAACATCCAACCGCGTGTCGACCCACCGTCCATTGGCCAATTCGCTAGTCCATTCCCACCGCGACCAAACTCTTTGGGGGTCGCGAGTTTCATTTCGCATGGTCATCAACAAAGAGCCATCGCCCAATTGAACGATCTGCGACTCGCTGGTCAGCGGCGTGTCGGGGATCGCCGCCGGACTGATCTTCCAGTTCTCGCCTTGGTCCGTGCTGTAGATGAAACAACTGGACGGTTTTGCCTCGGCATTTTTGAATTGTGCAGGAAAGGCTAAAGTGCCGTCGATCAACTGAATCCCCGTCCCTGGGCCATTGAACAACAACCGCCATGAAGGGTCTTTGATCTGCGGCGTGATCGAACGTGGACGCTCCCACGTCAAACCGTCGTCGGTGCTTCGAGCAATCACCAATTGGCCCGTCTCCATGAAATCCAATCCTGGCCTCGACCCATGCCAACCGTTGTCGCCGAACGACCACAAGGCGGCGATAAACAAATGACCCGAGTCGCGGTCCACCAAGATCGCTGGGTCACCTACGCCATTGTCTCGGGAGTTGGCCACGTTCTGATCGTAATCCATGGCGACAATCATCGGTCCCCACGTGTCGCCGTTGTCGGTGCTTCGCATCACCCCGACATCAATGTTGGCCGGCAGGTCGCCGGAACCATTCCAACGAATATCAAAACAAGTGACGATGGTTCCCTTGGGCGTCACCGTCATCGCGGGAATTCGATAACTCTTCGAGCCGTCGTCGCCTTCACGTCGGACGATGACTCGCTTGATTCGTGGGTCCTCGTGCGAAGTATCAGAACTAGCCAACGGCTGGTCCGCCTCTTGACGGTGCGATCCGTTCGCGGGGATTCCGTTGGGGACTTGCGCCAACGCGGTTGGTGAAATTGCCGCCAGCGTCAAACCATACACGACCCGGCACATCAAGCCCCAGCTTGTTAGCAATCTGCGCCGGCATAAATCCAGGTACTGTTGTTTGTTCATACGAGTAAGCAGACATAGCGTAGGAATGAAATCGTAACGGTTCACTTCTTCTGTTCGATGTCGAAATTTTAATGAACTAGCGAGTTTCGCTCGTTGCCGATATCGCCGTTCAGTCCCACGAGATTATAGCGGCAAGTGTCTGACAATCGCAACGCATGTCCACCAAGTGGCGTTTTCCGTAACCCATCGAAATCCGTGGAAGAAACAGAAGATGCTGGCGATTGTACTCCTGCGGATCGTTGCCTTCGCCGAATCCACGGCTTGGCAAAGTGGTTATTTAACCAGACGAAGGTCCCAGAGTTCGATTCGGGTGTCTTGCAGTCCCCAGGCCAATTGGTTGCCGTCTTTGGAAAACGCGGCGGAGAGTGCCTGATTGTAGTGAGTGCTTCGTTCGGATAGTTGCGTCCCCGAATTGGCGTCCAGCACTCAACAAACGGCCCATCTCAACAACCATCTGTCACCGCTTGCCTCACCAAGAAAGAGAACGCTAAAATGACGCCAGTGCGAAAATGGCCTTCCTTGCCTGGTGCATCGTCATTGGAGCCGATTCGCGTTCTTTGCGTTCAACACCCACTCAACCCCTTCCATTAATCATTATGTCATCACCCGCATCTTTCTGCCCCGATTTGGTAGGTTGTCTTTCTCAAGGCGCCGCAGGCAATCCCACAGTCGTCATGGTGGAGGCAGCCTTCCAGCATCACGGAATCAACGGCCGCTATATCAACATGGAGGTGCCGCCCGAGAATCTCGCCGACGCCGTGAAGGGACTGCGAGCCACGGGATTTCGCGGCTTCAATCTCAGCATGCCGCACAAAGTATCCGTGATTCCTCTGCTAGATGGTCTGGGTGAATCCGCAGCCGTGATCGGCGCGGTGAACTGCGTTGTGCGGCGAGGGGACAAGTTGATTGGGGAAAATACTGATGGGAAGGGGTTCCTGCGCTCGTTGACGGACATCACCGATCCCAAGGGCAAGACGGTTGTCTTGTTCGGCGCCGGCGGAGCAGCCCGCGCGGTTGCAGTCGAACTCGCACTGGCCGGTGTGGGACGGTTCATTCTCGTCAATCGCACGCTAGAACGCGGTCGCCAACTGCTCGATACGCTGGTGGGCAAGCTCAAATGCCACGCCGAACTGGTTCATTGGACCTCCGATTTTTCTCTACCTGCCGACACGGACATCGTGATCAATGGCACATCGATCGGGCTCTACGATGCCCAGGCGAGACTGCCGTTGAATGTCGACACGCTTCAAGCTGGGCAAATCGTCGCCGACGTGGTCTTCAATCCTCCCGTCACCCGACTTCTGCAGGATGCCACGGCGCGAGGATGCAAGACCCTCGATGGTCTCTCCATGCTGGTCAACCAAGGTGTCCTCGGCGTGCAATACTGGACCGGTGTCCTGCCCGATGCCGCAGTCATGCACAAGGCCTTGGCCGGCGCAATGGGTTGTTAGGCAAACAACATCGGATCCAGCTCGATCCTGCGAGGAAATGAAGATTGCGTGCCCGGCGCTGTGACACTATGGCTGGCAATGACACAGGCCTTTTCCATCGCAATTCGCAGTCCGAAGCCCGCCGCCATGAAATAGGCGAGGCAGCCGATGAAACAATCCCCTGCGCCAGTGGTATCGACGGCCTTCACGACCGGGGCGGCGACGTGAATGACTTCGTCGTCTGCCGTCACGGCCAGCGCGCCGTTGGCACCGAGCGTAATCAGCACCGTGCGAGCACCTCGGGCCTGTAGTGCCCGTGCCGCTCGCTCCGCTTCCGTAAGATTGGAGACGGGGAATCCGGTCAGGGCAGCGGCTTCACTTTCGTTGGGCGCCAACAGGTCGGTCAGACGCAGTATCTCGTCGGGCACTGGACCGCTCGGCGCCGGGTTCAAGATGGTCAGTACGGAGGGAACCTCTTTCGCTTTGCGGAACGCTTCCAGATTGCACTCCATGGGAATTTCCATCTGGCACACCACGACGTGGGCCGACTGCAACGCGGCAGTGGCAAGCCGCACCTCATCGGCAGTCAGTGCTTGGTTCGCGCCCGGCACGACGAGAATTCGGTTCTGCCCGGTGTTTTCGTCGACCCAGATGGGTGCGACGCCCGAAGAGCGTTGGTCGTCGAAGAAAACAAACTCCGTGTGTATCTTTTCTTCGGCGTAATGTTGGGCCGTTTCTTTTCCGATCGCATCGTTGCCGAGTTTGACGACCATCGTGACTTGGGCCCCGAGACGCGCGGCCATGACCGCTTGGTTGGAACCTTTGCCGCCAAAGCCCGTGACGTAACTGCTGCCCACGAGCGTCTCGCCGGCGTTGGGCAGTCGGGCCGCCCGAGTGATTTGATCGTGCATCGAACTCCCGACCACGCAAATATGTGGATGGGAGTTCATGGAGCAGTCCGCACTTGAGGAGGTTGCACCGTCTTGCCCGCATGGATGACGCTGAATTCCTCAGTGAAAATGTGAACGCGGAGGTCGCAAAAAGCATCCGCATCTCGACCTGCGATGCCGGCGATCTCCGTGGAGAAGCAGCGTTCCATCGATTCGACGCTATCCCACCACAATTCGGCCGTCCCATCGTAGAGCGGCTCGACGCCGTCCCCGTCCGGTTGATGATCGAGGGCAATGTTAATGCGGTATTCGCGGCACTCGGGCAATTGGGCTGAAAACTTCGTGTGATCAATCAACCAGCGTCGTTTGAATTCTTCTCGCGACATACCGGACTTGCGTTTCAAGAGTGCGATGAGCTTTACCATGAGATATGACCGTTTGGGTGCTGGGAAAAAGAAGACCTTCATTCATCGTAACCATTCACGGTCCGACCACCGTAAATCGCAAACAGTTGTAAGCGATTCGCAATCATTAGTCAAACAAATTTTCCGTCCTTTCGTCGATTGCTTGCGATCGTACATAGTGGTGAATCCGTGGCTCAACCGAGATGAACTCGGATGGGGCCGGGTGCGGTCTCGCCACCGCTCGACCTTGTGTCAGTAGAGTGCTGATTCAGCACTATGAATAAGGAAAATCCCGCCGATTTACTCGGCGGATTGTTTCGGTTTCTTGCTACAACAGCGGGTCTGGGTTGGAAGGCCGTAGAACAGACTTTGCTTCAGATACGTCTGCAAGTAGGCCGATCGGTTTTCATCTTGGGTACGGACCTCGCGCTTGCGAGCGTTAACTGTTGCGGTCTCGGTTGAATTCACTTGCTAAACAAGTCTGTCCCTCGACCGCTTCCCGTGCGGTTGACGTGTGCGTCGTAGTGGTGAATCCTTGGCTCAACCGAGATGAACTCGGTTGGGGCCGGGTGCTGTCTCGCCACCGCTCGACCTTGTGTCGGTCTGCGGTCGGAGCGATCGGGGCGCTCGCTCTACTATCATCGTACATAGAGGTGAATCCTTGGCTCAACCGAGATGAACTCGGTTGGGGCCGGGTGCTGTCTCGCCACCGCTCGACCTTGTGTCTGTCTGCTGCCGGAGCGATCGGGGCGCTCGCTCTACTATCAGACGCCCGCCAGACTTACTCGATCCAGGTGCTTTCTTGTCGGAGAAGTGAGCGGACACCAATCATGACAATTGCAATTCCAACGGATTGCCCGAGCAACCAAAATTTACCGGTGATGACAGCCGTGGTGACCGTTCCGATTAAGAAAATCACCCCAAAGATTTGAATAAACCAAATGGGCATTAAAGTCTGTCCGTTGGCAGCTCGTTGCTCGCGTATCAGACGAATCGATATCCAACCTGAAGTGAATGAGAGAAAGCCGAATATTGCGAAGGAGCCAAAAATGGGACCCCATGGCACGTTGTCATGGACAACAAACAATACGCCAATAATGAGCAATAAGCAGGCCGAGTTTACACCGCAAGTAAATAACATTGCCAGGATTGCGATTGACCGAACTGGCCGAGAAACTTTAGCAAGGTATTCTTGATTGTTCATACGAGTAAGCACACTAATACGAGTAAGCAAACTAAGAAAACAATTGTTGCAGATCAACAGCGACCATCGCGTCGCCAATTTGAATCGAGACTTCTTGGTCCATTGCGAATCGGGTCTCTTGATAGGCCATGGTCTCTCGGCAAAGTTGGAATCGTTCCAGGCACTGGTCGTTGACGTTGACAATCCAGTATTCCTCGACACCGGCAGAGCAGTAAATGGCTGCCTTTGCCCGGTCACGCTGAAGTGAAGTATCAGCAACTTCGACAACCAGGCGACAGTCCGTTCCAAAAGGGTGGTGTTCGCGAAAGTCTTGATTTCGTCCACGAATGATCGCGATGTCCGGCTCAGGCTCGCTTCGCTCCGTTGTAATCGGCAATTGGCACTGGACAAAAAAGCCCGAGGGCAAGTCATTCTGTAAAATTTCGCACAAGCGACGGACAGTATAACCGTGTATGGGACGCTGATTCGTTTTTTCAACAATCCATCCTTCCAGTAGTTCCACTTTTTCGTCAGCCGAGAGGACACCAAGTTCACCCAGGCGATGGTACTGCCCCACCGAGAACCGAAGCAAGGGAAACGGGGGCGATAGCGATGAAAATAAATCGAGCGAGGTATTCATGAGCTTCCCCAGTCGGCGATTCGCTAAAGTGAGCCTGCCCCTCTTGGGATAGGCTCTTAGTTTAGCGCAGGCGACCATTTTTCGCAACTCAGACGACGTTCGGATCGCGGACCGCGACCCGGCCGCGTGCTTTTCGTTTACTGGAAAATTGCCGTCGAGGGAAAATCAAAGTTGACATTCGGGTGGATCGCCCGGCTCTTTAGAAATTTTCTCTCCCGTCGCTCTTGCCAAGCGCCTACACTTGTAGTAGGCTACCGAGATCGCATGACGACAGATGTAGGCGCCCTGCGAAACGGAATCTCATTCTTGGTCGCCGACCGACCGGAAAGGACGATTTGATGTCAGAGGATGACTTGCCACCGCTGTCCGATGTGCAGCATGAGATAATGACGGTGGTTTGGGATCGAGGAAAATGTTCTGCAGCGGACGTCTGGAAGGTCCTGGAACAACGGCGGGGCGTCAGCCGCAACACGGTTCATACGCTGTTGGTGCGACTGGAGGATAAGGGCTGGTTGACGCGAACGGTTGCTGACGGCGGCGTGCTATTTTCGGCGGCCGTTTCTCGGTCGGCAACGCAACAACAGTGCGTGCGACGGTTGATCGACACGGTCTTTGACGGGTCGGCCGAAGGGTTGGTTCTAGCCCTGTTGAACCAAGGCACCGTGTCCGCCGAGGAATCGGCCCGCATTCGAGAACTGATCAAACAAGCAAAGGGAAAGAAGACATGATCACCGTCCAAACTTACTTCCTCTTGCTGCTGATTCAGGTCACTGCGATCAGTGTCGTCGCCTTGGCCATGAGTTTCGTGGTACGGCAAAGCGCAGTCATGCGACACACAATCGCATTGACCGGCATCGCGATAGTGCTGATGAGCCCGCTGGTGACATGGCTGCTTCCACTGCGCTGGCACGCGTTGATGACCGTTTCAATTACCTCCGGTTCGGACAGTCTTTTTAAACCGTCGGCGGCACCCACATTGGCTGACGTCGAGACGCCAACCGGTCAAGATAGATTACCAGCCTTTGATGGTTCAGCCAGACATGGCGCACGGCTAGAGCCATCGAGTTCAGCGTTACCGATGCTCTCAGATCAGTGGCTTGTTCGCAGCGATACCAATACGGCAGGGGTTACTTCCACCGAACAATCACCGCAAAAAAATGATGGTGCGTCGATACCGTCCGACAAAACGAAACTTGCGCGAACGAACACGGAGGAGCAAAGTGACCAACTTGCCACCGAGACCCGCGACAGGTTTCGCGACTCGAGTTTGGGATCGTGGACGCTCTTTGGACTAGTGTGTTTTCTGGGCGTTTGGTTTGGTGGTGCGATCATTCGTGCGATTCGACTTTTGTCACGACGACGTCAGTTTTATGTGGCAGTCAAACCCCTGCGGCAACTTCCAACGGAAGCATTATCGGCGTCCATGCAGCATCGCCTGCGAACAACTTTAGGTGTTCGTGAATTGCCGCCTATTTGGACCAGCCAGTCCATTCCATCCCCAGTTGTCTGGGGAGTCCTGCGGCCCGTTGTGGTGTTGCCCGAAGCACTGCTCCGTGAACTCTCGGAGCAGGATCTGACCAGTGTGCTGATCCATGAGGGGGCGCACATTGTGCGACGGGATCATTGGAACCATGTCTTGCAGCAAATCGCGGGAATCGTGTGGTGGTTTCATCCGGGTGTGCTGATGCTTAATCAGGTGTTGGCGCGGTCTCGAGAAGAAGTCTGCGACAACTACGTGCTGAGACATGCGAGCCCCGCTGACTTTGCTCGGACGTTGTTGGAGCTTACGGAACGCGGCGGATCGGTTCGGCCAGCCTTATCACTGTTGGGGCTGTTTGGAAGGCAATGGAGCCTGGAAACTCGTGTTACTGAATTACTTAACCCCGGGAGAAACATGATGCTGAAAACAGAACTTCGATGGACGACGTTATTCGTTTCCGTCATGGTCGCTTGCTGCGTGATCGTGGGCGGCGTTTCCGCCGTCCAGGTGAAACCGCCTGCGTCACCACTGGCGGAGCCAACCGCAGCAAATTCGTCGGCCGATCAGGTCAACGTGGAAGATGAACCTCCATTTGCCAGTCCGAAAGACGCAAGTGTTGCTATTGGCGGCCAAGACGATAAAGTTGATGACACCTTAAAGGTTGACGTCAGATTCTTGACATTGGTAGAGCAGGACATGAACAAAGCGTACAATCTCATGGATTTGTATTCGATCACGACTTCTTTCCCAACTCTTTCGCAAGATTCAAAATTGGCCGAGGAAAAGGAGTCGGGTTCGCCGTTGACAACAACCGCCTGGAGTAACCAAACAATTCGCTACCCTGTCACCTTTGGTGCGATGTCCGAAAACACCGCTTATCAGATAATTCTAATGGCCAAAGGTAACCAAAGATCAAACGTGTTTACCGCTCCCCATTTGAAACTAAAAGTCGGACAAGATGGAACGATCAGCGACGCCACGTCCCAAGAATTTCTGACCGGATTCGATGTGACCGAAGATGAACCGGCGTTAGCCACTCCGATCAAAACTAGTATTGACATCGGAACAACAATGAAAATCAAGGTCGAACGGACGGACGATGGCCAGTTCATTCTATCAGGCACTATCGATAGAGCCGATTTAAAGGGAGTGACAAATTCGACTGTTCGAGCGGGCGTCGCACGAGGGCGAGAAATTCAAATTCCTGAGATCGCATATCAAAAAGTTTGTTTTAATAGGCAGCTCCGGCCAAAAGAGGTGTTGATGATTGACACAGGTATTGTCTATACGAAGGCTGTTGTTGCCGAAGCAAAACACCGTGGATTGGATTTTTTTACACGCTGGTCAGCACCTGCTGCCACTCAAGACACCTCGTCATTTATAATGATTCGGATTGAGTAATCGCCTGCCAATAAAAACACCCCAACGGAATTGTTCCGTTGGGGTGTGGGTTACAGCAAGTTGACCACTTTGTCGGCCAGGCCTTTTTCGCCGAGGACGATGTTCATACGGCCAGCCGATGCGATCTTCTCCAGAACTTCCAGTTCTCGTAATCGCATCAACGTCGGGCTCTCGGCCAACAATTTCGCCGTGTTGGCTTGGCTGCGCATCGCGGCCGTTTCTTCACGGCGCGCAATCAAGTTGGCTTCGGCAGCTTTCTTAGCTTCCGTCACTTTGTTCATCAGGTCTTTCATATCGCCCGGCAGAATCACGTCCTTGATTCCCACCGCGCGAACTTCCAGACCCAACGCCAACGCTTGCTCGCGAACGTGTTGTTCCAACTCTTGAGCCACGTCGTCTTTTCCGCCCAGGAAGCTATCCAGTTCCCGACCGCCGATCACGGCTCGCAGCGCCAATTGAACCTCGCGGTACAAAGATTGACGCACATCGCTGGCTGCCGAAACCGCTCGCCGCGCGTCTTTGACCACAAAGGTCAACACCGCGTTCATTCGCAAGGTGACCTTGTCCAAGGTCATGATCTCTTGACCACTCACGTCCAATTGCGCCTCACGCATGTCCACTGGAACGACCCGAACATCCGCTGGGTCTTTCCAAAACGTGTACAGACCTGGCGCCAATTGATCGGCGTAACGTCCGTCAATGAACAACACGCCCACATGGTCGCGTTCGACCTTGTGGACATCCAACCACCGGTTCGCTTCCGGCGATTGAACCATGCTCTTGGCGTCCTCGTGTTCCAATCGCACTTTTCGAGCGTCCACGATCTCGATCCGAACCTCACGAAGTCCCAACCAATGCGCGTGTAATCCGGGACCCATGATGCGCGCAAAGCGACCGTCGATCCATACCAAGGCTCGTTGGTTGTCTTTCAAGTCGATCACGGTTGCCTGACCATCAAGCGCTTTTGACTTGACGATCACGTCCAATTGCTCGTCGACCAACCAGGGGGCTCGCTTCGAGACCACTCGGACTTGCGTTTTGTTCCAGGGATCGAAGATCCAGTGTTTGCCTGGGCCCAGCAGAGTTTTGAATTCGCCATCGCGGAACTTCAAGCCGACTTCGAAGCTGCGAACAGTAATGATTTTTCCAAACATGGGATTTGCCTCCTAAAAAAAATGCTTTTGGGCAACGAATCGTCGTTCGATCGCCAACGAATGAAGCGGAGAAGCATTTGGATCAAGGAGCAACGCGAGGGCCACGGTGGACACCGAGTCCTCGCAGAACTTGGCTCCGAGGATCGGCTGTCCCGTTTTTCTCGCGTCTTCCCCTGACCCGACGTGCTTCTGCAAAGCTCGTTCGTTTGCTGCTCGCGTGCCGGGTCGTTCCAGACATCCACTCGCCGCCCACGTGGGGCATTTCAAGTTTCAATCGAACGCCTCGCGCAGCGCGAGCTGACCAAGTCAACAATCGTTGCCCGCCAGCGGTGGTGGAGGACGCTTTCGCGCCCGAATTGGTTTGCAGCCAATTTTTTGCGTCAGACGGGAATCGAACCCGTGACATACAGGTTAACAGCCTGTTGCTCTATCCACTGAGCTACTTCAATCGGTGCGGCTATTGGAACCCGTTTGCGGAACACGAAGCCAAAACTGCGAACGCAGAAGACCTCGAGCCATCGGAACCACATCGATCAAACGCTTGCCTAAAAGCAGGAACGCAGTGATTCGAACACTATTCTTCGGTTTTGGAGACCGAGTCCGCTCCCAGGCGAACATTCCTAGACACTCGCCAACAACGTGCTGTTAGTGTCATGCTCTAGACGGGACAACTCACGGCGAGGTTCACTGCTCTTGGCCCAGCCTTGTTGTAGCAGATCTTCTCATGACATACCCTCCACCAGAGACGATCATTCGAATGGCTGGCGGACTTCCCACGGATGGCAAAGCCGAACCACGGATGAATACGTTCGCTGCATGCGGTTTCGAAATGAGCCCCGCCGAAGTGGAGTCTCGGACGTGAGACCATTGCGGTTGGACACGGTCCGTTGGTCAAGGAAGTGTCGGCCGACTTTTCATCCGCAGTTCGGCTTTGCCATCCGTGGGAATAACCAAACGCACGCATTTTGTCGCGTGTCGACTCAAGGCATTCGGCGTCTCGGTGGATAGGACGATATGAACTCTCGGATAAACCCAAGGTGAAAGTAAGAGGGATTTGGAACACTCATCTTCGCTGATCGACACTAATGAAAAAACTAGGCAGGAAGGTGAGGTCGAAAATATTATTGGAGCTACTATTGGATGTTCGGCAACAAAATATCTCGTGCCGTAACTGCGTTCGCTGTGTTTTTGATTAGTGCCGATTAGCGTCGATTAGTGTTCCAAAAAATTTCGCGTGCCGCTGCAATTTTGGCGGTTGGAACCGTCATTTTTTGCCAAGTTGGAATTCGCCAAATTTGCTGTGGTTCGTGCGGTTGGTCACGGTGAACGTCAATCACATTGGCTCGTCGAGCATGCTCTTCTCTTTCTCGAGCTCGACGCGCACTTCCCTTCCAATGCGGCGGAACTTGAAGATATGCTCGGCACGAAGCTGTCCGTACCGAATGTCGATCTCGACTTCGCCGGGGGTGACCGCCTCATATCCCGCCGGCGGTTTCCACACGCCGTATGTGAAACCAGCGTTCGCGCTGACCAGCCGCCGGAAGTTGCCGTCCTGGTCCGTGTGATTCGCAGCGGCTGCGACCGGCTCGCGATCCCAACTGAATATCGAACGGATGTTCTGTCCGCAGATCGCATGCGCCCAATCTTCACCGACGGCATTTTCTTCGTAAAACTCCACTCCTGGCAAGCCCTCGCCCGTGTCCGCGTCAGCCGCTCGCAGGGTGAGTTCGCAGGCGGGGAGCAGCCGGTAGGTGATCCGAGGCAAGTTGTTGGGCTCAGCGGGCGGTTCGTATCCCTCGTCCCGTTTTTTTCCGGCCAGCCATTTCTCAACGCCGCTCTTCGTCACGTTCAGACTCAGATCCGGGCGCGGGCCGCGGCTCTCTTTGTCCCACAGATATTCGACCGGCAGGTACGGCAACTCTTGGTCCGACGTCAGATGCAGGTAATAGAAACCAACCGGCAGACTCGCCTTGAGCAAACCGGCGTCATCAGTGGTGAATGTTCCAAACGACTTCCTGTCACTGCCTCCGCTCGTGAACTCGACTTTGACCTTCGGCAGAGGCTCGCTATTCGGACCTCCGACCAAGCGAATCTCAACAGATTGCTTCGCCGGGTCGGTCTTCTCGTTTCCAGGCCCTGTTCCGGAACTCGCCTGCGAAGTCAATCTGTTCGGGAACGAGACTGGTGCGGAATTGTTCTTCATCCACCAGGCGAGCCACGGTTCGGGCTTTTCTTCAAAGTCTTCACCGGTCAGGCGGCGCAGATGTTGATAGACCATGCCGCCGACGTCGTTGCCTGATTCGAGTTCGCCCATCATCAAGGGTATCGCATCTTTGCCTCCCATGCTGGCCAGTGCGGAGACCGCGTAGCCATGTACCTTCGTTTCGCGGAGATAAGGCAGCAGCCGTTTCATCGACGGGGGGTGATTCAAATTGCTGATCGACGAGAAGGCCGATTCGCGAATCGTTTGCTCGGCATCATCGGCCAGTTTGAAGAGGATGTCGGCGTGCTGCGGATCGGGGTCGCTTCGCAAGGCCAGTGTGCAGGCTTCGCGAATGTCGTTGACTTTGTCGGTGCAGAGCCGCTCGAACTCTGGCCCCAGCAATTGCGGAGCTTTGGAGGCCAGGCTTCGCGTGGCACCGCGACGGATGCGATCGTCTTCATGACGAGTCAGTTCGACAAGACGATCAAATGCGAATCGCGTTTCGTCGTTGAGTTCGATCGGAATCCAGTCCATCAATCCCGCACAGTCGCTGACGATCTCAGGACGATCCGACAGCAAGCCCTGGGAGATTTCCTGCATGACGAATGGAGTTTGAAAGCGGCACATTGCAAAGCCGATTTCAGGTCGGACCTTTTCATCGGCCTCCGCCAGCCAAGCATCTCGCAGCGCGACAATGAGTGTCTCGGGCTTGGCCGTTGTGCAAAAGCCGATGGCGTCTGCGAGCTTGCTAGCCGAAATTCGTGTTTCGGCCCGTTTGTCTTTCAATGCCGCCAGGAGGATCGGAACCGCATTCGCGATTTCGTCCGAGGGATTCTCAGCCGGGACGACATTTCTCCAATGAGGATCGTCCGATCGGCCGCCGGTATCTCGTGCAACCAATTTGCTAAAGCGGCGGCAATATGCCGAATAGATATCATACGGCCACTTGATGTGGGTCATGTGCTCCGGAACGTTCCCCCGACTGTCTGCTTCCACGTAGATCGAGCAGAAATCGGCGAATGAGCAATAGCTAAGCGCACGACCCAACGCGTCCTCGTCGATGGGATACATTCCGGCATAGGTGTCATCGTCCGAAAATCGATGCGTGAAGTAGTCGCGTCCCAACTTCGCCGACAGTTTGTCGGTTGCCCCGAGTTCGTCGACGACCCATGCCAATCGGATCGCAGCCGCGTCACTGGGCGACGCTGGGGCACGAAGCGACTCGGCGACGCTGAGCACGTTTAGCAAATGCGGGATCGCCGCAGGTCCAAGCGAGATCAACCGCTCGCGCGCCGCCAATTCGTTTGTTGCCAACTCGTCAACTAGAGCTTCAACTCGTTCCGGTGTGACGCGCGTTACAAACTCGGGACGCGTGCGTTCGAGCGGAACGACGAAATCCGGTTTGACTGATTGCCACCATTTTTCCCATTGGTCCGGTGTGAAGAGATGTTTGCGTCCGGTCAGCTTCCACAGAGCCGACGTCACGGCGATCTGCGTCAAACTCGCCTGATAGTTTTTCTGAAACTCTTCGATCGACTGCGTTCCGTCGCTCGCGGCAATCGGAGCCGTCTTCATTAATTTGATGAGCACCGGGACGGACTCGGTCGTCCCGACCGATCCCAGCACGAGCGTCAAATGCGTTGCCAGGAGCTCCGACGCCGTTAGACCGTTCAATCGCTGATGAACTGACGGAACGGCGCGGTCGCCCAATTCAATCAACCGGCGGATGCGCGGATCGAGTTGGTCGTTGCCAGCGTATTGGGTTTCCCAAAGGCTGACGTCGTTTGCTTGCGGTGGTGCTCCGGGTTGTTGAAAGAATTTGCCACCTGTCATCGGCACCAGACCGGGCAACTGACTCTTCGCCAACTGATCGAGCAACACGTCGGGATCATCGGCGTTCGAGAAATCGCCCACGACCGGAGGCGGATCTAGTTGAATCAGAGTGAAGGTCTCAGATGGCTGGTCTTCGTTGGAGTTGTCCGCCAGGTTCTTTGACAAGTTCCAATTCAAAGTCAACAGAACGGTAGTGGCGATTAGGGCCAGAACCAATAAAGCCGCAGGCCATCGCTCGACGGCCGATGTGACGTTACCAGTGGAATGGAAACCGACGATGCGTCGCACTCGCGACAATAGCGAGCCGTCAGCGGCTCCAATAGCGAGGACCGAGCCCCGACCGCGCAGCTGTTCGATTGCCACCAGCGCTCGGCCGTATTCGATGCGGTTGCCAAGCAATTTGACCACAAGGTCATCGCAGCAGTGTTCGCGCTCGACGCGAATTTGCCGCGACAACCACCATACGGCCGGATGATAAAAGAAGAACGTTTCGACCAGCGTTTGCAGCAGGTTCACGATAAAATCGTGCCGTTGTATGTGCGCCAACTCGTGAGTCAGGATCGCGTCCAACTGAGTCGCAGGGATGCTTGTCATCAGGCTGATCGGCAGCAGGATCACCGGACGGAAATAACCGACCAACATCGGTACTTGAGCGAGCGTCGATTGCAGTAGTTGCACCGAACGACGCAGGCCGAGCCGTTCTGACGCTCCACGTAACGCGGCCAGCACTTCATCTGACACCGGAGACACGCCCACTCGCTTCAATCGCCGGAGCGTGTGCCAGCCCAATAACGGACGGGCCGAACAGAGAACAACGCCCAGGCACCAAACAGCCACGATCCATGCGAGCCACGGTTGCAACATCGCCTTTGCTCGCGCCGACCAGAAAAGCGACGGTGGAGTTTCGCTGGCCGAAAGCGGTGGCGTTGCGGGTAGAAGTTTGGATGGGATGCTCGTTGGCGCGAGCTCCCGGATTGGACCTTCAATCGGTGTATCGTCTGCGATGGGCGACTTATTGGCGAGCCAGGCCCCTGCAGTCTCCAGCCCATTCGCGGCGACTGTTTCGTCAGCTGATGCGGATGCCACGGGGTCGGCCGAATGTTCCAACGGCGAATCGCTTGAAATCCATATCGACGAAGCAATCGGAGCGGACACCATGACTGCCATCGCAGTCACTAGCACGCCATAACGCAGCGCCGACGAACTCCGTCGCATCGCCCGGACAATCACCCACGCCAGCAGCGCCACAATCGCGAACTGCCACAGCGAATGCACCAATACCCAACCGAGACGTTCGACAATGGATTCGAAAAACGGTGATGATAAAGCCAGAAGTGGGTTCATGACTTGCCCTCCATTTCATCGAGCAACTTTCGGGCTTCATCAATTTCCAACTTCGATGCTTTGCCGCTGGCCAGTGCCTGGAGCACAAGACTCATGGCCGACCCGTCATAGACTTTCTCAATCAGTTCCGTGAGAAATTTCTTCGCGGCCCGCTCGCGAGTCATCGCCGCGCGATAGATATGCGGCGTCGCGTCCTCGTTCCGTTTGACCAACCCTTTGGTCAGCATCACCGAGAGCATTTTTACGGTCGTCGAGTAGTTTGTCCCCTTGGCCTCTGCCAGCCGAGCGTGAATTTCTCGCACAGGGCTGGAACCCAGCTCCCAGAGAATTCGCAAAATTTCTAGCTCGACCGCCGTCGGCTGAGAAGAACCCAATTCCCGCATGATCTTGTCTCCGAAACGATAGCCCCGTCATTGGCAAGCGAAAGCCTTCGCTAAGTCAATGTAAGCGAAAGGTTTCGCTAAGTCAAGGCGTTGTTCGTAAAGGGGGCTGAGCGGCCTGAAAGTCTTTGGGCAAATTGCAAGCCACGCGAAATAGTCAGCGTTCTATAGGGTTAGGCCGGTCAGGCCCATTTTAGGGAAACAGCCTCGTCATATCTTAACTGCGTGTGAACCATCGACAATCATTTGAATAGCTGGCGGACTTCCCACGGATGGCAAAGCCGAACCACGGATCAATACGTTCGCTGCATGCGGTTTCGAAATTAACCCCGCTAAAGTGGAGTCTCGGACGTTCGACCATTGCGGTTGGACACGGTCCGTTGGTCAAGAACGTGTCGGCCGACTTTTTATCCGCAGTTCGGCTTTGCCATCCGTGGGAATAACCAAACGCACGCATTTTGTCGCGTGTCGGCTCAAGGCACTCGGTGTCTCGGTGGATAAGACGATAGGGACTCTCGGATTAACCAAGATGAAAGTACGAGGAATTTGGAACACTGATCTTCGCTGATCGACACTAATGAAAAAACTAGGCAGGAAGGCGGAGCAGGTAATTTTTTGGGGCTGCTATCGGGTGTTCTGTAACAAAATATCGTGTGCCGTAGCTGCGTGCCCTGTGTTTTTGATTAGCGCCGATTAGCGAAGATTAGTGTTCCAAAAAAAATCGCGTGCCCCTGCAATTTTGGCCATCGGAATTGTTATTCTTCGCCAAATTGGAATTCGCCAAATTTGCTCGGGCCACACGGTTAACCAACTCTCCCGGCTCTGGGCGTGAACGGTTAAAACCTTTTTTGCCGACTACCCGGCCACCAATTTGGCGGCCAGTTTATCTGTGCATGCTCCGATGACTTTTTGGCAAATGTCGTCGGCCTGTTTGCCGGTGAGCGTTTCATCCAACGACCGCAGAGTCATGGTCAATAAGACTCGCTTCTTGCCTTCGCCATCGCGTGTCGCGTCGATATAGGTTTCACGATAAGCCACTTGTTCAAGCCAAGGTCCGCCGACGGCACGCACGGTTGACTCCAATTCGGACCAACGCACTTTCGTCTCCAAAATAAAGTTCAAGTCGCGTTCGATCGCAGGATACAAACTTTGCCGCTGAGCCTGCGGGATCACTTGAAGGGCATCGACCAGCGACTCCAGGAAGAACTCGCCCACCACACAAGTCTGGCGCAATTTCATCTTCTTCTGAGTGCTGCGCGACGTCTCGCCCAGCAACCCTAACAATCGATCTCCAATCCAGTACCGCAATCCGCAGCCTGGCGAAAAGAAGCTGTCCGTCACCACTTCCACTCGAACGTTCAAGCCACGCTGGATCGTCGAGAACACTTCGGCCATCACGCTCTTCATGTCCAGCAAAGATCGACCGCTGCACACGCCGATCATCGTCGGTTCGGATGGAAACGTTTCGCCGGGCAGATACACTTTGGCGAGCTCGAACAATTCGATGGGCAAGTTGTGGCGGAATTCATTGATGCGGCGCAGTTCCAGGAGACTGGGGATCAAGCTGCGACGCACGCAATCCACCGGCCCGGCGGTGTTCCAGAATTTGGTGTCCAATACACCAAGCATCGGTTGTAAAGTGGTCAGCGTGGCGCGATCGCTCCACGGGCTGTACAAATCGGACAAGACCGCTGGGACCAAGCTAGGTGACAAGGCTTCCGACAATCCGGCTGCCGTCAACACATGGCGCACGCGTTGGCTCGACATATCGAGTGGGGTGGTTTGCGAAACCGCCATCGGCACCGCATGGTCTTCCGGGATCTTGTCGTAACCATGAATCCGAGCGATCTCTTCCACCAAGTCCGCTTCTCGCGACAGATCGCGTCGCCACGCCGGAGGTGTGACCTGCCAAACCGGGCTTGGTCCACTCTCGGCTTCGACGCGCAGCCCCAAGGCCTCCAAGATTCGCTGCACGGTCGCGGGAGGGATCTCGATCCCCAAGATCCGAGCGATCTGGTCCAAGCGAAAACGAAATGGCGGACGAGCGACGGGCGCTGGCCCAACATCGATCACGCCCGCACACAATTGCCCACCACAATGTTCCAAGATCAATTGACAACAGCGACGACTGGCCCAATCAATCCCCACTGGATCGACCGTTCGCTCGAAGCGATAAGACGAGTCCGACGCCAACTTCAAACGTCGCGACGTGTTCCGCACCGAACCCGGCGCGAACTCGGCCGATTCGATCAACACATTCACGGTCTGTTCGGTGATTTCTGTCGCGGCGCCGCCCATGATCCCGGCCAGCGCGACCGGTTGTTTAGCATCCGCAATCACGCACATGCCGGACTGTAGGGCGTAGCTCTTGTGATCGATAGCCTCCAAGACCTCGCCATCGCGAGCGGCGCGAACGATGATTTTTTGTTCGTGCAACCGATCAAAATCAAAAGCGTGCAACGGCTGGCCACATTCCAACATGACAAAGTTGGTAATGTCCGCGACGTTGTTGATCGACTTGAATTGAGAAGGATCGCCGGTTGCGTTGGCCAACAGTTCTTGTAGCCACGCGGGACTGGGGCCAATCTTCACTCCGCGAATCAATCGCGCGGTGTAGCGTGGGCAGAGCTCGGGTGATTCGACTTGTACCGAGGTCAAGGTCTCGATCGCCGGACCCTTGGCTGTTGGTTGCGGATCAGGGATTTGCAGCGGTCGATCAAACAACACGCCAATCTCGCGAGCCACGCCCAAATGTGCCAAACAATCCGGTCGATTGCTGGTGACTTCCAAATCGATCGCCCAATCGCCGGCCAGGACCTGCGTGCTTTCGTGATTCAGTCCGCTCAAGCTGAGTCGTTCGGCTGCTTCCGTGTCGCTCAGTTGATTCAAGTTGATGTAGCGTTGCAACCACTTCCAAGAAACGATCATGGTACTTGTGATTCAGCAAAAGGAAGATGAAAGTCAAACGTCCGGCCACGTTGCCGTTCGTCAAAGTTCGGTGAGCAATTGTTAGAACTGAGCTAAGAATCGCACGTCGTTGGTGTACAGGTCGCGAATGTCACGGATTCCATGTCGGATCATGCACAATCGTTCGACACCCAAGCCAAACGCAAACCCGGTCACTTGTTCCGGGTCGTATCCCACGGCTTGAAACACGTTTGGATCGACCATTCCGGCGCCGCCGAATTCGACCCAGCGTCCGTTCCAGTAATAATCCACTTCGACGCTTGGTTCGGTGAACGGAAAGAAGCTGGGTCGGAATCGTACCGGAACGCTGTTGCCTAAATAGGCAGTGGCGAACAATCGCAACACGGTCTTGAGGTCGGCCATGGTCACGCCTCGGTCCACCATCAAACCTTCCATCTGATGGAACATCGGATAGTGCGTTTCGTCGGCGGTATCCGGTCGGTAAACGCGACCCAGTGAAATGATCCGCAGCGGCGGTTGACGTTGCTGCATGGTCCGGATCTGGACGGTGCTGGTTTGGCTGCGCAGCATGTCTGCTCCACCACTTGAACCGTTCCCCCACACCTGGGCACTGGCCAAATAGAAGTTGTCCAACGGATCGCGAGCCGGATGAATGGTGGGCACGTTAAGTGCGTCGAAGTTGTGCCACGAGTCTTCGATTTCAGGGCCTTCGACCGGCGTGAATCCCAAGCGGCCCATGATGTCCTTGAGGAGCAAGATGGTCTGGGTGATCGGATGGACACGGCCCGTGGCCCAGGCGGGTCCGGGTAATGTCGCGTCGAAGGTTTCGTCTTGAATTTCTTCGACGACATTTTCCAGACGTTGCGCAGCCGACTGGAACGCCGCTTCGATGGCGGCCTTGACCTCGTTGAGCCGCTTGCCGGCCGCCGGCTTGTCCGGCACCGCGACCGACCCCAACAATTTCTGCACCGCCTTGAGACGCCCCGCCTTGGCCCCCAGGAATTCGATGCGGGCAACCTCAAGCTGCTCGGTGGTCTTGGCATCCGCAAAAGATTGTTCGGCTTCCGAAACCAAAGCGTCTAGTTGTGAAACGAAATCAGGTAACGACATTCCGGGTTCCTGGAGCTGTTGGCCGAACGACCGGGGCCGACACCCAACGGTCGTGCAGTTCATGAGCGGTCACAAAAAAAGGAACAAGTCGCCATCGGTTCGGCAACTCGTTCCTCAGTCTATCATCTATGTTAGCGGGTTGCCTACGCTTCAAGCGCCGACTTGGCGGACTTAGCGATGACGGCAAAACCAGCGGGATCTCGCACCGCGATTTCGCTCAGGCTCTTGCGATCCAAAATGATGTTGGCCTTCTTCAGTCCCGCAATAAACCGGCTGTAGTTGATGCCGTTGATTCGGCAAGCAGCCGACAAACGAGTGATCCACAAACGGCGGAAATTACGCTTCTTCGCTCGACGATCTCGGAAGGCGTAGACGCCCGACCGAATCAGCGTTTCCTTGACGCTACGCAGCAACCGACGCCGGCCGCCGGTATAGCCTTTTGCTCGCTTGAATAACTTGCGTTTCGCTTTCGCGCGAGCCGCACCTTTAATCGTTCGCATTTCAATCGTACCTTTGTTGGAGGCAACTCAAGGCCTGACTTCTTCCGGATTTGCTGGAGGCAAAACAGGAGGGTCAAGTTAGGGTTTTTCGCCCGGCTGCCAAGTGAAAATAACCGGCTACGGTTTTACAAAAAAACCAGCTGCCGCGTAAAAAATCCAGCCAATTAGCTGCTGTATTTGCCCAACGCCCGTTGGATCATCGTCTCGTTGACGACATCCGCGGTACCGCTACCACGCAAGTTGCGGCGACGCTTTTTGCTGGTGCCGCAGTTCAAGTGGCTCGTCCCAGCGGCACGGTGCATGACCTTGCCGGTGGCGGACAATCGGAAGCGTTTCTTAACGCCTTTGTGTGTTTTCATTTTAGGCATGACAACTCAAACCTTTCGCTGCGCCGCCCAACAACTTTCACTGCGCCGCCCAACAATTGGTGCGGCGCGTATCCCGAGGATGAAATGGGTGGCGGGGCAGTCTAGCTGAACTTCAGTCCCAACAAAAGGGGTTTTGCTGCATTTTTCGCCAATTCGGGCCCACTCGCCAAGGTTGATTTCGACTTTTGCAAGTGTCAACTCAAGAAAATGCCCAGACCGGCGCCGAAACTCTTGGCAAGTTTCGCGACGGCAAGTTTCGCGACGGGGAGTTTCGCGACGGGGAGTTTCGCGACAAGGGGGGGACGGTCGAACGATCCGATCGTCGCCAAATCATTGGTTTTCGTGAAATTAACACTGGACATCTCAGCACAGAGGCGGCATGACGGCGCTTTCAGAGGTTAATTCCCGCCCTTTCGCCTTGCGAAAGGGCGCATTTTCGCTAGGATTGTCGGGTTTCCTCAGGTCCGATTCAGTGCTGGCGGCCCGAGGATCGATACAACTCGCGATAGAAAGATTCATTTCTACTGTCGTTCGGGTGCGGCTTGGTACGTATCGGCCAAGTGCAGTATTCGGATGCTACCCTGTAAAAACGTCGGACGAAGCCAGCGAGCCGACAGAAAGTAGTTAGTTGAATGGTTAATCGTGTATTGATTCGGGATTTGGAAGATGATTCCATTACCCAACAATTGGCAGATCTGTTTTCAGATGATTCGCTTCTGGACACTGTGATTGTCGGCCAAGAAGAAGATGTCGATGGCGACTTTCAGTTGAATAAGATCGTCGTAGGTACGATCGTCAAAGTCGACGCCGAGGTTGTGTTGGTCGATATCGGCTTCAAGAGCGAAGGCAATATTCCCCGCAACGAGTGGGACCCCAATGAACCGCAGCCGGAAGTTGGCCAAAAGGTTCAGGTTCTGATCGAAGATCTCGAAGATGAGTTGGGTGGAACGGACGATCCGCAAGGCTTGATCAGCATCAGCAAGCGAAAAGCGGATCACATCATTCACTGGCGCCGAGTCATCCAAGAAGTCGAAGAAGGCAAGATCGTCACCGGAACCGTCATCCGCAAGATCAAGGGCGGGTTGTTGGTCGATATCGGTGTCCATGTCTTTTTGCCAGCCAGCCAAGTCGATATTCGTCGTCCCAACGACATCGCCGACTACATTGGCCGCGTGGTGCAATGCGAAGTGTTGAAGATCGACGAACAACGTCGCAACATCGTCGTCAGCCGCCGCTCGTTGATCGAAAAAGAACGCCAATTCGCTCAGCAAAAACTGCTCAAGGAATTGGAAGTTGGCCAGATCCGCAAGGGTATCGTCAAGAACATCGCCGACTTCGGCGCGTTCGTCGACTTGGGCGGGATCGACGGTTTGTTGCACATCACCGACATGAGCCACACTCGTATTCAACGCCCCTCCGAGATGGTCTCGATCGATCAAGAAGTCGAAGTTCAGGTTTTGAACATCGACCGCGACCGAGTCAAGATCGCCCTGGGTATGAAGCAGATGTTGCCCAATCCTTGGGACAATGTCGAGAACAAGTATCCGGTTGCTTCGATCCAAAAGGGCGAAGTTGTCAACGTGATGAGCTACGGCGCTTTCGTCAAGTTGGAGCCAGGCATCGAAGGCTTGGTCCACATCAGCGAGATGTCGTGGGTCAAACGCGTCAATCACCCGAACGAATTGGTTCAGATTGGCGACATGATCGACGTGTGCGTCTTGGGCATCGACCGCAAGGGCGAACAGATGTCCTTGGGCATGAAGCAGACGTTGGCCAATCCTTGGGACAACGTCGAAGATCGTTATCCTCTCAACATGTTGGTCAAGGGCAAAGTTCGCAACCTGACCAACTACGGCGCCTTCGTCGAGTTGGAAGAAGGGATCGATGGTTTGCTACACGTCTCCGACATGTCGTGGACGCGCAAGATCAGCCACCCGAACGAAATGCTGGAAAAAGGCCAAGAAGTCGAATGCCGAATTTTGGCCGTCGACACCGGTCGTCGCCGCATCGCGTTGGGCCTAAAGCAAATGGGCACGGACCCTTGGGAGACCGACATTCCGTCCAACTATCAACCTGGCCAAAAGGTCAAGGGCAAGGTCACCAAGATCACGAACTTCGGTGTCTTCGTGGGCTTGGAAGATGGCTTGGAAGGTTTGCTGCACATCTCGGAACTTTCCGACGACAAAGTGGAAAACCCAGAACAAGTCGTCAAAGTTGGCGAAGAGATCGAAGTCAAAATCTTGCGAGTCGACACCGACGAACGCAAGATCGGCTTGTCGCGACGTCGTTTGGACTGGAGCAGCGAACAAGAAGCTGAAGTCCAGGCCGACGAGAAGTCGGTCAAGAAATCGGACTCGGAGCTCAAGGGCGGCTTGGGCAGCAGTGGTCCACTATTCGATACCGGCGCGAACTAATCGCTTGCTCGATCGAGTAAAACTACAGAAAACGGGACGCGAGGTATCGCGTTCCGTTTTTTTTGGTACTTTGGTAACGGCTGTGGCGCCCATGTTCTTGTTGCGCACAGCCAGGATGAGGTGTCGACGTGAAAACAGATGTCTATTGTCCCTATTGCGCGGCCGAACTTTTTGATCCGGATGCCGAACGTTGTACCAGTTGCGGAATGTTCGTCGCACCAGAGCTGCGTGCGACTATTGCGGCCAAAATTCCAGTGGCTCCTCGGCAGGTGCCCCGCTCAGCGCCTCACGATTCGACCTCATTGTTTGAAACAACGGATAGCCTTGAGACGATCCCTGTGGGGATTCCGGTCGGGATTCCAATTGCGGTGGCGGCCTCCGATCTCGCGCCGCCGGAACTGGGACGACCGTGGTACGAGTCATCATTCAACGAAACGCAACAAGCCAAAGCTGTTTGGCAAACCATTTTCTTGCAGTCGTCGATCGGCTGGGCCCTGTGGGGATGGGCGATCATCCCATTGGGACGCATGGGATACATGCCGTACACTTGGTTTCCGGCTGGATTGGCTGTCGTGGCGGGGCTCTTGGGACTCACCGAGAAAACACGTTGGCTGTCCCTTGGCACCATGCTGGCCGCCATTGGATCGATGATCATCGCGGGCCTGTTTTCGTAAGCCAACACGATCAGGGCAGATACAAAAATTCGTTGCTGTTGATGACCGCGCGACAGACGGCGGCGAGGCCTTGGCTGGTGAGCAAAGCTTCAGCAGCAGTGCGCTCTCGAGTGGAAGGTTGACGATTGAAGCATCGCTGCCAAATCTGCGAAACTTGTTGGCTTGCTACCTCACCCACGTACAGAATGACTCGCTGAGCCAACGCCGCAGCATGCTCGATGGCAAACGGGCTGTTGAGCAAGTTGAGCGCCTGCACTGGCGTGGTGGAGGCGCGACGAGTCGCTGTGCTTTGCCCCGCGTCCGGGCAATCAAACGCCCCGAAGACAATGTCACGCTCGCGCCGGACTTTGTGAGCAAAAACCATTCGCTTCAGTCCTTCGTCCGCAAACGTCTCGATCGGTGTAAAGCCACTCAGCCCGCCGCGCTGCGTGAATAGATTGAACCCGGGACCTCCTTGAGACGGATTCAACCTTCCGGCTACAAACAACAGTGTGTCGCGGATCGTCTCGGCATCCAACCGCCGCGCCGGGTAACGCCACAACCAGCGGGCTTCTTGATCCACCGCGGCGGCCGTCGGGTTGTCATGGGCGCTGGCTTGCCGATAGGTGGCCGAAAGAACCATCAAGCGATGCATGGCTTTGATCGACCAACCCGAGGCGATGAATTCGTCGGCCAACCAGTCCAACAGTTCGGGATGCGAGGGAGCCTGGCCGTTGCGTCCAAAGTCACTGGCGGTTGCGACCAGCCCCGTTCCAAAATGGCCTTGCCAAATTCGATTGACCATCACCCGCGCCACCAACGGATGATTTGGTTCAGTCAACCAATCGGCCAGAGCCGTGCGCCGCGCCATCTCATCAGTACTTGTCGTCAGAGTTCTTTTGCCAAACACGGACAGCGTTGCGGGCGGCAATTCTTCTTGCGGCATTTCAGGATTGCCACGCCGCAAGAGAAACGTTTGATCGGGCGTCCGAAATTTGCCCGCGAAGACTTGCGGTGGTTTCTGCCACGCAGCCCGTTGCTCCTGCAGTTGGTCGCGCTGCTGTTGTAACTTTTGCTGCTCCTCGGATTTTGGAGCCGACGAACTTTCTTCGCTCAGCGGTTGACGATCGGTGTGATCGGCCAACACTCGCCACTCGCCCGGTCCATTGGCCGAGGCGTCCCCTGCTGTAAATTGACCGTCCCAAACTTCGATGCGGTAGGCGGTGGCCAAACGGTCGTCGTATTGGCCGTTGCGATCGCGGCCCCACGTGACCGCTTCAATGACCTGAGGCTCGTTCCATTCGCATTGAACCCAACCGCCACCGGTTTGATTGGACATCCAACTGCTGCTATTGCCATACACTCCGTCGTTGACAAATCGCAGTTCATGGGTGCCCGGCGCCACGTTATCCCCGGAAGAGGTCACGGACGACGCAGTTCGAGCGATGTTTTCTCCGGCCAAGTTCCAAACTTCCAGTTCGTCAATACAAGGCTCCAATCGATTGGTCGCCAAGACCGTCATGCGCAGCCGTGTCGTCGTCGCAGGAGCAAAGCGATCCACGTTCGACCTGGCCTGGATCGCCGGACGCCGTTGTCGCGTTTCAAATCCGTTGTTCGGTTCAACGACCGACAACCCCTCCGGCTGCGAATCGGCCGGAGGCGCTGAATCCCGCAAATCATCGCGCCGTGGTTTGGCCAATGGTTCATATTGCCGTAGCTGCTGTTCGATGGAACGCAACTGTTGTTCAACATTCGCCAACTGTTGTTCGCCGTTTTGCGGCATGGCTTTTCGCCATGTCCGCTCTTCGTATTCCACACCGGCGACAAACGCTTGCATCGAAAAATAATCTCGCTGCGAGATCGGGTCGAAGCGATGGTCGTGACAACGCGCACAGCCGATGCTCAGCCCCAAAAACGTCTGACCGATGTTCGTAACGATTTCATCCAACGCATCCTGGCGAGCCAATCGCTTGGAGACATCGTCTTGGCCGATCTGGCCCGGCAACAACACCGAAGCGGTCAGCAAGAACCCCGTTGCAGCGTCTTCGCCTAACTGGTCGCCGACCAATTGTTCGCGAATGAATTGATCGTAGGGTTTGTCGTGTTGAAATGCTTCGATCACATAATCGCGATAGGGCCACGCGTTGGGCCGTTCGGTGTTGACTTCAAAACCGTGCGTGTCGGCGTACCGCACCACGTCCAACCAGTGTTGGGCCCAACGTGGACCGTATTCCGGCGACTCCAGCAAACGATCCACGACCCTGGCGAAAGCGTCTTCGCGATCGTCCGCCACGAACTGTTGGAGTTCTTCAGGTGTTGGCGGCAGACCGGTAAGATCCAGCGTCACTCGGCGGAGCCAGATGCTCTTGTCGGCAGCGGGTGCGGGTTCAAGTTGATGTTGGGCCAAATGAGCGGCCACAAAATCGTCGATCGGATTCACTCGCCGAGGATGCTTGACGGCCGGTACGGTTGGTCTGGCGATGGGCTGGAATGACCAATGCGTCGTCGGGCTCGGAAGTTGGGCTTCATCGATGCCGTCCGGCCACGCGGCGCCGGATTGAATCCAGGACCGTAGCACCTGGACTTCCTCCGGCGACAATCGAGGCCCTTCGGGTGGCATGGGCAATTCGGCGTCCGGGTCCGCTACGAACTGCAGGAAAGGACTATCGTCGGGTTTTCCTCCGTGGATGCTGGGACCGTAAAGCTCACCGCCGCGAAAAGCGGCCGCTTTGACGTCCAAACGAAAGCCGCTCTTGGCTTGGTCTCCCGCATGACACTCGTAACAATGCTTTTGCAGCAGTGGACGCACTTGCTGCGTGAAGAAGGCGGGGTCATCGACGACGACACCCACGAAGACGAAATACAAAAGCGTCAGCCAGTTCAAATCGTTCGTCCTTTACCGAAGTTCTTCCAGCGGCGGCAAGCCAGGAATCAGACTCTTGGGTTGACTGTCCGGATGCGGAGTCAGCGAGACCTCCACTTCGCGTGCCTCCTCGCCTCGTTGGACTTTCAGTTTCAGTTTGTGGCCGCTGGTCAAACGCTTGACAATTTTCATCAGGTCCGCTTGGGTCGTCAGCGGGACGCCATCCACTTCCAAAATGAGATCGTCCTTTTGGATGTCGACTTGAGCGGCTGCTGATCCCGGAACGGTTCGCACCACTTTGAGTCCGGCTCCGTCGGGATTGTCGTTGACGGTCACGCCGATGATTCCAGGAAAGATGTCGTCGCCGGCCTTCATGCGTTCGATCCACCATTCCATGCCATCCAATGAGATCGCAAAACCAATCCCCGAGTCGTACCATTCGACGCCGGCACTGGATGATAATCCACCAGGGCTCAGCGGCACACAAACTCCGAAGACTCGGCCTTCGATGTCGACCAAGGGCCCGCCATAATTCGCCGGACTGATGTTGGCATCGGTTTGAATCGCTCGGCCTCCGATCCGATTCACGGCACTGATGATGCCCACGGAAACGGCGGGTCGAGTATCGCCATAACCCACGCCCAAGCTGACGGAATATTGGCCAACTTCGATTTGATTCTGCGGAACCCACTCCGGTGTCGGCAAGTCGGCGACGTCTTGCAATTGGAGCAAGCAAAGATTGCGACTCAGATCGCGGCCCAGGATCGTGGCCATCTTGCGCTGCCCATCGGCCAAGATCACCGTAATGATCCGCGGGCTTCGCGCGAAATTGAACAGACTCGTGACGACCAAGCCGTCGGGACTGATGATCAACCCCGTGGTATTGCCTTCACCCTGCTTGCGAATGCCGCCAATCACACCTTCAGTCGCAGTGATGCCGCCGAAGGACTCGATCGTGACCACGCAGGGACGAATCCGCGCCAAAGCGGCACGAGCGACGGAAGAAACCGCCCAGAAATCGCCCTGCAAAGCGTCAAGCGATGACGCGTCACCTGCTACAGTAGATGGCTCGGTCGTTGAACCTGAACTCGTGTTGGAAGAGTCATCGGTCGTGGAATTCGCATCGATGGTCGTCGGATTCGTGGCGGCCGGGATCAATGCCCGAATCAACTCTTTCTTGCGAGCCACCACGATGACCACATCCTCGGCGTCCGTCAGTTTCTCGCTGGCCGCGATATACTGACTGACCGTCGTGACTTTTTCACCGGCCACCGACACGATCAAGTCGTCGGCTTGAATTCCGGCCTGCGCGGCCAAACCGCCTGGCACAAGTCGATCGACATACGGCGGTGACGAACGACCGCTGAGTGTGAAGACCTTGAGTCCCAATTCCAATGGCTTGCCGACGGCCTTGTTTGCGAGTTGTGTTGAAGTCGTTTCGGTGTCACCACGAATAAACTTGAGGACTTCGCTGCAGGGAACGGCGTAGTTCAGCCGCGTGTTGGTATCGCTGCTATCGATGACACGCCCAATCATACCGACGACCCGCCCGCTGCCATCCAAGACCACACCACCCGCTGCGCCCGGGTTGCTGGTGATCGCATCGATCAAGACCAGCGGTCCGGAATAGGCAACATCGCGTTGATTCAATTTGGCGTCGATCGTGGTTCGCAATGATACCACACCCATCATCACGCTCAGCGGTTCGTCTTTGTCGGCAACCTTAAATGCATTCGAGATGGCCGCAACCCAATCGCCCTGTTGGGCCGTGGACTCTTTTTCCAGATCGAAGTAGTTGGGTGTGGGGACCCCCAATTCCAGCAACGACATTTGCAGTCGACGGTCGCGGCGAACCACCGTAGCCGGCAATGTTCGGCCATCAGGCAAGATCACTTGGACTTGATTGCCGTCCAAGAACACGCCCTGCGTCGTCAAGACTTTTCCATCTGCCGACACAATCATGCCGCTGGCGTAACCATCGACGTTGCCTGCCTTGGCTCCCGAGACTTTGACCAGACGAAGCTGAGCTTGGCCAATGACTTCTCGAAACTGGTTGTCTTGAGCTTGAATCTCGGAGCAAATGCTCCAACAAATCAACCAACAACACACCAACACCGTCGCGCCGCGAATCCACATCGAGTCACTCTTCCCAGATCAACCGCTTGTCCCCCGGTTCCATTCTACCAGGGGCTCGCGGCTGTGTCCCCTTCGTTTTCGTCAATTGGTCGCCCAGTTCCTGTCGGGCGCGATCGGCCGCCTCCAACAGTTGGGCCATAACTTCCGGGTGTTGGGCCTGGACGTCGGTTGTTTCGCCGATATCGACCGACAGATCAAAAAGCGCCAGTTCGATCTGCTTTTGGTCGTAGCCAACAGGTCGGCCTTCGCGGCCACCTGGTCGGTCGGACAACGACCGATACGGATGTGGCAGGTGCAGTTTCCAGCGCGGCGTACGAATGGCATGCAATGATTGGGGATTGTAATACAAGTAAAGAAAATCGTGTGGTGACTTCGCATGGGGTTCACCGCGGAGCAATGGTCCAATGTCACGGCCGTCGATTGGATGTTCGGGCAACTGGGCACCAATCAATTGAGCGACGGTTGGGACGATATCCAAAGTCGAGATCAACTCGCTACAAGTTGTTCCTGCCGGGATGGTCCCCAACCACTGTATCAAAGTGGGCACTCGGCATCCACCTTCAAACATGGTGCCTTTGCCTTCTCGCAGCGGCACTGCCGAGCCCGCGTGCTCGCCATACGAGAGCCACGGCCCATTGTCGGAGGTGAAAATCACAAGCGTGTTGTCGCTCAGCTTCAGCTCGTCTAGCGTTCGTAGGATCTCGCCCACCGACCAATCCACTTCCATCACGGCGTCACCATAGAGCCCGGCCCCGCTGCGGCCTTCGAACTCGGGTGATACGTACAAGGGCACGTGAACCATGGGATGCGGCACGTAGACGAAGAACGGTTGTGCGGCATGTTCGCGAATGAATTCGACCGCGTGCTCGGTAAACTGCCGAGTCATCATTTTTTGATCATCGGGTTGCATGTCCGCGTTGACAATCTCGATGTCGCCAGCGCGCTCGGAACGAAGCAGCGGCAGTGGCGGCCACGGCGACTTGTAGTCCGGTTGCTGTTGTCGTCGCGCGAGGGCTTCGGGATGCAGCGGCCACATGTCGTTGCTGTAGGGGATGCCGAAGTAGCGATCAAACCCATGATTGGTCGGCAAGAACTTGGGATGGTGTCCCAAGTGCCACTTGCCAAAACAGGCTGTGGCGTAACCTTGAGACCGACAGAGTTCGGCCAAGGTTGTTTCTTGTTCACTGATGCCAATCTCGCTCGCGGGGCCTAAAGCGCCGTCAATGCCAAGGCGTTGATGGTAACAGCCCGTGAGCAAGGCCGCGCGCGAGGACGAACAAACCGCCGACGAAACGAGACAGTCCGTAAATCGGCGTCCTTGCTTAGCCATTTGAGTGAGGTTGGGTGTTGGATACGCGGTGCAACCAAACGGTTCGATGTCGGCGTATCCCATGTCGTCAATAAAGATGACGACGATGTTAGGCCGCAATTTCGGCGGTTGGTCACTGGCAGTCGTCGGAAGGTCGAAGCTTAGCAGCAAGGCCAGGATCAGTGTTCCCATCGAAAGACTCCTCGTTGGTGTTCGTCGTCTCGAAACGCGTGCAAGTGATGGCGGATCTCGGGTTCTCGATCGGGGGCCGGCCAAATGACCGCGACCACGTCAAAGCGACTGCGTTGGTGCAGCAGCCCGCGACTGGCGGCGAACGCGCGGGCCAACTTGATCAGCTGCCGACGTTTATTTCGATGGACGGCCGCCTCGGGACGACTACCCGGTCGCTTCAAGGTTTTGACTTCCACGTATACGACGACGTCGCCATCGATTGCGATCAGGTCCAACTCGCCATCCGACGTTTCATAACCGTGGCAAACGATCCGATAACCCAGCCGTTCCAAAAAGGCCGCTGCCGCCAACTCGCCGCGATAACCCAAGCTCGATTGTTTGGCTGAAGCAAGCCGTTTTGATCGACCCCAGCCCCATTGTTCTGCAACAACGGCCCAACATTCCCGCAACGTCATCAACCATCGGCGAATTCGAGTGCTGAGGTTCATAGGGATGTTGCATGATGAAGGTAGTCGCCCAACCCGGCACTCATAACAGTAGCACTTTAGCGAGCGCTGGTGTACCGGCTTTAGCCGGCGGGGGCGGGAAAACGCTCTTTTCAGCTCCCCCGCCGGCTAAAGCCGGTACACCAGCGCTTGCTAAACCGCGTTCATTACGGGTTCACGGATTTATTTAAGACAACAGTCGCGAGTTTCATGAATAAGAAAAACTCTGTCGTAGGCATTCGGCCACTTTAGCAAGCGC
>JAUXWY010000285.1 GCA_030681235.1 Pirellulaceae bacterium | reverse complement strand
AAGCCAAGCGGGATTCGCTTCTCCCTCCAGCAAGTAAGCGAGAAGCGAAACGTTAGGCTTCTCGCTACATGCCGCTGGCTGCTCGCAAGAATCCCGCCGACCTGCTCGGCGGATCGTTAGGTTTCTCGCTACATGCCGCTGGCTGCGCGCAAGAATCCCGCCGACCTGCTCGGCGGATCGTTAGGCTTCTCGCTACATGCCGCTGGCTGCGCGCAAGAATCCCGCCGACCTGCTCGGCGGATCGTTAGGCTTCTCGCTACATGCCGCTTCGTTGGCATCCAATACAGATCGTAAATTCGCGACTCTGCGCAATCTCTGAAAATTTGGACCGCTTCGTCATGAGTCTTGCCGAAGAACTCTCGATAGGCCGACTCGCCGTCCAGCCCCAGTTCTGTGCGAATCGAACCGTGGCAAAAATAATCCCACAGCACTTCCAGAAATGTACCACGCCAATCCTCTTCGGTGGGAGTTCGATGATTCATCCGCCAATCCTCAAGCTCAGCAATTACTACCGCTTGAACACTTCCGCGTTTCGATCGCCGCTGGACATTAGGTACGCGACCAAGTCTTTCAGTTCAGTGGGACTCAGCGCATCAATCGTTCCTGTGGGCATTTGCGACACGGTCGATGGCAGCATCTCGTCGATGTCATCGCTCGGGATCGTGATTGGCGCGCGATCAACGTCGGCTGTGTAAACGATCACTTGATCCCCCAGTTTGACCACTCGCCCAACCAGTACTTGGCCATCGACGGTCGCAATTTGATGCGAACCGTACTGGTCCGAGATCGCTTTGCTGGGTTCGATGATGGCCTCCAACATGTCCGGCAACGAAAACTTGCGTCCGGCCGTCGAGAGATCGGGTCCAATCGCTCCTCCTTCGGCGCCCAGCCGATGACACTTGGCGCAATTGGTCGCGTGATACAAATTGCGACCTGCTTCAAAATCGGCACCGGTGATTTTCTGTCCTAGCGACTCGATAGCCGTTGCCACCGTCCACTTTTGCCCCGGGCCTTGGGCGGGCGTGGCGACGTAGGGTTGTCCGCCCAACGGAACGGACAGGATCTCATCGTACAGCGGCAGTTCAGCCGCCGGAATCTTGGCCAACGCATCGCCGCGCGACTGGCTAAGGAACCCGGGGTAACTGGCTCCGCCCGGATGCAGCGTTGCTCGTGCAAAGAAACTCAGGTACTCTCGCCGCAAGTCCGGTGTCCAACCGACCTCCGCGTTTCTTAAGACAAAAGCATAATGCATCGCATGAACGGGCGGCATGTTGTCCAACATCGCTTGAACGGTACCGCCGTATCCCGCGTTACGTTGCAAGAAGTGACTCCATTGCGGAACCGGCTCAGCCTGCGTTGCCAAATGTCGCATGGTCGCCAATCCCAATTCGACGGCTCGTGGGCTCTCCAAATACACCAGCAATTGGATCAACTCTTGATTGAAATCATTGTCGCCCGTGACAACGTACAACGACTCCAATCGCTCGACGACATGCTTGCGAGCCTCGTCCGCTGGAGCCCCCATGCGGGCGAATGCCAATTGAAAGTTGCGGAGCCAGGTCAAACGGCCCAGGGCATCTAACTTCTGAGCATCGATCTTAAGAAGCGCCGCAACCAACGCCGGCAAATCCTCAGGAGCACCGGTCCGGGCCAATCCCATCAAGGCTGTCAACGCGGCACGTGGATTTTCTTCTCCCAACGCTTTCGTTCGCCACGAACCGACCGGGCGATGCTCCAACGCCACTCGGGCGGCATAGCGAATGTGCCGGTCCGAGTGACTCAAGTTGGCCCAGATCAGTTTCTCGTCCGCTGGTCCACTTTGATGAAATGCTTCCAAGTCTCGGCGAAGATTTCGCAGATCGGCATATTCGGCATCGCGAGGGTCAACTTCTTCGATCGACTCGGCACCGTTGTAAACGACTCGGTACAAGGTCGACCGAGTCCCTCGGCCCCCAGCGGTAAAATACAACGCCCCGTCATGCCCGACGACAGCGTCAGTCACTTGCAACGGTTGCCCGAATACGAAATCCTCAACCACTCCTTCGTAACTGGCTCCGACCGGTTTCAAGTGGCAAGCATAAATCGTGCTGTAAGTCCAATCCAACAAATACAGGGCTCGTTGGTACTTGCCGGGGAACCGAGTCCCGTAACCAAACGTGACCCCGACCGGCGAACCGGGTCCGATATCCACGACCGGCGGCAGCGAATCTTCATAGTAAGTTGGCCACTTGCCTGTGCCACTGCGCCAACCCATTTCGCTGCCGCTGGTGGCGTGATTCACTCGAGTGGGTCGATACCACGGCGAGCCAAAGTCCCACTCCATGTCGGCGTCGTAGGCGAACAGTTCGCCGTCACCGTTGTAGGCCATGTCGTATTGATTGCGATAACCGGCACTGATCAGCTCCCACTCTTTTCCTGCTTGGTCCGTTTGCGCGATCCAGCCGCCCGGTGCCAAGATTCCGGCGGCGTGACCATTGGCGTCCCAACGGCGGGGCAACAAGAGATCCTCGCCCCAATTTCGCGGCAAGCGGCTTTTTTGTAGACCTTCGGGAATCGCCGTATGATTTCCACCGATCACGACCAGAGATTTTTTGTCCGGCGTTTCTATTACTGCATGGGGACCGTGTTCTCCGTCGCCTTGCAATGGCTTCAACATTTTCGCCGAGTCCAACCGACCATCGCCGTTGGAATCCACCAAGCGATACAAGCCGGAACCCGAACCGTTGCGCACGGCGAATAGTCCGTCGTCCTTCCATAACAAACCCTGGGCCGAGGAGAACGAGACCGGAATTTTTTCGACGTGCGTGATCGACTCGGGGTCGTTCACGTCAGCTGGGGTGATTTCAAACAAGCCGGCACCGCCTTGATCGCTGGCGATCAATCGCCCGTCTCGCCCAGTGGTCAGAGCCACCCACGAGCCCATGTTTCGCGGTACATCGAATAGCTTCTGTACTTGGAAACCGGGGAGTGCTGTCACGTTCTCGGCGGCTCGAGCCGTTTGTTCGCCAGGATGAGCCGTTTGACCGACGGCATCCGCCAGCGTGGCGGCATCGATTTGACCGCTCCAAGGCAGGCCCCCGCCTCCGACCGGACCAAAGACTTTGCTGGGTTTCCAAGTACGATCATCGAAACCCAGTGAGTTCCAATCAGCAGGCGGGGATTGGTTTTTATCGACCGACCGGGATTGCCAAGTGGCGTCGCTGACAATGGAAAGCCGTTTTCCATTCGTATCGATGACATCCATCCGCAGCAAGAAAGCGCGGGCTCCCCCTTCATCCGCCGCCAAGGCCGCCAAGACGTTCTGGCCGGACCGTGCGTGTTTCGTGGCGTCGCCGCTTTCGATCTGTTCCCATTCTCCGCTTGATAGAATTTCTTGGCCGTTGAACCACAATTGAAACTGATTGTCGCAGGTCGCCGCGACTTTGACTTGCTTGATGTTGTCGGGCAGTTCGAAGGTCTTGCGCAGAGCCACTCGTTGGGCTCGTTCCTCGGCGGCCCAAATCCATTGAGCAATGGGGGCATCTTGCGATTCCAGCCAAGTCGAAACCACCGGCGTCGCGGGCGCCGGATGAAAAGCCGGCGAATTGGAGGCCACTCCATCCCACAACTTCAGCCCCAGAACTCCCAAAGCTCCGATGGCACCCCAACCCATCACCCAACCTAAGGATCGAACTTTCACGCGGATATCCCTTCAGCACTTACAGAACCAAACCTGGCGGTGGCCCACTGGGCGCCTATTGTAATCTGGCAACCCTCAAAATGGACCAGACTGTTGGATAGATGACCTTTTCCCGTCCAAAAATTCTAAGGCCTCGCGAAACGTCAACAATTGTTCGCGTTGTTCATGATGGCGCCGAAACCAACGGCTCGTGAGCGACTGCATCAACAGTTGTGGCACGCGAGTCCGCAGGGGTCCCCAATCATCATCGGGACGCGGCGCAGCCGTTCGCCAGCCGTTGGCCTTTCCGCCGCGATTCACGACAGGTTGATCGTCGCCCAAATCAGTCGCGCGCACCCCGCCAGCCGCCACCGCTTGTTCCATCGCCACTTGAATCTTGCGCCGAACCGCTTGTCGTTCTCGTTCACGCTTCGGCTGACGCACGACAGCCACCACACAACCTTGGACCAACAACGCCCACCATGGCTCGCCCTTACCGACCGACAATCGATAAACACAATTGTATTCGTAACGCGTCTTGCGAAGTTCGTCCAAGCGGCGGTCGACCCATTGGAGCAAACGCAACCGGTCCCGCAAACTGGCCGCTTTCTCGAATCGATGATCGAGGGCCGCCTGCTGCATCTCGCGTTGCAATTGCTGAAAAATACTTCGATCGAAACCCTGCAA
>JAUXWY010000243.1 GCA_030681235.1 Pirellulaceae bacterium | reverse complement strand
CTGTTGTTTTGCCGTTTCTTGCCCATGGTTGCCATGGCCGAGGTCAAGACGGTCATGACACAAGCTCACGGACATTAAGCGCCAGTCCGTTTTGACTATCAACCGAGTCCCGACACGCCTGCTGAACTGCAGCGAGGTCATTGGTTTACTTAACTGCGAGCCCTGCGATGTCGAACGAATCTAACGAACTGACGAACCAAACGACGACAGGCGTGCCTGAATTGGCAAGCCTGCCAGCCGTACCGACAAGCCTATTTGCAATTCCGGACGATCAAAAACCGTTGGCGTTATTGGCAGATTTTGGCACCGTGATTGAAGTCATGTCGGCAGCCGAAAAACTTCGTGACGCCGACTTTTCCGTGTGGGATGTTCATGCTCCGTTGCCGATTCACGGCATCAATCACTCGATGGGTTTACGACCCACGATTTTGCCGTGGATCACGTTAGGGCATGGTCTCGTTGGCTGTGCCTTTGGGTTGATCTTGGTGTGGTGGATGAATGCGACGTCTGTGTCTTTTGTCCCGACGGAGTTGCAGGGGTACCCGTTTCTGGTCAGTGGCAAGCCGATCTTTAGTTTGCCCGCCAATGTTCCCGTGATCTTCGAAACGACGATCCTATTTGCTGCGATTGGAACTTTGTTGGGTCTGTTGGGTTTGAATAAACAACCGATGTTATTTAATCCTTTGAACAAGAGTCAACTCCTGCGCAGGGCGACGATGGATCGTTTTGTCGTTGTCGTTTATGCAGAAGATCCCAAATTTCAACTGGAAGATTGCATGGCGTTTTTACAGAAGTTGGCCCCGGATCAAATCGAACTGGTATTGGAGCCCCGGTGAGTACCTATCAAAGCGAACAATTCCCGATTCCCACCCCCGCGCGCTTGCAACGAGAGTTGCGGTTGCCTCGGCCGCCGTGGTGGATGGTCTTGCTACTGGTGGTGGTCGTCGTCGGCACTTGGATTCCCTTGAGTTTGATCTATCAGGCACGACAGACGCGATCGCCATTGCCCCGTGTGCATGTGTTCTTGGATATGGATCAACAACCGCATCGTGGCCCGCAACGAAAACACGTCGAGTTCCTCGACGGACGCGCGATGAGATTGCCCGTCGAAGGAACGGTCTCGCGTGGTAACGATCGGCGCGACGATCATTGGCAGCGAGGATTGGTTTACGCC
The DNA here is from genome assembly GCA_030681235.1 of Pirellulaceae bacterium. Classification (GTDB taxonomy): domain Bacteria; phylum Planctomycetota; class Planctomycetia; order Pirellulales; family Pirellulaceae; genus M30B19. Next base: position 9,602 of record JAUXWY010000243.1, on the reverse strand, counting down.
TCTTCCGACCCGAATTCCAGTTACGAATTCGCGCAACAATTTCCCGTTGGGCTGACGATTGACGGAGAGTTCTTGAAACGAGGCCAGCAGCGATACGAAATTTACTGCTCTGTTTGTCATGGAGTGGATGGCTTGGGCAACGGACCGGTCAATCGACGAGCCGTCGAATTGAAGGAGGCTAAATGGGTTCCAGCGACGAACCTGATGACCCAAGAAATTCGCGATCGACGCGATGGGCAATTGGTGCAGGCTATCCGCGATGGGGTGCGAAACATGCCAGCCTATCGCAACCAGATTGACGCCAGGGACCGCTGGGCTATCGTGGCCTGGGTCCGTCAACTTCAGGCGAATTCGCCTGTGGCCACTCCGGAGACCAAGCGATGACTCGTTCACAATTAAAAAATGAGTCCGTCGATGCTGTTTGGTTTCGACCACCCAAGACCTTGACTACCAGTGTTCTCGTTGCCGGGATCATCGGGCTGCTGTTGGTGGTCTTGGGTTATTGGACTTCCAACGAGGGATGGCGACGTTTGCAATTGGGGTATCTGGTCGCATTTGCGTACGTGTTGAGTTTGTCGTTGGGATCGTTGTTTTTCGTCTTGATTCAACATCTCATGCGAGCGGGGTGGTCGGTCGCCATTCGTCGGCCAGCGGAGATTTTTGGATTCAATATTATCTGTGTGGCGGTGTTGGCGATTCCAATTGGCTGGTTCGTGTGGCAGGGTGAACTGTATCCCTGGGCCAAGTACGGTGACCAAGTCGAATCAGCATCCGAGCACGGAGTCTCGTTCGCGCGTCACGTATCGATCGATGAACTTGCGAAGGGTTCGAAGCATCCCAGCGATACGGTACACGGCAGCGGTGCGAAGGGGCATGAAGCGGGTCATGGCCATGATCTTTACATCCATCAGAAGGTCGACGAACTGACGCAGAGCAAGGCGAATTGGCTGAATCGGCCGGGCTTCTTGCTCCGGATGGTGCTGTATTTTGCGATTTGGTTCGGCTTGGTGGGCTTTTATTGGCGCCAGTCGCAAGCTCAGGATCGTTCGGTTCAGGGCATCGCTCAAACGCTGAGCATGGAACGTTGGGCCGGGCCGGCTCTGATTGTGTTTGCCGTTACGCTAACATTGGCGTCATTCGATTGGCTGATGTCGCTCGATCCTCATTGGTACAGTACCATCTTTGGAGTATATTTCTTTGCCGGTTGTACTGTTGGTGCGTTGGCATTGAATCTCTTGGTGTTGCAATGGATGGGAAAGGATTCACCACTGACGAAAAACGTATCCATCGAGCATCGACGCGACTTGGGACGATTGTTATTTGCATTTGTGTTTTTCTGGGGATACATCGCCTTTAGTCAATACCTCCTGTTGTGGTACGCCAATGTACCCGAGACGACACGGTGGTTTGTCATTCGCGGTGCGTCGACGGCGACCGGATATGCCAATAGTTGGGGTTGGCTATTGGTTGCGTTGTTGTTTGGAAATTTCATTTTGCCATTTTTGGGATTGATGTCTCGGCACGTCAAGTCGAGCCCGCGCGCGGTTCGGTTTTGGACGCTGTGGTTGTTGGTGATGCACTACTTGGATCTGTACTGGTTGGTGATGCCGGAACTGGGGCCGTCATTCACCATTGGTCCCATCGAGATCGGTTGTTGGATAACCGTGTTTTCGATTTGGTTGATGTCGGCTGTCGGTTTGGCGACTCAAATTAGCTTGATTCCGATCGGTGACCCAAGGTTGGACGAGTCTTTACGCTTGGTCGATGCCTATTGATCGATTTGTTTGGCAGAACCAGATGGTGGCCGCGAAGTGAAAAAAACGTGGGTATTCCCTACGCCTATTGTTGGAAAAATTGGTTCGATGATCAAAAAATCAAGTTCCCCGCAACGGCCCGATGAAAAAGATGGACGGCCGTCCGCTTCGCGATCAATGACGCCCGCGACGGACTATGATCGTAGTCCAATGTTGGTGTTTTATGAGTTGACCCGAGCGTGCGACTTGGTTTGTTTGCATTGTCGTGCGTGCGCCCAATCGCAACGTGATCCCGGCGAATTGGGAACGGATCAGGCAAAACGCTTGATCGATCAACTAAGCGAGTTCCCCGAACTCCCCATGTTGGTACTGACGGGCGGTGATCCGTTCAAGCGAGAGGATCTGTTTGAGTTGATCGAATATGCAACGAACCGAGGTCTGTCAGTGTCGATCACGCCTAGCGCGACACCGTTGGTCACGGCTGAGGCCGTCAAACGATTGGCAAGTTTGGGCGTCTCGCGTTTGGCAATCAGCATGGATGGCGCTGACGCAAACACTCACGATGCTCATCGCGGAGTCCGAGGTAGTTTTGCTCACAGTCTGAGAATTCTGGAAGGCGCGCGAGAGTCGGGGCTCCGTACGCAAGTTAACACGACCATGCTCCCACAGAATCTTGGACAAATCGCGGGATTGGCGGACGTGTGTGAATCCGTTGGCATTGATCTCTGGTCGGTATTTTTTCTCGTGCCTGTCGGCCGCGCAAACCAGGCGCCTCGCTTATCGCCAGCCCAATACGAACAGGCATTTGCTTGCTTGTATGCAGAGTCGTTGCATCGTCCGTTTTTAATCAAGAGTACCGAAGCGCCTCATTATCGGAGATACGTATTGCAACAGTGGCGAGAAAAGAAGCGTGAGCTTGGTGCGGTCTCTCCTCTGCCACCGTTTGCCCGCAGTGGAATCAATGACGGTCGAGGAGTTCTATTCGTTGGGCATGACGGGAAGATTCTGCCCAGTGGCTTTTTACCACTCACTTGTGGAGTTTTCCCGCGCGACAATGTCGTGCAGGTGTATCAGGAATCCCCCATATTTCTCGCGTTGCGCGATCCAAAGCAATTGCTGGGCAAGTGCGGAGTTTGCCAATTTCGCAAGATCTGTGGTGGAAGTCGAGCTCGTTCGTTTGCAGTGACGGGTGATTTTCTGGCGGCAGAACCAGATTGTCTTTATCAACCAACGGAGGAGATGGAGACGTGAATTCAAGATTGCATAATGGGAGTGCGGACGGTCCCGGACCGGCCAAACGAATCGCGATCATCGGCGGCGGGATTACAGGTTTGAGTGCGGCGTATCACTTGTTGAAAGGGAATCGCCAACTGGACGTCACCATTTATGAGACGGGCAGTCGCGTCGGTGGTGTTATTCAAACGGAACAACAAGATGGCGTTTTGCTGGAATATGCCGCTGACAATTTCTTGACATCGCCTCCCGACGCTGTGAATTTGTGTCGTGAACTACGGATGGACGATCAATTACTGGTGACTCGGGAGCAGCCCAATGGGGCCTTGGTGGTGCGCCGTCAGCAACTGTTTCCGATCCCAGCAGGTTTTGCGGTGATGGCGCCGGGACAGTGGTGGCCGTTTCTGTGTTCACCGATTCTCTCACCCTGGGGTAAAATCCGTGCCGCCTGCGAGTATTTTGTTCGCCAAGATCGAAGCCTTGCGGATGAATCGCTGCAAACCTTTGTTGTCAGACGGTTTGGCCAACAGATGTACGAGCGTTTGGTGCAACCATTGGTCAGTAGCATTTATACGGCGGACCCAACACGTTTGAGTGTAGCGGCGACCATGGCGAGGTTCAAGGAAATGGAACAGCGTCACGGCAGTTTATTGCGGGCGATGTTCTCGCAGAATGACACTCAAACTCAAACGAAAAAAGAGCGTTCCGGTGGTGCTCGATACGCCATGTTCAATACTTTGAAACGAGGGATGGGAAGTCTGATCGATCGTCTGGTCAGCGCGTTGCCGGAGCGAGCAATTCGGCTCGAGGCGCCGATTCGACGCCTGTTGCTTTCTGAAGACGGAGTTTGGAAGTTGCAAGTTGGTGGGTACGCGGCGGAATGGGTGACCGCGGATGCAGTGATCGTCGCGACACCGGCCTCCGTCACCGCTAATCTGATGGAAAATCTGGCGCCAGACGTCGCAACTTGTTATCGCCAAACATCTTATGCCAGTTGTGCGATCATTCACTTGGTGTATAAACGCAGCCAAATTGGGCACCCCTTGAATGCGATGGGATTGGTCGTACCCTTGTGCGAAAAAAAACGCGTATTATCCTGTAGCTTTACGAGCGAAAAGTATCCAGGACGAACGCCTGAGGGAACGGTGCTGCTGAGAGCCTTTGTCGGGGGGGCATGTCAAAGTCACTTGTTGAATCGTGACGATGCCGAATTGATTCGCATGGTAACGGAGGATCTGAATCCGTGGCTGAGGATCACTGGTGAGCCGATGACGGCTCACGTCATGCGGCGGCCAAATGCCATGCCACAGTACAACGTGGGCCATTTGACTCGCGTTGCAAAAATCGAACAGAATCTGGAGCGGTTCCCATCGTTGGTCTTGGCCGGAAGCAGTTTGTACGGGGCGGGCATTCCGGCTTGTATTCGCAGCGGGCAACACGCCGCCGAAAAGACGATCGCCTGACGCATTTTAAAAAGGAAAAAGAATGCCCTTGCAACTCAATGGAAAAATGTTGGCTGGATTCGACCAGCCGATCGAAATGCTTTGCGACTGTCATCGACGCGTAGAATATTTTCTGGACGTGCAACTTCGGATCGCGGAACGGTATCAACATCTCGTGTTGGATCAAGAGGCTCGAGCGGCATTGGAAAATGCGCGAGCCTACTTTTTAGACTCCGCTCCCAAGCATACGGCTGATGAAGAAGACTCTTTGTTCCCGCGATTGCTTTCGTCTTCGTCCGTAACGAAAGAATGTCAACAGGCGCTGCGTCGATTGGAAGACGATCATTTACAGGCCAATCGAATGCACTTCACGATCGATGCGATCTTGGCGGGATGGCTGGGCTCGGATGATATTTTGCCCAAGGACGTTGGAGAACACTTGGTCGAGCAACTGAGAAAGTTGCGTGATCACTATCGTGAACATATTCGGATCGAAGAAGAAGAAGAAGTTTTTCCGTACGCGGGGCAGACGCTACCCGACAACCAATTGTTGGAAGTTGGCAAAGAAATGCGTGCTCGGCGTCGATTGGATCAAGTTTAGAGTGTTGCCATGAAGAGTACTGGAATAGCTGTGTTTTTTGTGGCGGGACTCGCGATTTGCTGGTTCGCATTCCCCGGAACGAATGCCGAGTCGTTGGTACATCGCCCGGCAACCGAAACCGCCCGCTTGCGACCGACTGCTGGTCTTCCAACGCAAGAAATAGACGAACTTGCCGCGAAGACTCAGCAGTGGCCCGGGTTCCGCAGTGACGGTAGTAGCACGCTACGAGCGTGCCGCTTTCCATTGCAGTGGTCCCCCAGCCAAGGTATTGCATGGCGAAAAGAGATTCCCGGTTACGGAGCGCCGAAGAATGGTTTCACGGCAGTGATTCAAACCGGTGATGAATTCAATCTATTGGCGACCAATCAACTGTGGGATTATGGCGAAATGACGGAGGCTGCCGACGCGGCAGCGGCACTCCGAGAAAAGAACTCGGTGCCGGCTGATCTACAGAAACCCAAGTCGGGCCCCGAATTGCAGTTGGGACAAATGCCAGAAGCTCGGAATCGAGCAATTGCCCAGGTCACCGCCGCGTTTTTTTCCCAGGCCGAGATTTCGCAGAAACGCTTTTTCTGTCGGCGGCAGCTTGAAAAACAGCAAAAGTCGTATTCTCGCAATAGGCTTGTTCTTGCGCGCGCATTTTGCTGAGATCGTGATGCAAAGGGCAAGGTTCGCCATTGCCACACCAGTTCGGGCCAAACGGGCAAGCCACGTCGCTTTCACGCTCGAACAGAGAAGAAATGTCGAACAAGGACAAGGTCGACGGATCGACCGCCAAGCGATACCCGCCATTTGGGCCCGGCGCTCCCGTTACCAGGCCAGCACGGGATAGTTCGGTCAGGATCTTCGCTACAATCGGCGCCGGTAGATTGCGGCTCTCGGCAATATCGCGAGACGACAGTTTGACCTCAGGTTGAGAATAAGCCTCTGCCAGTCGGCTCATCGCCGCGATTGCAGTTTGAGTTGTTTTATTGTGTAACATAGTTCTGCTTCGATATCCCCAGCCAGTGGTTTGGCGTCATTGGTTCCTACTGACCGTTTCTTGGGCCGACAGTATAATTTGCAGTCGCTTAAAAGGCGACTGGTCAATCCGCTTCGATAACGCCGATAACTCCGACGCGCCGGACGAATCCTTGTCCCTCCTGCGACAAAATCTCACGGTCTTCCCCATTTTTTTTACCGTCTCCATCTTGTCGCCGTCGATAATTAACGATAAACTTACCGTGATTTCCATGATTTGTCAAGCGAAGCTCGAAATTCGAAGGAGAGAACGATGGCCGAGAGGAACGAATCGAGTAATCGAAGTGAGTCGAACGCACGGTCGGAAGCGGTCTCACGCCGTGGAGCGACTCGCCGAACGTTTTTGTTTCAATTGGTGGCCGGTGGTGCGGGAGTTGCCGCAGCAGCAGGACAGGTCCGAGCGGCAGTCCAGGACTTGCAGCCGGTCAGTATCGACAACCCGCTGTCGGGCTATCCGAACCGGGACTGGGAGAAGCATTATCGCAATTTGTATGCTTCCGATTCGAAGTTCACGTTTCTCTGTGCTCCCAACGACACCCATAACTGTTTGTTGCACGCCCACGTAAAAAACGGTGTGGTGACGCGAATCAGTCCAACCTTTGGGTTTTCCAAGGCGACGGACTTGGCTGGCAATCAAGCCAGTGCTCGGTGGGAGCCGCGAGTTTGTCAGAAGGGCTTGGCCTTGACTCGGCGTTTCTACGGCGATCGCCGCTGCAAGCGACCGTTGGTGCGAAAAGGGTTCAAACAGTGGGTTGACGATGGGTTTCCGCGCGATCCGCAGACGGGCCTCGTGGATTACGACAAGTATTTGCAACGGGGCAAAGACGCTTGGGTCGCGGTCACTTGGGACGAGGCCTTTGATTATTCGGCTCGGGCATTGAAGAACATTGCCGAGACCTACAATGGGATCGAAGGCCAAAAGCGATTGCTGGCTCAAGGTTATGATCCGTTGATGGTCGAGGCTACTCAGGGAGCTGGTGTTCAAGTGCTCAAGTTTCGAGGGGGCATGCAGGCGCTTGGTGCGACTCGGATCATGGCTCAATACCGGATGGCCAATACCATGGCACTGTTGGACGCCAACTTGCGGGGGACGGGCCCCGATGATGCGTTGGGGGCACGTGGTTGGGACAATTACACGTGGCATACCGATCTTCCGCCAGGGCATCCGATGGTGACCGGGCAACAGACGAGTGACTTCGATCTATGCAATGTGGAGCATTCGGACGTGATTTTGTGTTGGGGGATCAATTGGATTTGCACCAAGATGCCCGATTCGCATTGGCTGACCGAAGCCCGCATGAAGGGCTCGAAGGTGGTCGTGATCGCTTGCGAGTACTCGGCCACGACCAGCAAGGCGGATCAAGCGTTTATCGTACGACCTGGGACGACGCCGGCCTTGGCATTGGGCTTGGCGCAGGTCATCGTCTCGGAAAAGCTGTATGACGACGGGTTTGTCAAACGCTACACCGACTTGCCGCTCTTGATTCGCATGGACACGGGCAAGATGCTTCAGGCGGCGGACGTGTTCCCGAATCACATACCAGCAGAACTCTCCAATGGGCTGGTGGTCTTGCCTGAAGGTCAACGCGCGCCGCAGCCTTACTTGCAGCCGCATGCCTTGGTCACGCAAGCCCGGCGTTTGGCATGGGGTGACTACGTGTGTTGGGATCAGCGGACCAACGCGCCAGCCGTCGTCAATCACGATCAAGTGGGCAAATACTTCGAGGCGACCGGAATCGATCCGCTGCTTGAAGGTCAAGTCGAAGTGAACTTGGTCAATGGCCAGCGCGTGATCTGTCGAACCGTATTCGATGCGACTCGGGAACTCATGGATGGGTCGTATACACCGGAGCAGGTTTCGAAACTTACTTGGGCGCCTGCCGACGCGATTCGCAAGTTAGCGCGACAGATCGCCGCCGCGCCCGAGAAGACATCGTTTGTGATGGGCATGGGGCCGAATCAGTTCTTTAATAACGATCAAAAGGACCGAGCGGTTTTTCTCGTCGCGGCCTTGACTCGCAATGTGGGATTCATCGGCGGCAATGTCGGTTCGTACGCGGGGAACTATCGAGTCGCCTTCTTCAGTGGTGCGAGTCAATACAATATCGAAGACCCATTTCAGATCGAACTGGATCCCAGCAAGCCCGCCAAATCCAAACGCTACTTCCGTGCCGAATCGGTCCACTATTTTAATGAAGGCGACAAGATCCTTCGCTACGGAAACGGCGTCTTGACCGGCAAAACACACATGCCGACCCCCACAAAGTCGATTCACGTGTCGAACTCTAATTCGTTGATTGGCAACGCGAAGGGGCATTATGAAACCGTGGTCAATATTCTAAAGCGTGTCGAGTTTGTGGCGATTAATGAATGGTGGTGGACTGCCAGTTGCGAATATTGTGACGTGGTATTTCCGGTCGATAGTTGGGCGGAGTTCAAGTATCCGGACATGACCATCAGCGTGACAAATCCATTCTTGTACGTATTCCCAGTGACTCCACTGCCCCGCATTCACGATACTCGCAGCGACGTGGAGGTCGCGGCGGGCGTGTGCCAAGCGATGGGGAATTTGACGGGAGACCAGCGCTTTATCGATATGTGGAAATTTGTCCATGAAGGAACCACTCGGCCTTACTTGCAACGCATCTTGGACCATTCGAACACGTTGCGTGGCAACAAGATTGAAGACTTGGAAGCCAAGGCTGCCGAGGGAATCCCCACCATGTTGGAGACTCGCACTTATCCCAAGTATACGGGCTTTGAGCAATCCAACGAAGATCGCCCTTGGTACACTCGAACCGGTCGGCTGGAGTTTTATCGGGACGAGCCAGAGTTTATCGAAGCTGGCGAAAACATGGTTCTGCACCGTGAACCGATCGACTCGACGTTCTACGAGCCCAACGTGATTGTGGCCCAAGCTCATCCGCTGTTGCGGCCGAAGTCGCCCGAAGATTACGGCGTGGCCCGGAGCGAGTTGTCGGGCGATTCGCGACAAGCTCGGAATGTTGTCTTGACCGTGGACGAGTTGCTCAAGACCCACCATCCGTTGGCAAAGTATGGCTACAATCTGATTTTCCATACACCAAAGTATCGCCACGGCGCCCATACAACACCAACCGACGTCGATATCATTGCGGTATGGTTCGGTCCGTTCGGTGACATGAATCGTACCGACCGCCGCATGCCCATGGTATCCGAGATGTACGTGGATATTCATCCTCTGGACGCAAAAGGCTTGGGGATCGAGGAAGGTGATTACGTCTGGATCGATGCCGATCCGAAAGATCGGCCATTCAAGGGCTGGGAGACGAACCCCGAGTGGTACAAGGTCGCTCGCCTGATGTGTCGGGCTCGGTATTACCCAGGGACGCCACGCGGTGTGACACGCATGTGGCACAACGCTCACGGTGCGACGTGGTCGACCGTCTACGGTGCCGAGCAACATCCGACGGGGATGGCCGAATCGCCGTTCTCCAAATACAAGGCCATGTTCCGTCATGGAAGTCATCAGAGTTGCACACGCGGTTTTATCAAACCAACGCACATGACCGA
>JAUXWY010000201.1 GCA_030681235.1 Pirellulaceae bacterium | reverse complement strand
TACCCCGTTCAAACATGGTCGTTTGGTAGCGACTTGGCCATGGTGTTCTTGGGTGGGGAAGTGGTGGTCGACTACGCTCAGTTGCTGCGGCGAGATCTCGATCCCGATCGACTTTGGATCACGGCGTATGCCAATGATGTGCCTTGTTACATCCCTTCAAAACGCATTTTGCAGGAAGGCGGCTACGAGGGCGGCGATGCGATGGTGTGGTACGACTTGCCCGCTCGCTTGACTCCTGAAACACAAGACTTGATTGTGGATGAAGTGAAGAAGCAACTCGGAACAACGTTTGCGTCCACGCACGATTCGACGCGAACGGGTGGCTCATGGCCGCGTTCGCCGCAAGCCGCGCTGGACTCGATCGTGACCCATCCCGAGCTGCGTGTCGAATTGGTCGCCGCCGAGCCCTTGATTCGCGATCCGGTGGCCATTGACTTTGGACCCGATGGACGACTGTGGGTCGCGCAAATGCACGACTATCCGGAAGGTCTCGACGGGCAGTATCAACCCGGTGGCTCGGTCCAGGTACTGCGCGATACGGACGGCGATGGAAAGTACGACACAAGTGAAACGTTTCTCGATCAGTTGCCGTTTCCGACCGACGTCAAAGTATGGCGGGATGGCGTGCTCATTTGTACCGCTCCCAACGTCCTGTTTGCTCGCGATACCGATGGAGATGGGAAGGCTGACGACGTCCGCACGATCCTCAGTGGCTTCGAAACGCACAACTATCAAGCCCGCGTCAATAGTTTGGCCTGGGGCTTGGATCATTGGGTCTACGGAGCCGCCGGGATATTCGGTGGACATGTGAAGAACGCCCATGGCCAGCAGATCGACTTGAGCAATCGCGACTTTCGCTTGCGACCAGATACAGGTGAAGTCATGTCGGCCAGTGGACGAACCCAACAAGGCCGTGTCCGCGACGATTGGGGGAATTGGTTTGGGTGCGACAATAGCACCTTGTTGGTTCATTACCCCGCAATGGAACATTACAGCGCCCGACAGCCAACCGCCGCATCGCCACCGCAAAGCGTGGGAGTGGCCCAAGCGAATCGATTGTTTCCGCCGTCACAGATCGTGCAGTGGGCCTTGAGCGGTCCGCCTGGCTTGCCCACCTCCGCGTGTGGCTTGGGAATGCTGCGCAGCCCGTTGTTAGGCGACGCTTATGCGGGCAACACGTTCACGTGTGAACCCGTCAATCAGTTGGTGCATCGGCTCCGATTGATCCCCAGCGGCGTCACGTTTCAAGGACATCGCGCGGCCAACGAACAAGATCGCGAGTTCCTGTGGTCGACCGACCGCTGGTTCCGCCCTGTGCAAGTCAAAACTGGATTGGACGGTTCGTTGTACGTGGTCGACATGTATCGCTTCTTGATCGAACACCCGCGTTTCTTGACTGATGAAGTGCGGTCGCAGATCGATGTACGAGCCGGACAGGATCGCGGTCGAATTTATCGTGTCGTTCCGCGATATGAAAAAATTCCGCCGCCGGCGAGTACGGAAGACCTCACTCAATTGGGCGTTGACGTGTTAGCTCAGCGATTCGATACGCCCAATGGGACGTTGCGTGACTTGATCCATCAAATGCTGTGGTGGTCCTACGACCCGAATCACGAATCACGCGAGTGGAGCGTTGCGATTCAAAATTTACAACGATTGGTTGCCGACTCAACTCACGCGGCGGTGCGCTGTCAAGCATTGTCGCTGTTGTCGGAGTGGAAGCGATTGCCCGACGAACTTCTAACCACAGCGCTCCAAGACCCTCAAGCACAAGTTCGCAGAACCGCCGTTCGCGTCTCCGAAGTTTGGCTGCGCGACCCGGCACGTGCGCTGTCCATTGGGCCGACTGTAGCCGGTTTGGCATCGGACCCGGATCCTCAAGTCCGCCTGCAGGTCGCGTATAGTTTGGGTGAATGGCGCGATGCCCAAGCGGCGGCGGCTTTGAATCGATTGTTGGACTCGGACGGGACCGATGCCTGGATTGCGGCGGCGGTTCAGAGCAGTCTGCATCGGGAAAACATCGGGGCCGTGGTCACGCACCGTTTGGAGCGGCTCGGCGCTGACACACTCTGGTCCGACGATGATCGTCAACTCGTGCGACAAGCGTTGCGAATGCCGGATGTAAATGTCTGGCAATTGTTTGGCAAGTACTTGATCGTGGGTCCGGCTCCCCAACAAGTTGGCCGATGGCAATTGGAACTTTGGTCTGAAGTTTTGGATGTCGCCAATCAAGAGCCGAATCGTTTTGACAATCACGAGTTTCGGACCGCGCAAGCTGTGATGCTCGAACATGTGATCCGCGCGGTGGAGTCCGCAGAAGCAGATGTTGATTGGCAGGTCCGTGGATTGGAACTATTGGGTCATGCACCGAATCCGGACCAGGTGTTGCCGGTGGTGCAAAACGCGCTGCGACCCCAAGCCGCCTTGAACTTGCAGCTAGCCGCTTTGAAGGCTTGGTCGCGATTGGCTCGGCCCGGAGCGGAATCCGTAAGCGAAGCCTATTGCCAGACGCTACCGCAATGGACACCCCGTATCCAAGCAGAAGCCGTTACGTTGGCACAGAACAATCCACAGTTGACTTCGGCATTGTTGAAGGCCGTTGTCGCGGAACAAGTTCCGCAAAACGTGTTCGACGCCAGCGCTCGACAGTTCTTCCTCGATCATCCCACCGAATCGGTGCGTCAATTGGCCGGGCAAGTGTTTTCGGTTTCCAGTCCCGGCCAATGGAAAGATATCTTTCCGCAATACTTGAGCTTGAATGTTTCCGAAGGGCGCCCCGAGCAAGGACAATTGGTGTTTCGTCAGTATTGTGCCGCATGTCATCGCGTCGATGATTTTGGTCATGCGGTTGGACCGGACCTGCGGGCCCTCACCGATCTTTCCGCCACGGGCTTGTTGGCATCGATCTTGGATCCCCACGCCGCCATGGACGCGCGTTATGCGGCGTACATCGCTTTGACCAATGATGGCCAAGTCATCACGGGAATGATGGAACACGAAACCACAAACAGCGTGACCTTGGTCGGACAGGAAGGGAAGAAGTTTCAACTGCTGCGGAACGAGATTGAAGACCTGCGCCGGACCGGAAAGTCGCTGATGCCGGAAGGGCTGGAGAAAGATATTCCTCCGGTCGCGATGCGGGATTTGTTGCGATACTTGGGCGCGGGATCGATGCAAATTCGCTACCATTATGTCGATTCGCCAGGACCTCACGCGAATTATCCGGATTCGCAACCGCCCCACAAATTGATCGACCGCAAGTTCGGGACCGGACATTTTAACGATGGGCAATGGCTCAGCTTCTATCACGTCGGACAGCCCGCGCATCGTGCCGTATTCGAATTCGAAGAAACCATTCCACTATCCCAGATTCGAGTCACTTACGGTGTCAATCATCGACCGGGAGTGATTCACGCCCCGCGCGTGATGCGACTTCGATTGTTCCGCGACAAGGATTCCGCCCCGGAACTGCTTGAAGTCACCGATTGGGATGATACTCCCGATGGTTTGGGGATTTATCAAATCGAGCGGCGACACAAATACATTCAGCTGGCGACCGTTGCTGTTGGGAAGATCGAAATCGAATGGGAGAGTGATTTCGAGTGGACTTCGTTCGCGGAGATCGAATTCAATCCGGTTCCAGTGGTTGAGCGGGATCAGGCAGCAAATGCAGGAGCGAGTTCCCATGCCGAGGTCGAGCCGCAAATGGCGGAGTCGCTTCGCACCGCGACCGGCTTTGAATCGGTCGATCGAATTCTCGAACTCGTCGCCTCGGCCCAGATCGGGACGCCTGACGAGTATCGTGTCATCCCTGACATTTGGCGGGAGGCGATCGCGGCCGGGAAACGAAACGATCCAAAAGAAATCCGTGCGATGTTGGAAGTGTCGCTCCCCGAGGCAACTCAGCCGTTGTTCGATTGGCAATCGGTCGTGATTGGCGGCGGGATGATCAACGGCATCAGTCAAACCGGGATTTATCCGGGCCCACGAATCGAAGAGATCCTATCGGAGAATTCCGAATTGATCGCGCGCTGGATACGAAGCCTGGAGTTGGCGGCTGAGATGGCCGACCACGAACCCACGCCGCAGGGGACTCGTTATGATGCCTTGCGCATGGTCGCGATGCGGCCGTGGCACTTGGCCGAGGCGACTTTGTTGCGCTATCTAGCAGCGGACCAACCGCACGAGCTGCAAATGGGTTCGGTCAGTGGTTTGGTGGATGTGCCAAACTCGACCGCCGCGTTGCGCTTGCACGAAGCTCTTGGGCATCTACCGAAAGACCTGCGAGCAATGGCCGTGGATGGTTTGACGCGTCCCCACGCGAAGCACGGTTTACGAGCGGCACTGGCTGAAGGACTGATCTCTCGCGAGGCGTTGCACCCCAGCGTCCGCGACCGGCTTGGAAAGTAGTTCACGACGCGCATGCGAGCGCAACCAGCTCCTCACGCGCTTGGCGGCGCATGGTTGGTCGGATACCCGCCCAACCATGCTCTGCGGCGCGGTTAAACGGCAGAGTTGCTGAGCGCGTGCCTCGAGAGTCAAAGAAACTACATGTCACAGAAACCAAACCAATCTGTTTGCGCTACGCCAAATAGTTGGGCCAGAGTGTGTCCGAGATGTAAAGGCCTTGGGCGGTTAGTTTCAACCGATCGCCTTCCCAACAAAAACATTCGGCCTGCAAGTCGCGGCGAATTTGGTCGCCAAACAGGCTCTCCCAGTCGATCCCGGTCTCGCGTCGAAAGGTGATGGGGTCCAAGCCGTCCAACATCCGCATTCCAAATACAAAGTACTCGCGGGCGCGCATGATATCTCCATCGTCATCCACTTCGGCAACCGGGGACACTTGCGCTTGCAGACGTTTGATGTAGGTTGTGGTGCTGCTGTGATTCACGTAACGCTGGCCGTTCACGTAACCCGCTGCGCCCGGTCCAAACGCCCAATAGGGTCGACCTGTCCAATAGACGCAGTTGTGTCGACTGCGATAACCGGGCCGGGCAAAGTTGGAGACTTCGTAGTGTTCAAAGCCTTGGCTCGACAACAGTTCGCAAGTCTGTTGATAAAGTTGCAAGGCGTGATCTTGTTCGGCTTCGCGCAAGACCCCACGTTGTAGTCGATTCCAAAACTGCGTGCCTTTCTCGTAAGTCAGCTGATAGGTCGAGAGATGCTGAGCCTGACACGACAATCCCTTCCGCAAATCGGCCTCCCATTGGGTCGTCGTTTCATCGCCGACCGCAAAGATCAAATCCAAACTCAATTGACGACCGTGCGTTAGCACCAATTCGCAGGCTCGCTGAATATCGCAGGCTCGATGAGTCCGCTCCAAGAGTTCCAGTTTTTCGACGCGGAACGATTGGGCACCCAAACTGAATCGCGTCACCCCTAGATCGGACCAATGCGCCACCGCAGCGGCCGTCAAGTCGTTTGGGTTGGCTTCCACGGACCATTCGTTAGCGGGATCGTTGGCGTCCCAAACAAAGTATCGGCGCAACATGTCTACCAAGCGATCGACTTGTGACAGCGAGAGAAACGTGGGTGTTCCGCCGCCCAAAAACATCGTCTTGATGAGCCGCGGCAAAGACTCGTTCGCTAAACGCCAATCCAACTCTCGCCCCAAGGCCTTCAAATAGGCCTCGACCAAATCCGCTCGATCAGCGATGAGCGCAAAGTTGCAATAGCCGCAGCGCTGCGTGCAAAACGGGATATGAATGTAGACGGATTGCGGGACTTGTTTCCAAACCGGTACCGTCAACTCGGGAGTGAGCGGAGCGCCACTATCCATGCGCTGCCACCATCGTCCCGGCAGCAATCCCGGCAGCAATCCCAGCGGCAATCAACGCGGGAGCTGCTGCGAGCAACGCCATTCCCCATTTCTGTATCGTCGAAGCCTTGTTGGACGGCCACAGCCAAGGCACCCACCACAAGCTGATCGCGTAAAGGCAAGCCAGCCCCAAAGAAACTTCGGCAAACAGATGACCGAGAACAACTAGCAACCCGGCGGAGGCTGTCAACCAACCCGCGAATGTTCGAGCGGCAAAGAGCGGCAATGGCCGACTCCGTTTTCGATGGGGCAAGCACGCCTCGACCATCCAGGCCACCGGCAGCGCACTAAAAACGAGCAGTTGCAACGCCAATGAAAGTGTCCCCGACGTGGCCAACAGCAATGTGCCGCTGAGCGTTAGCGCCAATACCGACAGCAAATAGATGTGACTGTCGTGAACGGTCTCCTGACCCTCGCCCGTGGCCCGGATTCCGACTTGTGTCGCGCGCCGATTCCACTGCCATTGTCCCAGCCACGGCAGGCAGAGTGTCAAAGAGGGAACCACCACGTAAGCGAACTTGCTGGTTGTGGAGGCCGACGAAGCAAAGTACATGCTGCCGACCAACATTTTCTGAAACATCCAACACCCGAGCCCCAGCAAAATCGCGCCGACAACGACACCACCCACGACCGTACGGAAGGATTTGGCAAACATGCCTAACAACAGGCTGCTCACAAACATGATTGCCATGACTCCCATCAACCACTGGTCGCCGAATTGTGGCATCAGCCACGCTTGCCAGGTTTCGCGAATCATGCCGAGGCCGTTGTCGAGCGAGCGTCTATCTTCAGGCAACGCCAACCAACGCGGAAGTACTTTTTGAACCATTAAACCTGCCGCGCTACTCAAGAGAGCCGATAGGCCATAGATCGACCAGAGCTGCTTCTCGCAGCAAAACCGCCCTAACCGGACGACCACAATTGTCAGCACCATCGACAGGGCCACTGACAGCAAGACACCGAACATCATTGCACTATCTTTCCAAACCGGGGTAGATATCCAGGTCCCAAGATTCGAAGCGACCCGCGCGATATTTTTCGACCGCAATCGCACCCATGACCGCATTGTCGGTACAAAGTTCCGGGGGAGCAATCCACAACGTCGCTCCCATTTGCTCCATCGCTTGCTGCAATTGGGCCCGGAATAATCGATTGGCCGCCACTCCGCCGCCCACACACAATGTCGGCAATCCCGTTTCTTCGATCGCTTGACAACACTTGCTTACCAGACAATCGACCGCCGCTTGCTGAAAACTGGCCGCCACGTCGGCAACTTGTTGCGGGTTCAACTGGGCCGGATCAATGACCGGGCGACCTTGACCATACAAACTGTACCGGACCGCCGTTTTCAACCCGGAAAAGCTAAACTTCAGCGGATCGCCGCGATGCGTGAACGGTCGGGGATACGCGTAAGCTTTGGGGTTCCCATGCGCGGCAACTCGGCTGATGGAAGGTCCACCAGGGAATTCCAGGCCCAGCATCGCGGCGACTTTGTCGAAGGCTTCACCGGCCGCAT
>JAUXWY010000192.1 GCA_030681235.1 Pirellulaceae bacterium | reverse complement strand
GGCAGAGCTTGTCTCATCCCAAGCACTCGCCCTATCGCTTGTTTGCACTGTCGAACTTGGGTTCTTTGTTGGCGCTGGTGGGCTTCCCGTTTGTGATCGAAAGCTATTTGACACTGGATCAACAGTCGTGGTATTGGTCGGGTGGTTTGTTGGCCTATGCCTTGTTAGTCGCGTGGTGCGGTTATCGCTTCCAGCGATTGGCTGATTCCGCAAGCTCCACACCAACCGTTGCAAACGCCGTCACGGATGAGGACCCCGGCACCTCGAAAAAGTCGACTGTTGCGCCCCTTCGCTTGGGGCCGTGGGTGGTGGTTTTATGGTTGCTGTTGCCGATGTTGGCTTCCGTGCAATTGTTGGCCACGACCAGCTTCTTGACGCAAGAGGTCGGTGCCCATCCGTTCTTGTGGATCTTGCCGCTGGCGTTGTATTTGATCAGCTTCATCGTTTGTTTTGAATACGAGCGATTGTATGTGCGGCCGGTGTTCTTTGTGGCCTTGTGTGGTTCCGCGTTGTATGCCTGTTACGTGTTGGAGAAAGGACTGCATGAGAGTTTTCGATCACAGATTGTTGCCTACAGCAGCGTGCTGTTCTCGGCGGCGATGATCTGCCATGGCGAGTTGGCGCGACTCAAGCCGGACCCGTCGCGATTGACCGCTTTCTATTTGTGTATCTCTTTGGGCGGGGCCGCAGGCGGTTTTCTAGTAGCCCTGATTGCCCCTCACGTCTTTAACGACTACTACGAATTTCACTTGAGCTTGATCCTGATCGTTGTGTTCACCGTGCCGTTGGTGTTCGTCGCAGGATATCGCGAGTATTTCAGCAAAGAGCGTGACGGTCTGAAACTAGTCGGATCGTTGCTGACGATCGTCACAGGCGTTGTGGCAGCGGGCGGAGTGGGAGCGGCGGCCGTCAAAATGGTTCGTGACAGCACGTCCGACACGGTGATTGGTCAATATCGTAATGAATACGGCGTGTTGAAGGTCGAAGACCGGCCCGGCAAACGCAACCTGAGCCATGGCAAGACGATGCACGGCTATCAAGTGGTTGATCCCGATTGGCAACATCGGCCCACGAGTTACTACAGTCCGGGCAGCGGCTTGGGTTTGGTGATGCGGTACTTGCAAGGCGAGTTAGGTGGTGAGCCTGATTTGGCGAACCCCGCAGCCGAACAGCCCGCAGCTTCGTTGCGGATCGCGGCGATCGGTTTGGGAACCGGCACGGTTGTGACTTGGGGTCGTGCGACGGATACGGTTCGTTTCTTCGAGATTGATCCCAAGGTCGTGGCCGTCGCGAAGACGCATTTCACCTACTTGAAAGAGGCCAAGGCCAAGAACGATATCTCGTTGGGGGATGCTCGTGTGCAACTAGAACGCGAGACCGAAAACAACGAGCCGCTTTACGATGTGTTGATCGCCGACGCGTTTTCTAGCGATTCGATTCCCAAACATCTGTTGACGACCGAAGCATTGCAAGTCTACCTGAGTCGAATCAAGCCGGATGGATTCTTGGCAATCCATGTTTCGAACCGCTTTATTCAGTTGGCTCCACTCTTGGAACGGCAGGCCAGAGACTTGGGTGTTCCGGCGATCTACATTTCTTATTCGCCGGATAAGGACGATCCGAATCAGAAATATCAGGACAGCTCGTCCTGGGTCGTCTTGACCCAAAACGAATGGTTCCGAGCCAATCCAGTTGTGCAATCTGCTCAGTGGAACTTTCCGCAGCAAGACACGGACATCCGCTGGACGGACGACTTTTCGCCGCTGTTCCCGCTAATGCGGAAAGAACAGCTCTGGGGACTCGAGAAATAAGACACATGATCGAATGGGAACTGGTTGACGGTCGCCATTTGGGCCACAATGAGAGCGGTTGGAGGGCTCGAGTTACTGGGAAAGTACGCATGAAGTTTTTGTTGACCAATGATGACGGGGTAAATGCCGCTGGGTTGCGGGCTGTCGAGTATTTCTTGCTGGATTTGGGGCATGAGGTGTTTGTTGCGGCTCCGTCCGGCGAACAGAGCGGCGTTAGTCGCTCGATCACGTTCCTGACGCCCCTGTTTGCGACCAAGGCCTACGACGGACTGCGAATGCGGGGCTATGCCGTCGATGGCACGCCCGTGGATTGCGTGAAGCTGGCGCTGTACGAACTCTGTCCTTGGCGGCCGGATGTCGTGATCAGCGGGATCAACGGGGGCTTGAACGCAGGCATCAACATTCACTATTCGGGCACGGTGGGCGGTGCTTTCGAGGCGGCGGTCTCCGGGATTTTGAGTTTCGCGCTGTCGCTGGAGTACCAAGACGATGCTCCCTACGAGCAGGCCATGGCCGTGTTATGGCCCGTCATGCAGCCGATCATCGAAGGCCACTGGAACGATGGCCCGGAAAAACCGCTGGCAGGCGAACACGGCAAATCGCATTTGATTTACAATATCAATGCCCCCACACTGGCCTTGCACCAACCGTGCCCGGTCAGTGTCGTTCAAATGGAGAGTCGACGGAACGGCATCGAGTTCAATTCGGGACACTGCCCCAAGAATCGCCGCTACTATTGGGCAACACACGATTTGCTTCCCGAACAACCCGAGCCACCCACCGACGTGTTTGCCTTGCGACAAGGACACATCACCGTGACGCCGCTGGAGATCAACATGACCAGCGACTCGCATCTCCATCGCTTGCAAGAACGCCTGCAAGGAATCCATCTACCGACGTAGATGGATTTCGCCGACGACCAAGAGCGACCTGACCTAACTTAACCTCAAGGAATCTCGACCATGAGCTTGCAACTTCGTCCCCAATATTGGTTGATCAGCATCGCGCTGGGTTGGAGTTTTTTAGGGCTGTTCCAACCAGCGACATTGGCCAACGATGGCACCGAAAGACCCGTGGAAGCCAACGCCACCAACCATGTGGTCGCGGCCGATTTCTCGGAGTCGTTTGCGCCGCTGCTGGAAGTGGTTTCGGGGGCCAAGGGCACCTTCGAGTTGACAGGCACAGTCTCCGGTCACGTCGATGGCCAAGTTCAACGACTGGAGCTTCGGTTCGCCAAATGGGACGAGCAAGCCTTTGAGCTGGAGCTGACCCATCCCGACTACTCGGTCGCGATTTATCGCCGACCACAGCTAACCGCGTTTGCGCTGCCGAAGCATCAAGTGGTGTTTGTGGCCAACGGCGATTTGCAAGGCTCCGATCACTTGGAACTGTCAGGAATCACCGAACGTTTGATCAGCCGCGGATCAGTGGCTTCAACCTTTGCCCCGATGGTATTTTGTGGCGATCCCAAAGCATTGGCCGGTGCCATCAAGACGCTTTTGGACCTCTCGGCTAGTGACGAACCATTGTCTTGGTTGGGTGGCGATGGCACCGAACTGAAGATTCGCAACAGTGAAGACGATTCGCCGGTCGCGACCTATGTGATCGAACACCGACAATGGCAGGGAGCCTTACAAGTGGCTGCACCACCCGCGCCAAGAAACGAGGCTCAACTGCGCGAACAACTGTGGGCGAACTGGAAACACGAAACGCTCGACCGCGATGAGCTGGAGCGGACCTTGAGTCGTGGGCTCCGACGTGCGCTGGAAGTTTTGTTGCCCTCGCCGTCACTGATCAATCCGCGTCAAACAACGGCCAAGGTGGAACACGGCGAACTGCGTTGGGTCGAAAATCAACGACTGGTGCTGTTGTCCGGCACGCCCGAACAAATTGGTCACGCGCACGGACAATTGCTCAAGACTCAATCGATGGCCTGCATTGATTCGGTCCTACACGCGTTTGGCGCGGTGCAGACGATTCAAACGGGTCGCTGGTTTCGCAGCGATTTGGAAGCTGCCTACAAACGCCTGCGGACGCATATTCCCGAAGACCATTTGATCGAAACCCGGGCTTTGGCCAAGAGCCTGGAGCTGCCGATCGACACGATGGAAGTCCTGAATGTTTTTCCAGAACTGTTTCATTGTTCGGGGTTCGCGGTGTTCGGCGATGCGACTGTGGACGGAAAACTTTATCACGGTCGAGTCCTGGACTACATGACCATGATTGGACTTCAAGACGCGGCCACCACCTTTGTGATTGCAGTCGACGGCAAGATCCCGTTTGCCACCGTTGGCTATGCCGGCTTCATCGGCAGCGTCAGTGGTATGAATCAGGAACAAGTCTCGTTGGGTGAGATGGGCGGACGGGGCGAAGGCCAATGGGATGGCGTGCCGATGGCCACCTTGATGCGTCGCGGTTTGGAAGAATGCCACACGCTCCAAGAGGTCATCGACCTGTGGTCCAACAATCCGCGAACGTGCGAATACTATTATGTGTTTGCTGATGGCAAAGATCGTTCGGCGGTGGGCGTTGCCGCGACTCCGGAAAAGGTCGAATTCGTTTATCCTGGGCAAGCACATCCGCTGCTTGGGGAAGGCATCAAAGACACCGTCCTGTTATCAGCGGGTGATCGGTTGAACAAGCTTCGCGCTCGAGTGCAAGAATCTTACGGCAAGATCGACAAGCAGAAGGCGCAATGGCTGATGAGTCGTCCCGTTGCGATGAGTTCTAACTTGCACAACGTGTTGTTTGTCCCCGAGGATGGATTGTTCCAAGTGGCCAACGCCAGTCACAACGGCCCAGCCGCCGAGCAGCCGTATGTCGAGTACAACTTGCGAGCTTTGGTGCTAGAACTGCAAAGTCAGGCTCAGCCGGTCCTGGCGAAGTAGCACTGGCAACCTTACTGGCATTGGCTTTCGACCGCATCGTCGGACACTCCTGGGACTTGGTTTATGGCTCTCGAAATCTGCACGCGGCGGCCGTTGCCGCTGCCCGTTGATCTACCGAGACTGGATGAAGTCGCGTTGCACAGCTCGTCGAATACGGTGGCCGAGCTTCAACGCTTACCGATACGCTTGGGCAAGGACGCGTTCGAGTTTGGCCAGTTGTTTGAATGCCGAGTGGTCGGTGAACAGCCGGGCCTGGTGTGGAGTGGCGATACAGGCCGACTGAACTTCGTCGCTCGGAATTTAACGGGTGGCAGTGTTCGTGTGGAAGGCAGCGTCGGCGACCACGCGGGCAGCGAGATGCGCGGCGGTCGATTGGAGGTCACCGGAGATGCCGGACATTGGCTGGCCAGTGATCTGAAAGGTGGCACGATTGTTGTTAGTGGCCATTGTGGCCAATACGCGGCGGCTTCGTTGCCGGCTCGACGCCGAGGCATGACGGGTGGCGTGCTCATCGTTCGTGGTTCGGCTGGCGGTGGACTGGGACGAAGAATGCGCCGCGGGATCGTCGTCGTGGAAGGGGACGCGGACGACCCGGCCAATGAAATGTTGGCCGGCACCATCATCTTGGGAGGACAAGTGAACGGCGGAGTCGGGACCATGATGAAGCGAGGGACGATCGTTTGTTTGCAAAATCTCGGGGAAGAACAACGAGCGACTCTTTCCCGTGGCATCGTTTACCAACCGTTGGTCTGGCGATTGATTCAGCACCACTTGGCCGAATTGAAGGCGGTTGTGTGTCAACGTACCAGTGGTAATTTTCAGCTCTACCATGCCGCTCGCCACACAGGTTCTCGTGGTGAAATTTGGGAAGCGAGATAGCTGCTTCAAAGACGAGGCATGCACCGAGGGATTGATCCACTCGGTGCATGTCACGTTAAATCGAAGGGCTCATAGCTATAATTCCTGTTAGTCGTCAATCTCTGGTCCGAGAGGTAGTAGTTCGCTGGGGTCGATGTTGTACCACTGCGAGGCATCGAGATCACCTGGCCGGACGTTGGTTCGATTGCGGAACGGAACGAAGCGACTCTTCGGCCCGATCGTTGGAAACCACTCCTTTTCTGCCGTTCGCCACTTGCCTGATTCCGTCATCTCGAACTCCATCAGACCGTTTACCGAGTCGCTCACGTAGAGTCGATTCATTCCGTCGGAATCAACGTGTTTGGCGTTTTTGACTCCGCGGAGCTCGACCGCACTAAAGACCAGCGGTCGTCCGGCAACCGGTTGGTTCGGGTAGGAGGCAGCGACCACGGTTCCACTTGCCAGAGTGGCATAGACGTTTCCATGAGCGATCGAGACGTTGCGAAAGGGCCCTTTCTCTCGTCGAAGGCCGGCATTCGGCCCTAGGTCGATCCACCTGGAAGAGTCGCGGGGCAGGATCCGGGCGTTTTGACCGTAGGTGACTAACAGACTGTCCGTCTTCGAATCGAAACACAAACCGTTGACTCGGGCAGGAGCCGTTCCCACATGAACCGCCCCACCGACAGCGCGATCGCCAATCAAGTTGATGACAAAAACTTCTCGGTCTGCGGCCAAGTAGACTTCATGGCCGAAACCTAGCGTCAGCAAATGAGACTGGCTGTTTGTCGTCATCAGTGGATGCCTTTGGCCAGTGTGAGAGACACGCACCAAGTCAACTTGCCCTCGGCCGGCGCTTTCCAAAAACAGAGTGCTGTGTTGATCGGGATGAGGAATTGCCGAAATCACATTTCGCCCAGAAGGCGGCGAATAGGGGGTAGGAACTTGGTCTTGGACGAAGCCCAGTTTTCCGCCACGAAAAATGCCGGAAACTGTATTGCCATCGACGGTCACACCGCCCGGTGGAAAAACGGCCGTGAAGGAGTCCAAGATTTGATATTGTCCGTCTTGGGGAACCGGATAGTTCAGCGCCGTCATGGTAAAGAAATCGGCCAATCCGTCGCCGTCGACATCGATACCAATGTTCATGTTTCGAGCAGTCGCGGGCCATACCGAACTGAAGTTGCTGTTGGACGCGAGGTTGCCGTCGTCCGTCGCGGGGTCACGATAATGAATCAAGCGATTGCCGCGCTCGTTCCCGTTGTTGGCGAACGCGAGTTTCAAGGTCACGGCATGGCCACCGTCGCGAAGCACGAGTTCGGGCGGTCCCTGCGTTCCGTACTGCCAGTCGTAACGGCCGTAGGCAAACTGAATGATCGAGCCGTTCGTCGCGTAGAGAGTCGCATCGTCAATGGTCGGCCAATATTCACCGTTGCGAAACTTCGATTCCGTGAGAATCGGTGACCCCGAGTCTTCAATCCAATTAGACAAACCATTGACCAATCCGTTGCCCGATGTTCCGTCTTCGCCCGTGGTTCCCATATAGAGCCCGAGCCATTCAATCCAACCGGTCATTTCTCCGTGAACTGGAGCGCCCATCCAAACGCCTGGATAAGGCGGCATATCTTCGACGCCAAAGTTCGCGCAGAAGGCCAATAGATTCATGGTGGCCGTCGGCACGCAGTGCATGTTCCCGTTGTTGTCCAAGCCTGAACGTCTTTGGTCGAGATCGGGCATCGAGTGAATGTCGTACGTGTAACTTCCGGGCCCATTCCATTCGGAGGCAGCGACTTGGGCGTGGGCTTTGGTGTTCCAGCCCGTGACAACGGCAATGGCCGACAGCGCGACTAGTCGCAAGAATACATGGGTGGTCTTGAATGTGGTTTTCATGGTCTCGTCCTGATTTGGGATTACTCGCTGGTCATATAACTAGCTCCGTTGGCGAGGTTGTCATCCAAACTTCACCAATCAGAAATCGAAGCCGCAACCGAACGTCCCAGCCTAAAACGTCCGGCTAATCAGTGGCTCGCGTTTGGCAGGATTTGGCGGCAGACTATTTTTTATTTTCTTTGACCACGCATAGATGTGCCCCAGGATGGGCTGTTTCAAGTGGCCAACGCCAGCCACCAGGGACCCGGCCGCCGAGCCATCGAATGTCGAATACATAGAATGAGTGTTTGCAAGATTTGACGAAGTCACAGCGAGTGAACTTGTAGAGTGGCGTCGTTTATCAACCGCTAGTTTGACGGTTTATCGAGCGCCATTTAATCGAACAGAACGCAGCGTTGCGGCACAGTGGCAATATCCAACTTTACGGCGCCGCACACCGCCTCTCGCGGCGAAGTGTGAGGGTACCCGCTCACTCAACAACGCTATCTCCTCCGTCCCGCGAGCCCATCGCCCACCAGGCTGCAGGCGAGATCTCATTACTGATACTTGTCACACTGCCGTCGACAAACGACAAATTGACCGCTCCGACGTGATTACTGGCGGTGGAATATAAACCGCCTTGAACGCTTTGAAAGTTAAACGCACTATTGGAGTTTGGGCCCAGCGCATGATGAAACACACGAATGAAATCATTTGCATCGGTCCATGGCCGACCTCGACTGTGGAGATGGTGGAGCGAGGCTCCGGACAGATGCACCGAGGCAACGGCGTCCATCAGTTCCGGAAATCGTTCTGGTTCATAGATTGGATAAGGCAAATTGTAAACGGCGCCAAACCGAACCGAGTCGTCTGCCGCCGCGACCAAGCATTCTGACAAAAGAGAGGTATTGCTAAGACCATCGCGGATCTGTCGAAGTGAGATGCGCTCCATCGCAACGCCAAACAGCCCATCATATCCCGCGCGAGTGAAGCCTGTGCCGGCATTGGCAACATAGTTCATTCCCCATAACGCGCCGGCATCGATCGGGCCCGGCCGTGAGTTCTCGGAATCCGACGGACAGACGTAAACCGCGGGCGGCGAAAATTCCGCGCCGGTTTCCCACGTTTCCCGCCAGGTATGGAAATTGTTGTATAAACTCTGTTGTTCCAGGTAGGGTAATAAAGCGACGGGCATTGGTTTCGGGCTGTTGGCGGAATGCGGCAGATGTCGATTGGCTGCTTCAAAGCCAAGGCAGCCTAGCGAAACTTGACGCAGGCGATCTTTGCATTGAATCTGCCGACTTGCCTCCCGAGAATGTAAGATTGCTGGAATAGCCAACGCCAACAGCAGGGCGATGATGCCAATCACCACGCACAACTCAATCAACGTGAATCCTGGCCGCTTCATATTTCGACCGTTCAATTTGAAACAACTGGGCATAAAAGGCACCTCGCAAAAGCTATTTGACGACTACTTTTCCAGTTAACTTCGTAACCTCTGAAGCATCAGGTCCACTGAGAAACGTGAACTCATACGAGTAAGTCCCGGCGGGAATCTTACTTAATTCAAAGCTTAGTTCAGGATCCAGTGAACGGTTCGGACTGTAACTCCCGCCTCCGGACTGAACGACCACACCTCGATCGTTACTAACATAGATGCTGCCAGTAAGTATTTCTGCCTCACTGGCGAATTCCAGCGGGATCGCCACCCGACACTCACGATCAGCCGGAATACTGAGCGAGTCGGCCCATTTCAGCTCCAACGAATCAGGCGTTCTATTGACAGTTAGTGCCACCAGTTCGAGACGCGGCAGATCCTTGATGTACGGTTTCGCTTGCTCGGTGTTTGAGCAACCAAGCAAGCTTGCAATCCACAATATGATCAAGCAGTTTATTCGCATCATTGCGAGCGATCCCCCTTTCTCCGTGTTGCTACTGAATGATAATATCTCGAGTTGCAAAACCTCCTGTGCATGTCAGTCGAACCCGGGTCGTTCCTGTAAGCCACTTATTTGAAGGCGTGGGCGGAGACAATGCAATGGAGAAGCTTTTGTTCGACTCTGAAATCCCTGCTCCAGTCTGCATTACTACCCAGCTGGAGAGGGATGTGTCCCAGTGTTCGATGTACACGACATATGCGTCGTCCGCGTCTCTTGTTGAACCTTGGACCGAAATAATTGCGGTGTCGGTAAACTGTTGGCCGGTCGTTGGAGCCGAAATAGACTGTGCATAGGCAGTTGGGGTAGGGAAAACCACACAGGAAACAATAGGCGCGCAGACCAATAACATGAGTACAATTCTTTGCATTCGATTCGAAACCATTTGCCGATCCTCCTAAGAAACAGACAGCGAAGAAACAGACAGCGAAGAAACAGAGCTGCCACTTTGCGATTCTAGCGTTCGCGATGACGACGTCAATAGGGTGTAACCGGCAATCCGACTTTCAGCATGCAAGGACGATTGCCTTGTAATCGTTGAGCAGGTTTTGGTGAGGGTGGGTTTTTACGATCTCGTTCTGCATTCGCTGATCGAGGAAGCTCCGCCAATGATCGCTTTGGAAGGCCGCGCGTACATGCAACATGTTTCGAGCTCCTTCCAGTGTCCAGCGCATTCCGCTGCGTTCCATCCGGTCCTTCACCAAGTGACGACAAGCTCCTTCAATCACCCCGGAGGTGCCAAAAAGGCTATCGAACTGCGTCCCATTAGTGCTCGGATGTCCCTGCCCAATAAGCAATGGTCTTATCAGTGGTGGTTGTTTCTCCCAGATCACCATTACCCTGAAGGCTGACAAACAAATCCATGGATTGTTTGCCTATTTGGAAGATGATATCGCGGGTTTTTCTCTCGACAGAATCGAACGACTCACCCTGCTGTGCAGAGTCCAAGAGCAACTGCTTGAGTTGTGAAGTGATAGCATCGATCTTCTGAATCGTCTTTTTCGCAATATCTTGTGAATTGCTTGTATGGGACTTGCAAGTTGCGTTCAAATCGGTGATCTTCATCGGTAGCGGCCTCCTTGCCTTGAACAATGATTCGGTTACACCATTATCATTGCAGGTTGGCCGCTTTTTGTTTACCCAGATTTTCCAAGTTCACAAATCAAGCCAGCGGATTGCCGGTTACACCCACGTCAATACGAAAAAACAGAAAAAAGGAAACGATGGTCCGTAGAATCTTTGCGTTGCTTTTCCGGCATGTTTGAAACCGGCCCTTAGAATCAACGTATCTACGGTGTGGTCGTTTTTGGCATGTCATCAACTATTGGCCAAAGCGTCCAACACTATCTTACCCATCAGGTCAGCCGTTCGCTGCACCGTGGCAGCTTCTTGGAGTTCATGGGCTTGGCGAGTTTGACTCAGTGGGAGTCGCTTGCCAATCAATCCGCGGAGCACACCGGCATCCAACCATTGGCTGATGTCTCGGCCACAGACTTCCATCTCGGCGGCCGTAGCGGCAAACATTACAAAGCCATGCAACCGACAGCCTTTGACGTAGAATGGACCGACGGGGAAAACCGGCCGAGCATCGCGGCCGGCCATCAAGATCATACGTCCGCGCGGCGCCATCACGGCCACCGAAAAATCAAAGTTCGGCTCGCGCCGCGTTTCCCAAAACACATCGACGCCGCGTCCGTCGGTCGCCGCCAAGATCGCAGTTTGTAGATCCGTGGATTGATAGTTGAACACCACATCCGCGCCCAGGTCGCGGCAATGCTGGACTTTGGCATCAGACCCCGCACAGGTCAGCACTCGAGCGCCCGCGATCTTGGCCATTTGAATGACCATCGAGCCGACGCCGCCTGCACCGCCCATGACAAAGATCGACTCGCCGGCCTGCAACTTGGCCTCGCGAAATAGTCCCAAATGTGCGGTCACGCCGACGAGGGCCACCGCCGCGGCATGTTCGAACGGAACTTGGGCCGTCATCGGATAGACCCAAGCCGCATCGACGACCGCTTGTTCGGCAAAGGTGCCTTGTCGCCCTTGCAACCCTTGGTTGGTACACCAGACCCGCATGCCTGGTTTCAGACCGACCACTCCTGGCGCAACTTCCAACACTACTCCTGCGAGGTCGCTTCCCGGAATGTACGGATTGGGCAGCGGCCAATAATTGGCCCCGTTGCGGATGTAAGTATCGATCGGATTGACGGCCACGGCCCGAGTCGCAATCCGCACGGAACCCGGACGCAATTCCGGCTCCGGCAATTCACCAAACTGAATCACCTCCGGCCCACCGGTCTGCGTGAAATAGGCTGCTAACATGTTTTGTTTTTCCCCTTGTCGCGAAAGGCCACCTCGGCCGCCAGTCTGTTTGTCATGGATAATACGGTTCAAAAAGCGATCGTCAATAAAGGCTACCACAAATCGGTAGCCCAATGGACCAAGGCATACTCGCGAGAAACCGTTTTATGGCCGCCTCGCGAACATAGGAGGCGGTTTTCCACGGAAATCGGCCACGATATTCGCAGCGAACGACTTCTCTTGTCACTACTCGCCCAAGTGTCCAGTCTGCCGAGCAGAAAATCAAAAACTATTTTTTCACGGAAATCGGCTAAAAACCGTGGGGTTTGTGTCAAGCATACCGAGCGTCAACCACCCTTTTTTGTCAGACGCTTGATCAAATCAAAAAAAATTAGAATCACTTAGCACGGCGATTGACCGTCATGTTGGTCCGCCGTTTGCTTTTTTCCATCATCTCGAAAGAGGCGGGCTATGGATCGCGTTTGGATTGCGGAAGTCCTCAGTGCGTTTGGCAAAAATACATGTTACTGCTGCATGGTTCTGTTGATTGCTTCGTCGTATGCCCTATCCCAAGAAGCAGTGGAAAACTCCGCCGAAACACCCTTGACCGACAAGACCACCAAAGCGGATCTGCTAGTTCTAGGGGCCAGCACAGAAATTAGTCAGCAAACGTTTCGCAACATCATGATCCCATGCGGAACGGTTGACCAAGGACAAAACGTCAAGGTCCTATTAACGGTCAAGAATTCCATGGAGGAACCGTTCTACTTCGACGCGGCAGTACCGAGTTGCACTTGCACTTACTTCGACACGCCAGCCAAATCGATCAACCCCGGCGAGGCAATCGTGATGGAGTTTCGCTTCAAGAGCAACTTGGACCCGATTGCCCGCGAACAACGCGCCAGTGTAAAGTTCATTCGGAACACGCAAGAAGTTGGGTATCTCATACCGTCCTGCAAGATTCGCTTTGGCATGTCGTTCGAGGCTGGCAATCATTCGATATTATTGGGCGGTCAACTATCCGAATACCGTATTCCTTTCTTCTACTCCGACCCGATCAAATTAGAAGAACTCGAGGTTTCAATCGCCAGTGGCTTCGAAAAAACCGACTTGAGTTTCTTGGTCAAACCTGTGGCGGAAGGATACGGCTACGTAGCGGTTTTGACCAAAGACGTCGGAAACGATCGAGGCTTTGATTCCGGAATCCTGCGATTGGAACACAAACCTTCCGGTCGGTATGCCGAAACAAGTGTTCTCGCGTCGCGGAAGTCGGAAATTGAGTTTGTCCCCGACAATTTGTACTTCTCGCGAATCAATGACGGTGCCAACGCCGGGTTATACGCCGCATCCGCTCTGGTGCGAGTCAACTCGATCGCGACGGTGCAAGGCAGCGCTGAAGGAGGGGGCGTCCAGTCCTCACCGCCAAGTTTAGTGCGAGACGAAGGATACATTGCAGAAAAAGAAGTTGATGAAGAGGAAAAGGAAGCCGAACGGTTGCGTATCCAAGAGGAAGAGGCCAAAGATCCTGAATTGGCCAAGCGACGACAGGCGGCGAGAGAGAGAATCAGTGTCAGTGGATTATTTGATGGTCAAAACGAGCCGAGTGTGGAGGTAAAACAAATCGGCAAAACAGTCGTGCGAGTACGTGTGATTGCCCAACGTAACCAGTTGGACGAAAACAAGTCTATTCAGTGGACCGTCATTCGTGATGGCGTTTCACATAAGATCGTTTCGAGTTTCTCAATTGTGGAGTAGCAGATGAACATTAAGTCTTTTCTCGTTCTTTTGATTCCAATGGAGAGTCTGTAATGAGGCTTGAACCTTGCTTCCTGTCTGCCCTGTTGGTTGTTAGTAGCATTTGCGCAAGTTTGACTCCGCAATCCTATTCAAAGCAGGTGTTCTTGCAAGAAGAGCCTGAACTACGTGACGCTCAAATGGAACACCTTTCATTGTTTTCAGTGATCGTTGCGAACGGAGAATCTTGGAGGATGGGCGATTGTTTAGTCAGAGTTGTGACTACCTTTGACGGGGTTGCCGATCAAAATGCTCGAATAACAGGCCTTATGAGTCGGACTGAACGACTGAGCCGATTCGCATTTGATCACGATCAAAGGCGGTATCTTCGCATTTCGTTGGAACGGTCCGAAATTACAAACTATGAAAGTGATCCTCCGGATAGTCTCAGCAGTACTCGGTGGCGAGGCGATTGTTACGATGTGTCCACCAGTCGTTACTCGACCAATGGCTCGGCAGGCCATTTTGAAACTGGGATTGCCGAAAATCCGACCCGAGTTCTCGGCCACTACCCGGATTATCGGTGTTACCCGCTCCGAGACGGTTCGATGGACGCGGATCAAGTCAGTGCGGCAAAGAGCTTTGTCGAACACTTAAGAACAAGAATAAACACCGTGACACTGTCTTCACTACCCAACAATCGACTGAAACTGAGAATGGTTGAACTATCGCCAAACATTGAAGTATCCAGCGATCCACAACGAGCAGACAGTGACACTGAACCCAGGATCACGAAGCTTGTTGCTGAATGGAATTTTGACCAGCACAGTCTGTTGCCGACTAGCAGTCGAACTGCTTTAGAAGGAACCTTTTTTGAACCGCAAACTGTGGCGCAAGAAATCTATCGTTGGAAGAATGTCGATGATGTTTTCGTGCCAATTTTTGCGCAACGCGTTTCAAAGAATCGCAAACGTGAGACTGTGATAGGCGAGATCTTCCGCGGGACAGAAACCACCGAATACACCTTTCATTGGTTTTCACTTAACAAACCGCTCGACGAGAGTTACTTTGATGGCTCGAAGTTTCGTGACGAACAAACCGTGCTGAAGCATGTTGTGCCGGAATTGGCTGGCGCTGACAGCCTATTGACGGACACAGAGAATCCGCCTCTAAAACCCCGTTCGACCGACGACAATTGATCATCCTCCAAGCGGAAGCTTCGTTCTTCGCAATCAAAGCCGTTTAGCAAAGTCGGATGTACCGCCTTTAGCCCAAGCCCACTAATGATCAGAAATAGATCGAGGATTCTACGACGCCCATTTTTCGCCAGAATACGTCCGGCATTTAAATTCGACTGTTTGTTCCGCTTCATGTGGATGGCAAAAAAATGCGTGGCAAAAACAACCTTTCGTAGCGGTTCAACTTACCCAAAGACTGACAGCGATTGCCCGTCCCAGGCGATGATCCACACGATGGCTACCATCAAATGCAAGGCTGGGCAATTGAGCAAAAATCTATCCCGGATTATGCGACGCCCATTTTTCGCCCCACATTTTTCGCCAGAATACGTCCGGCATCTAAATTCGACTGTTTGGTCCGCTTCATGTGAATGGCAAAAAAATGTGTGGCAAAAACAACCTTTCGTGTCGGTTCAGCTTACCCAAAGACGCACTTTGGTGTCGGATGGACGGATCGTGGACGTGGCGCGATGCGTTTGCCCGTTGTGAAAAAGCGAAAACCCATAGGTCCCAGCGGCCGTCACATCGATGTTGATCTCGCCCGCGTCATCGGTCAACATCCCCAAATCCGGAATCGGTTGTGGAGATTCAATCACACTCACAGTGGCATCAACGATGGGTCGCCCTTGGGCGTCAACAAATTGAACAATCACAGGTCACCTCACTTCCCTTGAATAACGAAGACAAAGCAGTGAACCGAAACGCGACCGTGTTGGCGTCTCGACTCCTGCTTTGCTTTGACAATCATGCTCGAATCACTACTGGCAATTCGCCGACGATCGATCAAGTACCCAGCGCTCGCCAAGCATCGATACGATTGTAGACGCTGGCCTCGATTCGTGTTGCCGAGTTGCCGGATTGATGCCCATTGGTATGAATACCAACCGCAAATCGTTTGCCGTCTTGCAAAACCCAAACCGGCGATCCACTTTGGCCACCCATCGTATCGATGTCGTACACGATCACCCGGGAACTGACCGACTTGGTTCGTTCGGCCATGAACCATTGTTGATTGCCGCCTTTATCACCGGGATAGCCGCTCAGATTCAACCGAGCCGCTCGGAGGAAACTGTCGTTGCGGTTTGCAAAGCCAAACGTTCCGGTTCGGTCACCCAATCGCGCATTGGCGGGTAGGATGATCGTCCCATAGTCGTTTTCGCGTTGCCGCGATTGAGTCCAACCCGTCACACTGCGAAAGGCGGTGCCGGTCGCGCTGCCGAAGGGCCGCGTGGCATCGTCCATCCCCGGAATCACTTCAACCGAACGAACCCAACCGCCTTCATTGTGCATGAAGATGCAGTGACCCGCAGTGATCACCGTCCTGGCACTGACGAACCAGCCCGTTCCAATGAACCGCCGTCCACTCGCCGCTGTGATTTTCAAAGCGCAGATGGCTCGCCATGGGTAACTCGCCGTCGCTCGAATTCGAATGCGGTTGTCCGCACCAATTAGGACTTCGGGCACCGACGGTAAATCGTAGCTGCCATGAATCGCATCGGTCACGAAGTCGGACTCGGCACTGGGAGCATCATGCTCTAGACCCGCACAGCCTTCGTATTCGGTGTCGTCACCTGATTCCTCGCTTCGACTGTTCGAAGACTCGGTGTCTGGACATTGGTTGGGGTCAATTTCACCAATTCGTTCGTACTCGGTCATCGTCTGATCTCCATGTTCCACAATACCTGTGGTATCCTCTTCACCCACATGACCCGACTTTTGTTTGGCCATAGCACTCTTCTCCTAAAAAACTCAGAGACACTCCAAACTTATGGAAATCCGTCGGCCCGAGCATTGGAGTGGCTCTCGTGCAAACGGTGTCGTGGCCAGACCCTAGCGGAGCAAAGCCGCTTCAAGACAGACACACGGTGTGAGACCGAGCAAGACGAACGGTTGAAGAACTAGAGTTCAACCGTAAGTGCGATAGGCTCCTAAGCTATGCTTTCGGCAAGCTGATTTTTGGCCCAGGAGTGGCGGCCTCGATGCAAGGCCACGCCTGGAGGTTTTCGAGCAAAGTTGCGGTCAATTCCGTAGGTGGCAGAATCAACTGCATGTAGCGTTGCAGATCTCGTTCGGCTGCCGAGAGATCTTGCGGATTTTGTTTGGCCAGTGTCGGAACTTTGTACACCAGTTGTCCGTAGGCGAGCAGTTCCTGGGGCGGACGAAACAACTCGTCGTTGTCCGAGACAAACACTCGGCGTCGGGAGTTGTATCGCCAACCTTCGGCAAGGACCAACTCCACCGCAGCACGGTGCGTCAGATCATCGCTGGGGGGAACTGCGGGAAACATGGATTTGCACTTGTTTGATTGCCGCCGAGAGGTTCGGCTGCGGCCCGATTTGTTGAGACAATGGCACGCCCGGCCCAGCGACCTGAGGCGTCCCGGTGTTCATCAATATCTGGCGGATTTTGTTCGGCAGCAAGGGCTGGCCGTTCTTGTTCAACGATCGTCCTTGCAAACAAGCGACGGCACCGGTCACGATCGGCGATGCACTGGAGGTTCCCGAGAACCGATGTGTGTACCAATTGTCTTCGGAGGCCCCTCCTTGCGCGTCGCCGTAACCAAGCGTCGTGACATGCCAGCCCCAGGCTTGAACGTTGACGATCTTGCCGTAGTTCGAGAACCAAATTCGCGAGCGAGGCACACCAATCGACGCATAACTGTTCGGGAAATCGAAGTAATTGGTGGGTGGAATTCCGGCTCCAACCACGATCGCACCGCTGTCCTTTTGCAAACCAGTGTTGCGAAAGATCGGCAAGTCAAAGTTCTCGTTGCCGTTCCCTGCTGCTTCCACGACCGTGATGCCTTTGGCAGTCGCGGCAACAATCGCCGAGAACACATCATTCCAATACTGCATCGCCACATATTTATCGTTGGGGCCTTTAGCGTGCAGTTCGATCAAAATCACATCGCCCGCTTTCAAGCGATTGACGGCATTCATCAGCGCCCCTGCTGTATTGAACACTCCGTTGATGATTGCCGATTGGACAACCGCCTTGGCTCCGTGGCTTATCCCAACGGTGCCAAACTTATTCGGCAACGAGACCATTTCCCCCAAGACGGCGGTTCCATGATTCCTCCAACGGAGATTATCAATCACAGTTCCACCGATCAGCTTGATCCCGCGCGGCAAGTCTTCGTGCGACAATTGCCAATTGCCTTCGATATCGCAAATGGTCACTCCATCTCCTTTGCCACCCGCCAAGCTCCACGCGTCGATCGCTCCGATCCCGTTGGGCGCGCTGTGCAGATAACCTTGGGCCGGTTCAAAGTTGCGGCTTCCTGGTTGGCTGCCGCTGATGGCGGGAACGGGCCGCGGAGCGACATAAGCTTCCCACACCGAATCGTCGTCGTTGAGTAGCTTCGCTATCTTGGCAGCGTCCGCGGATTTGGTAGGTACTACTTCGACAAATCCCGAATGGATAAATTCTGTATCCACGCCGCTGGCTTCAAGCTTGCTGGCGGACGCTGCCGTCGGTAGTTGGCCGGCCAGTGCCGATCTTCGCCGAACGGCTGCCGTTTTTTGACCAAAGTGACTGCGCAGCTCGGTCACATTAAACTTGGACAAAATTTTGTTCAATCGATCCGCCGTGGACTCGGCTTCGGTCGGTCCCGCGAAGCGAACGTCCGTGTACGCGACCGGGTTTTCGTACTTCAACTCGACCACGACATAGTCCGGCACTTCGGGCAGAGAATAGTCCGCATTCGAATAGCCCGCCGCAGACTCATTTCCACCAGCCGCTGATTTTGTCTTGGTTGATGTCGGTCGTTTTTTTGCTCGCTTTGCCATCGTTCTTCCCTTTGAAATAAATGTTCCGCGTCTGCTGATTTCAATAGCTCTCTATAGTGATGACGTTATTTTGACGAAGCAGGCGGGAAGAATTCCGTTCGTTTTTTTGAACTTCTCGAAACTTTCATTAAAGTAACTTTGGAAATTGCCCAAGCTTTCCAAACTTCACAAAACAATCGATCACTCGTTTCATTTCACGAGATCACCCAGAAACTTTGGCGATTATACGCATTTTGACGAATTTGCTCTGCTGGTTTTTCGGCATTGATTTCGATGTACAGAAAATATCGCTGGTGTTGGTCAGGTCTTCGGCTTGGTCGAATTTTTCGCTGGCGAAATGGCGAAGTGAGGGTCGGGACTTTTCTCCTTTCTTGGCAGGGCGGTTCAATGGTGACAAAAAAGTTAGTGTCCCTGTGGATGTTGGGCGTTCTAGGTGCGCTGGCCAACGCTTCGCCCTTTTTGCAGTCGACCCGAGCCGACGGGCTCAATGATGTGGAGATCGTCGAGGCGGGTTTTTACCCGGTGCAGTCGGCTCAGCAACCGGCGCATCATCCGGCTCCGCTGTGTTTATCCCCCAGTTTAGCGGCTCGGCTGCGAGTGCCCGGCGAAGCGACCGTTTATCCTTTGGCTAACCTGAGCGGATCGGCGCTTTCTCCCGAAAACTGTCCAACGCATATTCATCGCTTCTATCACAGCGGTCGGGCCAGTTACCAATGTCCGATCATCTCCGGTGGACGAACCCGGGTCGTGACCGTGCATCCGGCGACCGGCCAGCCGATCGAGTTTTTTGTGATGCTGGCCGATGGTGCCCCGCGAGTTGAATACCACAAGACGCACTTTGCTTACGTGTATCCCGATGGTCACAGCACCGTGGTGCGATTCCCGAGTTTTAACCCTCTTCAGTCGCGCGTGGTGGTCTCACAACAAGCACCCTCACGAATCAAGCAACACACGCAAAGCTTGTTCGATCATTTCCACGAACATCGCGAAACGGTTCGCGACAGCAATACGGTGCAGGCCTTGCATCAAGCGCACACGGATTTGAAACAAACCGGAGCAGGGATGGCGGTGTTGGGTGATCGCGGTATGGGCACGTTCATCGAGACAACGAAATCCATCAGCGACCTATTGCCCGGCAAGTCCTATTTGAAATCGCTGGGTGAACAACAACCCTTGGACGCGCGTGACAACCAAATCCGTCGTGTGCAACAGGAAACACAAGGTGCAGGACGTACTATTCGTAGGCCGGATTAACTCTTTTCGCTCACAACCAAGTCAACCGTTATCGACGTTCGATATTTTTTGGAATTTGACCATGAACCTCTCGCTAAGATTCTTTTCTGTCGTCTTGATGTCGATCGGCTTGCTCCCGCAAACAGGAATCTTGGCACAAGATCGCTTCGTATTGAGCGCAACCGGAGCGGACAGCTTTGAAATCAAGTTGGCCAATGTGAATTCGGAGAAGCAGATCGTAGGCAATCTGCCGCAACCGCTGGTTGGTGATGCCGATGCGGATTTGGTTCTGTTCCTGGACGGCAGCACTGCTATGCGTTTTGGACAACGGAAAAAAGTTACCAGCGGCGAGAGGGCAGTCCAGTTCACCGGTAGTTTTCAGAACCTCCCGGATCATTTCGACGGGACGGGAAGCTTGGTTTTAACGTTACGTCACGCGACCGGACGTACCACTGAATACGTCAAGGAGCGCATCCCAGTCGCTATCGATGTCGTCCCTCCTCGGATTGTTAGCGTGCGCCCGATCGAGGACGGACAGGGTGCGCGGATGTTAATCGTGACTTTGGCAGAGAATAATTTGCTGTCCGAATATGATGCGCGCCACTTTAAAGTGACGTCAACTTCCGGGAGTAGTCTAGTTACAGCAGCTAGTGGTGCAAAATTCGCGGCAATCGACAATGAGATTCGAATCCCACTTTCGGCTTCCGTGAACACGCTAGTGAATGTTGTAGTCGGCAATTACAAAGACGGCGAGACGGAAAAACACTTTTTGGATAGTTTCGGCAATCCCTTGGAGACTGCCTCTACGACCCTGTCGATCACTGGCCAGCGTCCTAGCGGCCCGGCAGTTGAATACCCTCCGTTTGTCGTGCCCGCTGATGCCGGTCGTCATTCGGACAACAACAAAGTCCGGCCTTCGGGGCGCGTTGTCACTCGAGTGGTCAAGCTGTATTACTATCGCGACGCGGATCGAGTGGCTGAAATCATCAATCGCCGAACGCAGCAATACAACTTGGCCAATGTGCGAGCCAAGGAGAGTCGTGCACAAATTGCGGGCGACAAAGCCGAAGACGCAACGGCCAAACGTCGAGCCGCTCAGATCGATGCCGAAAACGCGGCGCGAAAAACACGCGACGCTGAACAGGAACTGGCGTCGCTGGCCACCAACGCGGAAGAAGCCCAATCGGTCGCGCAGCAACTCACGGGCGTGCCCAAAGATCTGTACGTGGTCCCCGACGGTTCGGGTCGACTGGCATTGGTGTCGGATGCGGACTTAGCGCCAGGAGCGGATAAAGCGAAGCTCACCAAAGTGAGTGACTTTGAAACCCAGCTCAAAACCGTTGTTAGCGACTACGACAAACGCCGCGCCGAGGTCGCCGAACTGCGGCTCAAGGAACAAGAACTCAATGACTTGGCTCGGTCGCTGGACAATCAAGAATCGCGTTTGATCCGAGCCCAGTTCTTGCGTGAACTGGATGCCGCCCAAGAAGATCCCAATACCTATGCCAAGGGCGATATTGAGTCGATCGACCCCGTCATGCAAACCAGTGTCAGCGTGATTGGCGAAGGCACCATTCAACTGCGCGGCCCCATTGAAGGCATCAACCAAATCCGCCGCATGATCCATCAGATCGACACGCCTGTGGGCCAAGTCAAAGTCGATCTGCAAGCGATTCAAATCAACGGCGAAAAAGGGGGCCAGATGGAACAAACGGTGCAATTGGTGGAAGGGTACATCAATGCCGGCCGTTTCTTGACCAACCAATCGCTGGTGTTCTTGTCGCGCAGCGTTTCCGAAGTCGCGGCCGAGGTCGCTCAGGAACATGGCCAACCATGGG
>JAUXWY010000174.1 GCA_030681235.1 Pirellulaceae bacterium | reverse complement strand
TATGGACCATCCCATAAAAAATGTCCCATTGGTGTTGCGTGGAAATTGCTCGGTATGATATTTTCCAGGCATGAGCGATGGAACGCATCTTACCGCAACGGTTCGTGAACGTGCTGCACACGCAGCAATTAATGACATGGGTATCTCAAGCGTCGCTGTGGCGTATGGCGTTGACCGGAAAACTGTATCTCGCTGGGTCACGAAGTATTCAGACTACGGAGGTGCAGCGCTTGAAAGGAAAGTGGGAAGTGGTCGGCCTCGCAAGCTCGAAGAGTTGACCGAGGACGAACTTTCTTCAATTGTCTTACAGGGAGCGATTGCATTTGGGTTCGAGACGGACCTTTGGACTGTGAGTCGTCTGCGTCGAGTCATTCAGGATGAGTTTCGAATTCAACTTTCGAAGAACACGATTTGGCGACGCCTCCGCGACGCTGGCTTGACGAACCAAAAGCCTGAAAGAGAATACTACGAGATTGACGAGGCTGCCCGAAAGAAATGGATTCGGTATGAAGTACCGAAAATCCAGCGAGCGGTCCAAAAACACCGTGCAATCCTGTATTTTCAGGACGAATCGAACATTTCA
Organism: Pirellulaceae bacterium; assembly: GCA_030681235.1. Lineage (GTDB taxonomy): Bacteria > Planctomycetota > Planctomycetia > Pirellulales > Pirellulaceae > M30B19. The sequence continues at coordinate 4,365 of JAUXWY010000174.1, read as the reverse complement.
TTGACTGCGTTTCTTGGAAAAACCTGGGCACCGTGTGGCCAAACTCCAAAGGTGAACGTCACAGGAAAGAGGGCTGGCGTTGCCGCGACGTCAGCGATCAGCAATCGTGGGCAGTTGCTTTTTCGTCTCCTAGATAAACGGATTGCTTCCCAGGAAGTCATCGAGTTTCTCGGCCAAATGCTTCGTCACCATCCGAGTCGCCACCTCGTGGTTGTCATGGATCAAGCACCCCCGCATACATCGAAGAAAACAAAAGCGTGGATTGCGAGTCAGCCTCGACTTCATGTATTTCACTTGCCGAAATACTCACCGGACTGGAATCCAGATGAGAAAGTTTGGAATCACCTGAAGCACCGAGAACTAGCAGCTCATCAAGCGAAGAACAAACAAGAACTGAAACTACTGGCGCGACGAAAACTACAGTCGATGGCAAAACGCCCCGAACTCATGCGAGGCATATTCTTTAGATGCTGTGTCGCGGAATTGTTCAATATGTGACTGGGACATTTTTTTCCGAACGGGCCATAACCGACCATAAGCGGTGGCAGTTGTATTCGCAATGGCTAGACCATCAGGACCCGGCGGTGCGGGCCAATGCCGTGATTTGTTTGATCCACCAAGCTAACTATTTGTTGGACCAACAATTGGACGCCTTGGAAGCACAATTCATCAACGCCGGCGGTTACAGCGAACAATTAGCAACCGCCCGATTGAGCAAACGGGCCGAAGTTCGAAAGCCTGTTCCGTTGGCGATCGCGCAGGACAACCGCACGACGATCCCCAGCTTTGATCAACCGCCGCCTTGTCCGCGCTGTGCTGGACTGATGGCGCTGCGAACGGCGAAGACCGGTCGGAATGCCGGCAGCCAGTTCTGGGGTTGTGTCGCGTATCCGAACTGCCAAGGAACTGCCGAACTCTAGGGCATTCGCTTGCGATTGGCGCCAACAATGTCGTGGACCGATCCCAACGTCCAACTCCCATCAATGTCGCGGCCTGTTCCTACGATCCAACTCGGCGTTTTGCCCCACATTTTTTCTTGCTTCCCGGACCACGCCGATTAAACTGGGCGCAACGGAGTGCCCCCAGCCCTTTTTTTTCGGGAGGCCCGCAATGCGTCGTTCCTACTTGATTACGTACGATATTCGCGATGATAAACGACTGAGGAAAGTCCATCGCACGATGAAGAATTTTGGAGATCATCTCCAGTACAGCGTGTTCGAATGTCAATTGTCTGACAGCGAACTTCTCGAATGCCAAGCAGAACTGGCCGGGATCATCCATCACACTTTGGACCAAGTCCTGTTTGTAGATCTGGGCCCCAGTGACCGTCGCGGAGATCGCGTCATCACGTCCCTGGGCCAAGCCTATTCGCCGATCGATGCCGCTTGTTGTGTTGTTTAAGGGTTCTTTGTTCTTGGTTCGTCGTTCTTGGTTGTTTGTGGAGGTCGGGAAATGATCAAACATTCGGAAGCTGGAGATTTGCACGAGCCAAAAGAGCAGGACCAGTTCCTGCCGGCTCGGATGGTGAACGAATTTGTGTACTGCCCGCGGTTGTTTTTTCTGGAATATGTCGAAGGGCAATTCGCGCACAGTGCGGATACCATCGACGGAGCAATCAAGCATCGCCGCGTCGACAAGGCGGTCCAAGCGTTGCCGCAGGCGAAATCTCGCAAGACCGTTGCGACCGAGGCCGCCGATCCACCGGCCGCCGACGTGGAACAGCCCAAGCTGCACGCGCGCAGCGTGACCTTGGCCAGCGACCAATTTGGCGTGTTGGCCAAGCTGGACTTGGTTGAAGCGACTGGCTTGCGGGCAACACCGGTGGATTACAAACGGGGTCGGCCGAAAATCGGGGATGACGATCTGCCCACCGCCTGGGAACCAGAGCAAGTCCAGCTTTGTGTTCAGGCATTGGTCCTTCGCGAAAACGGGTACCAGTGCAGCGAAGGCGTCATCTACTTCGCCGAGAGCAAACAACGCGTCACCATTCCGATCACGCCCGAATTGGAACAATTGACCGTGGACGCGATTGCGGGGGCTCGGTTCGTGATGAGCCAAGGTCAAATTCCGCCACCACTGGTGGACAGTCCCAAGTGCCCACGTTGTTCGTTGGTCGGGATTTGTTTGCCGGATGAATCGCGAATTTGCACACGCGACACGGGCCAACCGGAGCAAGGTTTACTATTCGATCTCGGTCCCCAATTGTACCAAATCGGGCTGCCGGAACCCAACGAGCAGCCGATTCGCCGTATGGTTTCTGCTCGGGACGAACGTCGTCCATTGTATGTCAACACGCCGGGCGTTGTGGTTGGCAAATCGGGCGAAGTCTTGCAGATCAAGGAAAAGGGCAAGACGATTCGCGAGGTGCGGTTGATCGATACGAATCAAGTCAATCTGCTGGGTCCGATCCAGATCTCGACTCAGGCGTTACAGGGACTGATGCAAGCGGAGATTCCGGTCGGGTTCTTTTCGATGGGGCATTGGTTCTATGGCATCACCCAAGGCTTGGGGCTGAAGAATATTTTCACGCGCCGCGAGCAGTTCCGGTGGGCGGATGACCCCCGGTTTTGTCTGCGACTGGCTCGGGCGTTGGTCGTAGGCAAAGTTCGCAACTGCCGTGTGATGTTGATGCGCAATCATGTGTCGGCCCCGGTGGCGACCTTGCGAACCTTGAAGCGGATGGAACAGGCGGCCAGTCGTTGCGAGGACCTGAGCAGTTTGCTGGGGATTGAAGGCACGGCGGCAGCGGCTTACTTTGCCGAGTTCAACGGGATGTTGAAGGTGGGAGCCAATGCTGATCCGTTTGCCGAGAACAACCCGATGGCGTCGGCGGCGGAAATCGAGGCCGCGAAAGAGGCCGCGAATTCGAATCGGTCGTGGGCGACTTTTGATTTTCGCCATCGCAATCGGCGTCCGCCGCGTGACCCGGTGAACGCCCTGTTATCGTTGGCTTATAGTGTGTTGGCCAAGGAGTTGACGATCACGTGTGCGATGGTGGGTTTGGACCCGTATTTGGGGTATTATCATCAGCCCAGGTACGGACGTCCGGCGTTGGCCTTGGACTTGATGGAACCGTTTCGACCATTGATTGCCGAGTCGGCGGTATTGTCGGCGATCAATAGCCGGATGGTGACGCCTGACGATTTCGTGCAGGCCGGGGACGCGGTCAGTTTGACGCCGAACGGGAGAAAGCAGTTTTTTTTGGCGTTTGAATCACGGATGGATTCGTTGGTGACCCATCCGTTGTTTGGGTATCGGGTGAGTTATCGGCGGATGTTAGAAATACAAACGCGGTTATTGGCTCGGATGTTGTGCGGCGAGATCGCGACGTACCCCGTGTTTATAACGAGATAACAGTTAAATTGTCGTGGACCGCTTCGTCGGTCCGATTCCCCAAAAACCATTGCGAGCGACGAGATGGCGTCAAAAAGCGGGGGTTTGCTCGCGAGACATAAGCGTCTGGGCTACGGGAGTTTAGGAGGATAGGACTTGTCAGAAGGGTCACTTAGATCTAGTTTAGATGGAGGTTGCTCGCAAACGGCCGCTTTTGCCCGCCAAAACCAGCCCTGCGAGCCCCACCCCCTTTCCGTGATCGAAAGATCACGGCCTCATTGAAGCAACGCGTGCCGCTTTCCGTCCATGCTGGCAGTAATATCTTTCCGTGATCGAAAGATCACGGCCTCATTGAAGCAACGGCGAATCAAACTGCAAAGCTTTCTTCGGCACGCTTTCCGTGATCGAAAGATCACGGCCTCATTGAAGCAAGTAGAACGTCTCGACAAGTTCTCGAATCTCGTAACCACTTTCCGTGATCGAAAGATCACGGCCTCATTGAAGCCGTGATCCGACGGCGGTTGGCGTCGGAATAGTTCTGGCCTTTCCGTGATCGAAAGATCACGGCCTCATTGAAGCGTGGTCGCCCATGAAATCCTTGCGAGTCAACACGGCACTTTCCGTGATCGAAAGATCACGGCCTCATTGAAGCCTTCGAGCGGATCACCCATGCCCGACAACTCGGCCCTTTCCGTGATCGAAAGATCACGGCCTCATTGAAGCGGCCACAAAAACGGTGCTGAATGGTTCGCCGAAGGCCTCTTTCCGTGATCGAAAGATCACGGCCTCATTGAAGCCCTAACGCCCTTAGCCGAGTACCCGGAATAGGCCATTCTTTCCGTGATCGAAAGATCACGGCCTCATTGAAGCAGATCCTTGAGCCACTGCGGCGAATCGAGTTACACAACTTTCCGTGATCGAAAGATCACGGCCTCATTGAAGCTCTCTTGTGTTCTCTCTCAGTGGTTAGCGGCGCGTGCTTTCCGTGATCGAAAGATCACGGCCTCATTGAAGCCAGACCCGCAACAAGGG
>JAUXWY010000160.1 GCA_030681235.1 Pirellulaceae bacterium | reverse complement strand
CCCGCTTGCTAAAATGTCCCCCATGCACGCGCCCGGAACAAGAACGCCGCTCGTCGCCGACGAGTGCCTGCTGGGGATCGGAACACCCCACACGTTCTTGCCTCGGAGTATTATTGGTTTGGGTACAAAACAAACATTTTAAATGGGGATCTGTTGGCAAGGTTGGCCGCTTGGGAGAAGTGGGCTGGCTTTCGAAACTCGGCAACAGACACATGAACGGAAAAATTGACCCATTTTGTACGAACCTCCGTTTGAATTGGAGCGTAGTGTCACAGTAGGGATGCGACGGAGATTTCTGATGGTTTGGCACTGGTCATTTACCGGGCGTTGAATCATTGTGGTTAGGTCAACAGAGAACTGGCAAAATTTACCCACCCCCTCCAGATGTTGGTATTCGGCAAAGCTGACGTAGTCGTAATTTTTTTCCAAAAATTGCGAACCTCCGATCAACTGCTAATTGTGTGATAAGCTTAGCCACAGTTTTGCCAGCAAGCCGAAGACGCCGCGACGACCTTAGGTTGCCGTAGTGAATTTGGGGCTCGGAGATGGGTGAGAACACGGTGATAAGTGAAGCGGTGGATGCCGCCAACCAAGACGGGAGCTGGGGTGTACGGGTTTTGTGGAACCTGCGACCGCAGCACGAGAAATTTTAGGAGTACCGAACTTGTACGATACGTTGTTGGACGAATTTGAAGACGACGGAACACGAATTCGCATCGACGTCACTCCTTTTGATGACAGCGTCGCGGATGTCGATGTGGATGACACGGAACTAGCGGCCGAGGACAACACCCCGGCCGAAGAGTTGGCGTACGTCAATCCGGACAAGCTGCTAGAAGGATTTGAAGACGACGAAACTTGGTCCGATGACCCGGTGCGAATGTACTTGACGCAAATGGGCGAAATTCCCTTGCTGACGCGTCAACAAGAAATAACCCTTGCCAAGCGGATCGAAGTATCCCGACGGCAATTTCGGACGCGCTTGTTGGAAAATGACTTTGTGATCCAATCGGCGTACACCATCCTCAAGCGAGTTCACGAAGGTGAATTGCCGTTCGACCGCACCATCCAGGTCTCGGTGACCGACCGCTTGGAGAAGGATCAGATTCTGGGCCGATTGCCCCGAAACTTGAAGACGATCGAAATCTTGTTGAAGAAAAACCGACACGATTTCATCACCGCGTTGAATCGCCGCCAGCCCGAAGCCAAGCGACGTCAGGCGTGGCGAGCCCTGTCGCGCCGCCGCCGCCGGGCCGTTCGGTTGATCGAGGAACTCGGTTTGCGAACCCAACGCGTCGAAAGCATGATCGGTCCGATCGAACAGTTTGCCAAACGCATCAACGAATTGGTAGCGAAAATCCGCCAATCGAAGAAAGAGCGTCGCCCGGTCGCCGAACGAATGCCTTTGCTCCGCGAATACCGCAACATCATGTTGACCATGCAGGAGACGGTGACCAGTCTCAACGCCCGCATCGCCTACATTCGCGAAGTTTACAGCGAGTATCAACAGGCCAAACGAGAACTGTCCGAGGGCAACTTGCGTTTGGTCGTATCGATTGCCAAAAAATATCGCAACCGCGGCTTGAGCTTCTTGGACTTGATCCAAGAAGGGAACGCCGGCCTGATGCGTGCAGTCGATAAGTTCGAATACCGCCGAGGTTTCAAGTTTTGCACCTATGCGACTTGGTGGATTCGCCAAGCCATCACCCGCGCGGTGGCCGACCAGAGCCGCACGATCCGGATCCCGGTTCACATGGTGGAAACCATGTCGCGAGTTCGGGCCGTTTCACGAAAGTTGCTGCAAGAATTGGGACGCGAACCTTCGATCGAAGAGGTCGCTCGCCGGGCTGAAGTCACGGTCGATGAAGCTCGACGCGTCTTGGCCATGAACCGCTATCCCATCAGCCTGGATCGACCGGTTGGTAACAGCGAAGACAGCCAATTTGGCGATTTGCTGCCCGATGCTTCCGTCCTGCCGCCGGCCACCAATGCCGCTCAAGAAATGCTCCGCGGGCGAATCGACCGGGTCTTGAAGAGCCTGTCGTATCGCGAACGCGAGATCATCAAACTGCGCTACGGCTTGGGCGACGGCTACAGCTACACGTTGGAAGAGGTCGGCCACATCTTCAAAGTGACTCGCGAACGTATTCGGCAAATCGAAGCCAAAGCGGTCCGCAAGCTGCAACAACCTAGTCGCAGCCAGGATCTTGTTGGATTCTTGGACTAAGGCCCCACATCGCCCAAAGTCACTTGAAAATTTGCTCGGACGCGGAAGAATTTCTTCCGCGTCCTTTTTTGGCGACCGTTCACCCAGCGTTTGGCCGGGGTTGTGCGGGCGTCCACTGGGATTGCGGTATATTCTGGAGCAGCGGTCGATTATAATGGAGTAGCCGCGAAATCACGGATCGGCGGCGGAATATCGGAATTGTGGAAGTGGGAAAGTAGAACAATGGATCGACGAGAATACTTGAGAGCGACTCTGGGCTTGGCCAGTCTCGGTTTGCCTTTGGCCTGCGCGACGGATGTTTTGGCGGATCGCAAGGCGTCGCCCAACGAAAAGAGCCCTGCCGAGCTCGTGACCGATCCCACGTTGGCCGCGATCGAAAAAGCTCATCAGTATTTGGTGCGTAAACAAGTTCGAGACGGCAAGTATCGCGGGGCCTTTGGCAACAGTGGGTATGGAGCCGGCGTGGCCAGCACTTCTTTGGCGGGCCTTTCGTTTATGGCGGGCGGCAGCGTGCCCGGCGATGGAAAATACGGCCGCAACGTGGATCTTTGTGCCGAGTATGTTTTGAACAACGTCCAAGATAGCGGCTACATCGCGCTGGCCGACAACTCGGTGCACGAGAACATGTACGGCCACGGGTTTTCGATGTTGTTCTTGGCCCAAGTTTATGGCATGACCAGGAAACGCGAGATAGGCGAGAAGTTGCGCCGGGCCGTGGACTTAACCGTCAAGGCTCAGAACAACCAAGGCGGCTGGCGCTATCAACCGCAGCCGGTCGATGCCGACTTGTCCGTGACGATCTGCCAAATCATGGGCCTCCGCGCCGCTCGTGATGCCGGAATCCACGTGCCTGATGACGTTCGCGAGAAATGCATCAGCTACGTCAAGAAGAGCCGCAACCGAGATGGATCGTTTTCTTATATGCCAGGTTCGGGACATGGTTCGCCAGCAATGACTGCAGCCGGAGTCACGTCGCTGTACAGTGCCGGGATCTATGAGGGACCAGAAATCGAAGAAGGCCTCAAGGCCATCGACCGCACACGGCCCGGAAAGATGGCTGGGATGGGTGGTCATTACTTTTACACGCACTACTACTCGGTGCAAGCGATGTGGCACGCCGGTGGCGACTATTGGAACAATTGGTATCCGGCGATTCGCGACGAATTACTCAAGTCGCAGCAAGCCGATGGGTCCTGGGCCAACGACGGCGGCGGTCCCGAGTACTCCGCTGCTATGGCCACGATCATTCTTCAAATTCCGCTCAACTACTTGCCGGTCTTTGCGGCTTAGGCCTCACCCATGTCGCTCCCGATTCTGCCACTAATTGATACGTTTGGACGAAGGCACAACAACCTGCGCCTTAGCGTGACGGATCGTTGCAACATTCGATGCTTCTACTGCATGCCCGCCGAGCAAGTGAAGTTTTTGCCGCGACACGAAATTCTGACCTTCGAAGAGATCGAACGCTTGGTTCAAGCCTTCGCTCATGTCGGCGTCGATAAGTTGCGTTTGACAGGCGGCGAACCGTTGGTCCGCAGCGATATCGATCAATTGGTGCATCGGCTCAAGAGTATCCCGCAGATCCGCGAAGTCGCGATGACCACCAACGCCGTGAACTTGGCCAAACAAGCCGAGCGATTGAAACACGCGGGGCTCGATCGCTTGAACATTAGTTTGGACGCTCTTGATCGCGACACTTTAGTCGCGATCACAAGACGCGACGTGTTGGATCAAGTGTTGGCCGGAATTGCTGCCGCTCAAGATGTGGGTTTCAAGCGGATTCGGCTCAACGCCGTGGCGATCAAAGGTTTGACCGAGGCCGAAGTGTTGCCGCTGGCCCGGTTTGCGCTCGAGCGCGACCTGGAACTCCGCTTCATCGAGTACATGCCGTTGGATTCGGACCAGACTTGGTCGAATGAAAAAGTGTTGTCGGGCGAAACGATTCGCGAATTGATCGAACAAGAATTTGGGCCGCTGGTGCCCGCCCAACGCACCGACCCATCGCAGCCCGCGTTTGACTATCGTTACGCGGAAGGACGCGGGCGTTTGGGTTTGATCCATCCGGTCACGGCCCCGTTTTGTGATACCTGCAATCGTCTGCGACTGACGGCGGAAGGCAAACTGCGGAATTGTCTGTTTTCCCTAGAAGAGTGGGACCTCCGCGCTCTGCTGCGGCAGGGAGCATCCGAGCAAGAAATCCTCGCATTGGTCCGGGCATGCGTCCTGGCCAAGCAACCCGGCCACTTGATTGGCCAAAAACATTTCGAACGCCCCGTCCGCACCATGCACCAAATCGGCGGCTGAGTTTCTTAGTTTTTTAAGAGGAGCACGCTGTGAAATCACTGATGGCAAGGCACGACCCAGCGCGTTGATATGGGAATATCCGCGCTCAGCGCGTAGTTTCTCCAAAATCACTTGTTGACCGAGTAATAAAATATACTTATACTTTGACCGGGGAAAGTACCCTAAATCAACCAGTTATCCCGCGCTGAGTGAGGATAATAACAAGTTATCCAAGACAGGCAATAAACACTAGTTTCTCAACTAAAAGTTGCTAAACTATCCACAGGCCCAAGGCAACTTGGGTGACGATGAAAGACGAAGATGAAGGATAAGATTTGTACAAATCCTCTCCCTAATCTAAAGGAACCTGAAATGGTTTTTTTATCGATCCTGGGTCTTGTCATCTCCGCATTCAGTCTGCTTTTGCAGATTAACTGCGGTTGTCGGGACTAAATCGTCCCCTCCATTGTCTTTGGGCATTGGAGGGTCTTTCACTTATTTATTGCCCATCTTGGATAACGAAAAAAGGAAACTTGATTGTGGATAAAGTTGACATTCAACGGGCAAACCTCAGTCTGTCCGAAATACAGAACAAACTCGTTGAAGCAGAAAACATTGCACACACCCACAACGATCTTAAAACTGCCCTCTCAGTGACAAACCTATGTGTGGCATCTCTAGTGAATCTACTGAGGGCTAGTGGGAAACATGATGGTCATTAAATGACAATCTCGCAACTTTTGCTTCTAGTTCATCCACCTTTGCCGCTAATTCATAAATTAGGTTTGCCAAATACCTTTGTGATTCATTAGTCGCATACTTCTGGCTAGCCGCAAGTTGTGACTCAATTGATAGACACCGAAACTCCCAACCCATTTTCAAAACTCCAAAAATTAGGATAACAATCGGGTCAACCCGAGTGCTCGAAACACCGTGTTTCGCTAAATCGAGTCTATGACTCGCACCGGGTTACCCTAGTCGTTACCCTTTTGAGTTCTCCGATGGCGTTCCCCACGCTCGCGCAGACATTGCAAGCACTTGAGTCTGTCAAATCTGAACAGAGTCAATCATCCTATGACTGTCTATCGGCGATTCTGCGCGCTTCCTACGACGGCAAGCAGCTATCCAAATACGACAAACTCTCAGATCAATATTGCGATGCGATGGACGGCAATGATCTTCAGCAAGACGTTGTACTTGCCATTCAGTATTTGCGGTCCCGCGATGTGACTGAACTAGTTCAGGCATTGATAGGCTACTTCAAGGATGATGACCAATTTTACGAACTCGGACATGCAATGATCTCACTCGCGTTTCCGAGGAAGAGATCAACTATCTCACCTGAAACGTTGACTGATCTACAAAGAGATGTTTTGACATCACTGAATGAGAAGGACGCCATTTGGAAATGCGATGGCGATTTGCCTGCTTTGTTAAAGAGTCGTGGCTTGCCAACTACCAAAAGCAAATCTCGACAACTTGTGACCAATAGCATAAAACAGGGGTAACAAAGCCATGCACGCCGAGCACGCGATCGGCCGTTTTTGACATGGTGACTTTACTCGCGCGTGCAGGGTGATGGCCGTCGTTAGACCGGCAACGAAGCAGACTACGATGAACGAATGGTTCGATCGGTTATCCGTGAATGGCACGCTTCCGGCCGACGCTGCAGCCAAGTTGCAGGACCACGGCTTCGTTGTTATTCCCGGCCCCGTTCCGCCCTCAGGGATCGCGCGGTTGGTCGACGCGTACGATGCCGCGATTGTGTCGGCAATAGAAGTGGACGTGAAGGTCGGTAGTACCTCGACGCGCGTGAACGACTTCGTGAACCGTGGACCGGAGTTTGATACTCTCTACGTATTCCCTCCCTTACTCGATGCGTGCTGCCGCATCATCAGGCAGCCGTTCAAACTCAGTTCGCTGCATGCGCGGACGCTCCGGCCGCATTCAGTCAGCGGTGAACTGCATGTTGACGTTCGGCGCGACTCTGCCGCTTGGCCGCTAAATTTCGACCGGATAATGGCGCAACTCGTTTCGTGCCCGGGTCGCACCAGTGGTTGAGGGATCCGAGGGACACGATTTCCGATCTTCGGGCTGACCATGACGGACAGGTGCTGGCGTGTGGTCCTTCCGGCTCACTCCTCATCTTCAATGGATCGGTGTGGCATGACCACTCGGCAAACACAACCGACAAGCCGCGCCGGTCGATCCAGGGCGCGTTCATTCCGCACGAAGGTCAGGCGGGAACGGACTTTGCCGCTCGTATGCTACCGGATACGCGTGCGCGGCTCAGCCCACTGGCGCGTCAAGTGCTCGCAATCGGACGTCAGGGCCCAGACAAGGGGCCAAGGCGGTGACTCTAGACGCGGTCTAACAAAGCCATGCACGCCGAGCACGCGATCGGGCGTTTTTGACATGGTGGCTTCACTCGCGCGTGCCGGGTGATGGCTGTCGTTAGCACTGATACAGCGCGTGACCAGCGTGTCGATCCAGTCGCACTCATCAGCGTCGCGCGAACTCGGCGGATACTGAGTCTGGTTGTTGAGTAATTTTCCCAAGCCCAATTCGCATGCGTGTGGCTCAGTGTTTGGCAATTCGAATTCTGAACCACAGATGAACACAGTTGCACACGGATTGAATCGCAATGGGAACCGTTGTTCGTTTCTCTGAGGGGATTGGTGTCGATAGTTTCTTGGCGATAAATCTACCGCGTAACAGCGCGTCAAAACGCTTCGCGATTGCCACACTGAATCCTGCACTGTATACTTCATCCCGTCAGCACAGCGTCGCGAGGTCCAGCTGCAAAAATCGCAGAGCCGCAAAAACGCAACGCGCGTGCTAACAAAAAAATGCAGCCGAGTTTGCGGGGGCTGCTGGTTCACTAAACAAGTCAACCGCGCAAACCGGCTGATTTTGGTCGTTAGGCATCACACACACTCCCCTTCCAACATCAATGCGATCACCCGCACGAGAGACCTCATGAAGACCCTGATTACCGAATTCATCAGCCTCGATGGCGTCGTACAAGCCCCTGGGGGACCCGATGAGGACACCGACGGCGGCTTCAGACACGGCGGCTGGTCGATGAAGTACTTTGATCCAGTCGCTATGGGAGGTATGTACGCTGAACTCGCGGCAAAGAGCGACGCGCTCTTGCAAGGACGTCGAACTTATCAAGCCTCGGCAGCGGCATGGCCCAGTCGCTCAGGAGATCCGTTCACTGATTGGATCAATCGCGTCCAGAAGTACGTCGTCTCCGACACCATGAAGGAACAAGATGCGATTTGGAATCCAACTACTATCGTCCGTGGCAATGACCTCTTGCGAACCGTGTCGGAGCTTCGTGCACGCCCTGGCGGCTACGTCTACGTCTATGGCAGCGCAACGATGGTTCGCTCGCTTCTTGCCGCCGATCTAGTCGATGAGTTATTACTCACAATTGAGCCCGTCATTCTTGGCGGTGGAAAGACGATCTTCGCCCAAACTGGAAAGGCAATTCCCTTCACGCTGGAGTCAACCGTCAGAGCAAGCACTGGCGCACAAGTCTGCCGGTACGTTCGTGCTTAGGCCCCAGTGATGCCTAACCCCTCGCTCAAGCGGAGCGCCAACGGCAGGCCACCAAGCCCGGGCCGTTGGTACGCGGTACATTTTCACCGGCCCGGGCTTGGCGTCCTGCCGTCGGCGCCCGCTTAGCTCGAACGTTCGCCAACTGGAAGCAAAGACATTCACCATGCAACAACCTGATCTCGCAATCCCGATCTTGCCCAGTCGATCGGTAGAGAACACAGTGGACTTTTACCGCCAGTTCGGATTTGATGGCGAAATCTGGGGCGCTCCACATTTTTACGGGATACTAACCCGGGGCGCGGTGGAGATACATTTTTTCACGCATTCCGAGCTGAAGCCCGCCGAATCGTCAGCAGGCTGCTACATTCGAGTACAGAACGTCGATGAAATTTATCAAGTGTTCGCAAAGGCAAATTTGCCAACCGTGGGAATTCCTCGCGTCGATCACCTTGAAAACAAAACTTGGGGGATGCGAGAATTCGCTGTTGTCGATTCGGACGGTAATTTGATCCGAATTGGACAGAAAATCTGATGCACATGACGCCCGCCAATCATTTCGTTTTCGAAGATTCCTTTGTGCGATGCCCACGGCGAACCAATTAGGCTTTGACTTCGCGTAGCGACGATAGGAGCGTAGCCGAAGGTCAAGGCCTTTGTTCAAGAAGCCCGGGGACGTTTGCCTCGGATCGCGATCTCTAACCGTTTTGCCTATGGGTTTTTAATTCTTGGCACTGGAGTTGCTCTCTAATTTCGAGCTCCCTTTGACGCGATATTCTAAATCTTTGCTTGCGATTTCTTTGCATGTGTTGATGCCGATCGATCGAATTCGACGCTGCAATTCGTTTATTCACGTGCGTTTGTTCGTTGTCGGAGCCGTTCTTTTGACGATCTGGATGTAGCTTCGCCGGGCGCGAGCTTGGGCTGCGTTCTTTTGCTGCGATTTTGATGGTCGAATTTTGTAACGTTTGCATCGATCTTGAATCGCTCATTTTCTTATCCACTGTCCAAGTACGCTCGGGAGTGAGTGGATAACGTTGGTCGAATGGGATGATCCGAAATCGCGATCACGCGCATCGGCGCTCCGCATGCTAGGCAGCAGACTTTCGGGAATGGTTTGATGGGTTTCTGTGGCGCATGGCCCGACGCTAACCAATACACCAAACCCACCGAGAACCAGACCACCATCCGCAACTCTTCCAACTTCGCCTTCGAGTTGCTGGCCATCCAGCCATAATACCGCACCTTCCGAAAGCCCGTCGGTAGAATGTGCTGGGCAAAGCTCTTGACGAACGCCTCGCCCGACACCGTGCGGCTCAAGACTCGTTGCGATTGCTTCGGCTTGTATTGATAGGTTACCGAAGATTCATCCACGGCCTTGATCCGATGATCACTCAGGGCCACTCGATGC
>JAUXWY010000159.1 GCA_030681235.1 Pirellulaceae bacterium | reverse complement strand
GGGCGGCGCTGAGGCGAGATTTGATTTTGGGTACAGAGCGTTCGGGCTTGCGGGCGTCAACCGTTGCGGTCTCGGTGGTGTTGGTTTGCTGAACAGGACCGTCTCTCGACCGCTTCTCGCGCGGGGCGTCTTTGCTAACCTCAAAGCTTCAGCTCCGACCGGATCAACCGGTCGGGGGCGGTGCTGAGGCGAGGTTTCGTTTTGGGTGCTTCCGACGGAAGGAATCCGACGGAGAGCACAGAGACCTCCGGGCGTTGGGGCATGCGAGCCCTACGGACTTGCGAGCGTAAGCCGTTGCAGTCTCGGCGTGCTTTGGTTTGCTAAACAAGTCCGTCGCTCGACCGCTTCTCTTGCGGCTGCCAGGTGCGTCGTAGTTGTGAGTCCTTGGCTCAACCGAGATGAACTCGGTTGGGGCCATGTGCGGTTGCGGGTTGGGGACGTGTACGGTTGCGGGTTGCCGCCGTGTTCGGTGCGGCCGTGTTCGGTGCCGCCACCAGTGACCGTGTGTCAGTGACCGTGTGTCAGTGGGGCGATGGTTCATCACTACCGGTTCATCACTACCAAGCCGATCTTTTAGATTATCGCGCACGTCCCTTGGCAAAGGCGGCTGGTATGTGCAGAATTGTTGCGTTGGAGTGGCGGGGCGGTTGGGGGCCGGGTTTTTCTCTACGTTCACGCTAGGAGTTCGGATTGTCCAAATCCAAGGTGCGAGTCATCGCTCGGCTTGTCGGCCGAATCGTGCTGCTGTTACTACTGGTCGTTGGTTTGGGTTTGGGAAGTCTCAGTATGTTTAGCCGCCGTCCGGATAACCTTGGTCATGCTGACGGGAGACTGGCCCCTTGCCCGGCTTCGCCGAATTGTGTTTCAACCCAAACCGATTCGGCCGAGCACCAAATGACGGCTCTTTCGTTTTCCGGGACGCCCGCCGACGCACTGGCTCGGTTGAAACAAGTGGTGTCAAAGACATTTCCACGTGCCGTTCTGGTTCGTGAAGAACCGATCTATTTGTATTACGAATTCAGAAGCTTCCTGTTTCGTTTTGTGGATGACGTCGAGTTTCTAGTGGATGAGCCCGCCGGCGAAATTCACTTTCGTTCGGCCTCGCGAGTTGGCCATTCCGACATGGGTGTCAATCGCGCTCGAATGACGAAAATCGCTGCCGAGTTCAATCGCTGAGTCTCGACGCTCCCGTTAGCCGACCGTCGCGGAAACTTGGCGATCACCGACCACTAGGTTCGGCCGTCGAGTTGCAATCGCTCGGCAGACTCGCGTGTGCTGCTTTCGAAGAGGTTCTTGTTGGCAACCAACTTCAGATCTTGATCGTACGTAGCGATCATTTGCTTCATGTGTTGCCGACCGTCGGACGTGGCCAGCAATTCTGGCTGACACTTTCGGATGACGTCCATGGCAATGCTGACGGCGACCGACGCCCCGGGCGATGCTCCCAGCACGGCTGCGAGCGAGCGATCTGAGGGCGTGACCACTTCGGTGCCGAAATAAACCGCGCCACGATCGGCTCGCTTGATGGCCTGGACGCGAATGCCCGCCTGCACAAGCCGCCAATGTTCGGCGCGAGCGTTGGGAAAAAACTCTCGCAAGGCTTTGATGCGGTGCTCCATGCTTTGAAACCCTTGCGCGATCAAGTAACGAACCAACGATCGATTGTGCAAACCGGCGCGGCACAAAGCCGCAAAGTTATTCAAACGCAGCGACCGAGGCAAATCGCTCCAGCTTCCGGTCTGCTTGAGAAAACGAGTGGTCCAAGAAGCGAACGGCCCGAACAGCAATTGACGTTGCCCGTTCAGTCGGCGAATGTCCAAGTGAGCGGCCCCAAGACTGGGCGCTGAAGGCGGTGTGGCTCCGTAGACCTTGGCATCGTGCCGAGCACATATGTTTGGATCGTCGCAAACCAGCCATTGCCCACCGATCGGAAATCCGCCTAGTCCGCGAAACTCGGGTAGGCCCGTGGATTGCAACAGCGGCAGGCTACCGCCGCCTGCTCCAATAAAAACAAACTTGGCTCGTAGGAGTTGAACCTCGCGGGATTCCAGGCAACTCAACTTCAGCTTCCAACCGTCCAGATCGCGTTGAAGATGAGTGACCTTCCAGCCGCTGGCGATTTCACAATCCGCCTGTTGCTCTAGCCATCCGCACATTCGACGAGCCAGTAGCCCGTAGTTGACCTCGGTGCCAACCCCCATCGTTGCGGCTGCGGGAGCGGATGCCCGTCCCTCCATCACCAATGGTACCCAGCGTTGAATCTCCGTTGGATCGCATGTGGATTGCATCCCACTGAAAAAATGGTGCTCTTGCATGGCAGCGTGCCGTGCGTTGAGGAAATCAACTCCGTCGACGCCGCTGAGAAAGCAAATGTGTGGCACTGCTTGAATGAAGTCGCGAGGTTCTCCAACCATCTGACTCGCGGCAAGTGCACCCCAAAACTGTTTCGAGTGTTCGAACTGTTCGAAGATTTGTAGGGCTCTGCCGATCGGTACGCGTCCGTCGCTGCCGCGAGTCGGCGTGTAACTCAATTCGCATAACCCCGCGTGCCCAGTGCCGGCGTTGTTCCAGCCATCCGATGCTTCGCGGGCTAGGTCAGTGGTCGCTTCGATCACCTGAATCCGCAAGCGAGGTTCCAACCGTTTGAGCATCACGGCCAAGGTTGCCGACATGATCCCACTTCCGATTACTACGACATCGGGTGTTTTGATCATGAACCGTCCCAGAGTACGTGTGATAATTCGGTAGCCGCAGTCGCGGACATCTTCAATCGCCTCTCAAGGTGAATGGCTCGGAGCGTTGGCAATTCTTAAGTGGTCAGAATTCTTGACATCCCATCGCGTGTCGGATACTCTAACATCCTTGATTTTGGGCGACAACCAAACGGCGGTATGGATCGTGACGCTCTTTCAAAATGTCATTTCGCGCCAACTTGCCACCCTTGCTTTGGTTTGTTTCTTCAGTGGCATCAGTACGGCGTGCGGCCAGTTCTTGGACAAGTCGGCGGATTTGAACTCACTGCCCACCGTACTATCGGGCGCGGGGACGTCGGAAGCCGAGTTTTCGGTCGAGCAACAGCAAGATCGGCTTTGCATCAGTCTAGGTAAACAGCTGATCGTTGATTTTGTGTTTCGTGATCCAAAGATTCTGCGACCGTATTTTGCCAATGCGCGGCTGAGTAGTGGTTTGCAAGGGGTGCGGATTTGTTTCTACGTAGCGATTGCGGTATTTGTCGATGCCTGAATTTTTTTGTATTTGCTCCACATCGCGTCCCAACGATTGGATTTCACAAAGGTGCGTAGGCTAA
>JAUXWY010000152.1 GCA_030681235.1 Pirellulaceae bacterium | reverse complement strand
GTTAAGCGATACACAAAGGGCCGGGGAAATGTTTCCGTGTGCGTGCCAAAACTGACCGGCTGATACAATTCGCCTTCTTCTTCAGTTTTCGGAATGGCTACCAAAGAGTCCGGTCGATCGCTGAGAAATAACTTTTGCTCGTAGTCACTAACCACGCGATTGGCTACCGGGTCCGCGTCCTCAAAGGTCACGCCCAGACTTTCCAGCCGCTGTCGGGCCTGCCAAATACAGGACGCCAAAAAATACGACTTCCCGGCTGACGGGGCCCCAATAATGGAAATAAACAGCGGGGTTACTTCGAACAAGATTCGAGGAATGGGTAGATGGCACCGCGGACACGCTAACTGTTGGCATTGTTGGCCCATGGAATCAAGGGCAAAACCATCTGCGTCGAAACGGCTCGGCAAGAAACGTTTGGGCGCGTCGTCGCCCAGACGAATGTCGCCCCGCAGGTCCGGATGCTCGGCAACCCATTGCGTTTCTTCGGGCGGAAACGCAAACCAACAGCTAGGGCAATTTAGTCTCGTTCGCAACCGAGGTTGATTTGTCACTCACGACCTGCCTTGGCACAAACGCCTAAAACTACGCACCAGCTGACCATAGCCCCGTCGGTCCATTTGCCCACCCTCAAATCGGCTTTTTTGCCGAAAAGGCCCTCTCGCTCTCAGTTTACTTGATATCGGGTGAACATTCAAGATTCTCACCATTTCACGATGTGGCCTACCTTGTTTGAGTTTCAAATTCTCGGGATACTCGCCGCCTGTGAAGACTGTCAAGCAATTTGTTTGCCCGACTCCTGCGATTTGCCGTGCCCACTAACGGTCAGCTAGTCCGCGTTTTCCAGTCATTCGTTGTCAGTGGGTAGTTTTAGGCTCCGAATGCTGAGGATCGAGTAGCAGAGGTCGATGAACAAGTACAAAACCAAGAACACCAGGTAGAAGAGCAAAGGGGCTAAACACCCGATGACCAAGTTGCTCTCAATGTCGAACAGACTTTCGAGAACAATTACCGCAGTGACAGTCGAGTCGGCCTCGTCAGCCGTGGTGATTCTGTATGTAGCTACGCCAGCTAGGAAGCAAGCGAAGATGGCGAGCCCTGTGTAAAGAAATGGTGACATGTACAACGCGACCTTCAACACAAAAGATCCCAACCCCAAAAACTCTTGACCTGCGGTCGCCGTATCCTCAACACGTACATTGAGGGCGTCGGCACTGTAAAAAATCGCCGCCGCCAGCAATAATCCGAAAAATATCAAGATCGACACCAACAATTGGATCAAAATAACCAATGTGTTGGGATTCTCATCAGTTGCATTGTTGATTATCAGCGTCAAACTGTAAGCAAACGCGGCGAGTGCTACCACACTTCCTAACGCTCCCAACGTATCCAACAAGCGGTAGCTCCTGACAACGCTGGGGTTTGACTTTAGTGCCTCCAACGCGACGAACGAAAAGTTCCGAGCCACCCATTGACCCAAAAGGGCGATTGCAAACATACCCAGGTGTACCGTCAATGGCCGACCGCTCTCCAATTTTAGACTGGCAAGAATCGCCACGAAGATCCCGAGTGTGACCGTCAGCATCAAGAAAACATGGCCGATGTTCAAACAATTCGAAACCGAACGACGGATGTTTCGAATGCGTAGTAGACCTTTAGCCAAACTGGCGTATAAGTCAACAATGATCGCCGGAACGGCCAAATCCAGCAGTGGCTCGTCCGCTGGCTCGACGTTTCGGGAAAGCTTTGAGTGTCGTATTGGCGTTTTTGCTGAAACGTCCGCTGATCGCGTTGCTGAGACGGTTACCGATTCGAATGGTTTAGCTCGCTGCTCGACGACGGGTATCTCTGGTACAAAGGTGGCGGTGTTTTCTGGCGGTCGCGGTGTCTCGACCGAGGTGGCAGCTGTCGAAACGTCTCCAGGGAACAATCCGGAAATACGGTCCGCTGGCACCCAGTCCTTCATGCCTTCCTTCCATACCGAATCGTAGGGTTGTAACTTTCCATGGTCGACCAATGCTTTGAGCTGAGCATCTGTAAATGGCCCAAGTTTGCGGCCTTGTTTTTTATAATACCACTCACGTTGCATAAAATTTTTCTCTCAATCCGTAAAAGGTAGTACGCTACTTGGTGAATGTTGATTTGTGTTCCTGGGACTGTCTAAGTGCAGCACAGACTTCACTAAGCGAGTCGGAGTATTGCAGAATTGCGTCGCGAAGCTCTGGTTTCAATTTACTTGTGTTATATGCACGGACACTTCCTTCCAAGCTCCGGAATTCGTCAAGGAGTCCACCTAAGTCTTGTCGCTGTACAGCACTTGCTATGTTAATAAGTCTCACGGACTCTTCGGCCCTCCACGAAATAAAAAAATCTCGCTCATGTTGCTTACTCAGTGCTCAATCACTATTGGTCGCGATTACCATTGCCAGTAACACAACGATGAACACGAGACCCACCAGACATATGCCAAGCCAACTTATTTGATTCCCAGACGGTTTTGCTTCAATAACGCTACTTTGATCTGGAAATTGACTGGCCGTATCCTCGGTTCCATTACCGCGAAACCAGTGGGCGAACTCGGGGACTTCGGCCATTCGCAACCAATTGTTAAATCCCTCGCGCCAAGCTAAGTCCGAATCTAACCTTCCAGCAATCCACGCTTCGCGAACTTCGGAATCTGTAAATGGTCCAATTGGTTCACCGTTCTTCTCAATGTACCAGATGCGCGGCTGAGACGGTGAATCAGGTACCTCCGGCAACGGACCGTTTGCTTCAGGGCCCACTTCAGGCTGGGGATCTCGAACGCGTTGAAGCAGCACCTTAACAACGAAAAGCTCGGGGACATCTTCGGCCTTGAACCAGTCCTCACGATCCTGAGAGACTTCGTGAAACTTCGACAGCCTCTTCTGTCGCACTTCACTTTGAAGCCGTTCGAATGTCCAAGGTCCTTCGACCCGGCCTGCTCGCCTAACGAAATACTGTGCCACTTATCAAGACTCTCCAATGTTTAATGGTCCGATACTCGAAGCCGGTCGTGTTGGTTGAACGAACAGCAATTTACCATAATGAAACCACGCATAGTTGCCGAGGGACGTTGGACTGTCACCAAAAACAGTAGGTAGTTTCGCTACCAGCGCGGCAGGCATGTTCCCGCTCCGCCTCGGTTGGTAAACGATCGGCACGCCTCGCCTTTTTCTCTTCTGGCAACACGGAGAGCCGCTTGCAAAACTCCACCGCATGCCTCTTTGAGAACATTTACCGATCGGTCTACATCGTCGCGAATTTTGCGAAGTAGGGCTGTCAGCCGAGCTGCTGGGTCAAAACGACCCGAGATGGGAGCTTCACTCTTTTTCATGTCACGACCTGAAAGTGACGCCTGAAAAAAGAAATCGCGGCAGCCGGTTCAGGTACCGGGGTTCGATCCGTCAATCTAGCCGTAATGCCTGTTATAGCGTCTTGCATAATTATTGTTCATGCTTATCGAAGCATTCCGAAGTAGTTGTACTTGATCTCTGGCATGTAACTTCGGGTGAGCATTGCGGGCATGAAGTCAGTGCCCTCGGCTCGACGTTCCCAATGAAGGGCATCCGGATGTTTGAAGTCGCCGCGATAACCCCTATATGTGAAGCACATCCCCCACGGCACCACTGGATTATCGGGCTCAATTGCGAGAACCTCCTTGTACTCTTGTATTGCACGTTCGTAATGTCCGCCATCGCAATAAGCCTCAGCAAGTGCCAGCTTAAGGGGCACTTGAAGCGATTTGGTCGTCGGAAGTCTCGTAAGATGCCTCACGGGTTGAGGCAGCTGGTCGCGGACGACATAGTCAACCAAATTAATACCTTTTTCTAACTCCAAAGCCTTTTGAAGTGGTTCCCATGCGTCTTTCGCGAACTCACGACCATAGGACATTGCGATACCTAAGTTATACTGCGCATCGAAGCTATCGGGATCAAGGGCGGTCGCCGTTTTAAAGTAGCTGACATCCTCACCTGGCATCATACACATACCACAAATTATGTAGGCGGGAACGTTGGTCGGGTCAAGTTGAATCACTCTCTTGCACAAATCCCTCGGAGCATCCCAGGACCGTTGGGAACTATCGAAACGGAGAGCCAAGGCTAGCCGAAGTAAGCTTTCCGTATTGTTGGGATCATTTGCAACCGCTTTGCCGAATGCGGCCTGTGCGTCGCCAAAACTCCCAAGCCTAAAATGCACGTGTCCGCTCGCAATCCAGTAGCCAGTGCCTCGTCGATCGTTCGGTACGGCTGCCAGCATTCGCAGCGCGTCGCCCGCTTTATTAGCCCTGATTGCATCCCATATCTCAGCAACCGTATCGTCTTCAGTATCGTGATCCCGCGCTCGCCTCAAAAGCTGTCGCGCGGGATTCCCGATCGGGTCGATTGCCGGCAACGGCGATGCGATTTCACTCTTTGCCAAAAGAAGCGGCGGAAGCTCTGCAATCGCGACGGCAAAGTTGAGACTTTCTCCACCGTGAAGGCCCATCGTGTTCACACCAACAACCATCCCCTTCATGTCCACTAGCGGTCCGCCGCTGTTTCCGGGGAAAATCGGTGCAGTCGTCTGAATCAAAAGTGCATCTATGTCGATTGGGGCAATAGCCTGAAGTTCTTCACTCTCCCTTATCGCACTGACAATTCCATCAGTCACCGATTGTTGCAGCCCCAGCGGACTACCGAACGCCGCCACCCGCTCGCCTTGTCTTGGTCTCGACGTGGCCAGACGAAGAGGATGCAATTTGTCTGGCGAGCATTCGACCCGTATCAGCGCAATATCTTTTTCGGGCCACACACCCAAGTATCCGGCAATCGGTGCGCTCGTCTGGTCAGAAAAGACGATGGTACCCGCAGTCGCGTCCTCAATCACATGGTAATTGGTGACGATTGTTCCTTGCTTGTCCAGGACGAATCCGCTTCCCGTGCCTGCGTTCTTCGGGCCGGTCACGTTAACTTGCACGACCGATGGCCCTACAAGTTCAGCCAGGTCCTCTAACCCCAGTACTTTGCCAGGTGGCAACTCTCGTGGATTGTCCATTTCTGGAGCAACCGAAGACGGTTGAGCGTTCTCCGCTTGTTGTTGCGGGGTACCGCCTCCACGGAACACCAACACCAATAATAATAGGAGCACCAAGGTTCCAGTGCCCGAGATGGCCGCAACCAAAATTACACGCTGAAAAAGTTCTGGCTTCTTGGATTCCCTGGTGACCGCCTCCGCAGAATTGCCTGGAGCGATCGACCGCTTGCCGCGGCCCTCCATGCTGGGCACACTGGCCTTTGGTAGCGGTGGCGGAGTTTTCGTACTCGATGGTTTCTCTATCAGCGAAACAGCACCGCACTGGCGGCAACGCACCCTACTGCCGAACCGTTCTTCCTGCATTTCATAAGCTGCGCCGCATTCGCAACGCCAAATTATTCTTGGCATCACCAACCTAACTTTCTGCAAGGCCCGGAAGTAGCGACTTCGACAAGCACCCGGCACTTCCCATTTTAGGTGCCATGTTCCCCACCCGCAAGCATCTGACTCGATTTAAAGCCCGTTCCTAACGAACACATCTGAACTCATCCGATGACTAACAGGTTTCCATGCGCCGAGCCCGCGATCGAGGCTGACATTAAAAGCCCTCAATCAAGGAAACGCTTGATTCACCATTAAAGGCCGAGCCAGCGAAGAAGTCAGCTAGGTTGAGGGAGGAGCCGACTGGCCAAGAAACTCCAAATTGGAAATGTCCGAGACAACGGACACCGACCTCGCTATCTCGGTTGACATTATTCTTCTCCATCGCCGCGGCAGCCTGAACAAGGCACCTTTCCCTTTCCGCTACATACTGGGCAGTTCTCTTTCCACTGCACAGATATCGTCTTAAACCTTCCGGGTGCGTTGGGGATTGGAACTTGTCGCAGCTCAGATTTGGTGACTTGGCCCCGGGCGCACGGACCGTTGGGACATTTTGCCGTTCCACTGCCAGAACATCTGAGGCATGCTTTGTCTGCTAGTCCCGTGTAAAGTTGACGCTTGTCGGCGTTGGAATCCTTATTCTTTTCGGCGATCGCATCCGCCAGTGCACCAAGTCGATTCTTGGAGACAAAGGTCTCGATTCTAACGATCATTGACTTGTATTCTTCTGCTATCTCCGCAGTCTTTCGAGAAGTCGCCAGTGGTTTTGGAGCGTAATCGGACCGATGTTGACGCACAAAATCGATTGCCGCAGCTCCTGGCTCGCCCATTGACAGATTTTGGTCTAATCCCTTGGTGATCCATGTCAAGACGCCAATCGCATTGCCATATTCGTCGATAATAGGCCCTCCACTATTTCCAGGATTAGCAATTGCATCTGTAATTATCCTTGGATTGTCGTCCGTTGGAACCTTGCTAATCAGCCCCTTCGTAATCGTGATTGCGTTACCTAAAACGTCTGTTCTCGGATAACCAATAATTAGTATTTCTTCGCCCGTCTTTATGTCGCTTCGGATTGGTATGCCGGAAGATGTTGAATCTGGAAAGCTGAGCAACGCCAAATCGTGGTTTTTCGACGTAGCCAGCAACTCACCGTAAGCTGGTTTTTGTCCAGTGCTTGCGTCCCAATTCAAACGAAAGCGATCATAAGCAATTCCATTGTCGTCCTCGACAACATGCCGATTAGTAAGTATCAGTCCCGGTGCAATGATGAATCCGGTCCCGCCAGAGAATCGTATTAAACCCGCTTCTTCATGTTCGGATGGTTTGGGAGGAGCGTTTGCCGATGGTCTATTGTCTCCTGGAATATACGGCATATAGAGCCAGCCAAGCGAACGATCCGCATAACTTGAATCTTCCTTTGCATTCCATGTGGCAAATGTTTCAATTACCGACGGTGGCAAACGGACATCGCCCTTTGCATTAGCTTTCAAAACACGATTTACGTTGTAGCCAAATTCTGGCGTCGCACCATCTAGGACCAAGGCTTCCGTCCACAACTCTGCGGCGTCTTCCGCCCGATTTTTCCTGATCTTTAACAACGCAAGATTTCCTAGAGCCCTTGAAAAGTTTAACCTATCTATGGACTGTGCGAACAATGGCTCATATTTTCGGAATCGCTTCACGCACTCCGAGAAGTGCTTCTCAGCGGCGTCAAAATCTCTTGTAAATAAGACATTCATGAGCCCAAGTTCAAAGTCCGGGCGAATAAAGGGCTGAATTTTCTGGGCTTCAGCGATTGCTTTTTGAGCCTGCTTAAACGTGTCGCTGCGGGTATCAATGCCCTTTCGGTTGCCAAGGTTGGCCTTTACGAGTGCTTCCCATTGATCGACTAGCGCGTCGCAGCGAATCCGCCGCTGGCTGATTTCATCCGGTGTGAGGAATTGACCGTCAATGAGTGCTGACTTGTACTTGGCATGAATTTCTATTTCGGTAAGACGGGATTCGATGAATGCCGTTTGGTCCTCCGTCGGACTTTTTTCGAGTTCTTGCTTGTAGAAACCTACAATGCTTTCCGCCAATACCAGTTCCGCTTCCTTTCGTTTGAACTCTTTTTGAAAATCAGCCGCGCGTTTCAGAAACTTTTGAGACTCGGCCGAAAGTCGCGAAATCTCCACGACTATTATTTCGCCGTCTGCTTTCCGCAGCGTGACTTTTTCGCCGTCTGACGATACTAGCGCCGCATCTACTTTAAACTTGCCGGATGAGTCCGTCCACGTTTGGCCATATGACACCGACGAAAACACCAACACCAACACAACGCTTAAAATCAGTCTCATAGCTCGACCTCCCCATGAATAAAACGATAACGCCAGACCATGATTGTACCTCCATTGCCCCGTAAACGCAAGCAAAATGGCGACTCAGTACAGGGGAATAATCGCTTGGGAGTCATGGGGTGGGTACGGGGGTCTGGATCGAAAACCGGCGACTGGCAACGGTTCGACAATGCGACGGCCTTGGAGTATCTCGAATGGCTATCGCTGCCACTGCAAATATCGACTTCGCTCGATGGTTTGAACTTCGGCAGATCCGATCCTATCTGCCGGCCAACGGCAGCAACGATGCGTCAGCTCACTGGGCTCCAACAAGGTTTATTTCTGTTGCAGGTCGAATTCGAAACTCGATATTACGTTCTCAAGGTCAGCGGCCCACTTTGATCTTTCCGATTCCCGATAAGACACCGTGATTTTGCATAGAATGTCGTCGATTGGGACCAGATATTCCTGCACGACGACCGAAGGATTATCTCCAAGCTGCCGCCGATATCCGTGGTTCAAGGCGTAGATGTGGTTGAACCTCGCAATACTGACAGAATGCCATTCAAGAAGACTCGCCTCCTTTCCCAAAAGTTTCGATCCTTCTTCAAGCTGTTCGATCAATGCCTGTTTTAACAGTTCGTCGACTTCCTCTAGATCAGCCGGGCTGAAGGCTCGCAAGTGTTCTTGTTCAAGGCCGGATTCCTCTGAGTTTCTCAAAACCTCGACAATAAACCGCGCATAAGTGTCTTGTGCCTTACCCTTGAAATCGTTAAGGCCTTGCGGTTGAATGACAATTCTCTTCATTAATTCATCCGGCCCGAAAATGCCCTTTCGAAGTCCACCTATCACACCAGAATACAATCCACCTTGAATCTCCATAGTCGGTGGGATTGCGAACTTGCCAATCCCTGGAATAGCGACCTCTTGCCAGAGCTGCTGCGCAGTCGCGGGAGCCTTAACTTCCCGCGAATCCAGTAACCATTGCTGGTACTTGCCGTCAAATTTGGCGAGCAGTTTGTCTGCATCCATCTGCCGTAAAGTCCATTGCTGTCCCACCCTCTCGAACTCGTTCACGAGAGCCGCTAACTCCGCGTCTCCAGGATTTTTGAGCTTGTTCATTCGAGTTAATACGGCCTGTACCTCTGGGCTAGCTACTAGTTCCTTGCGAAGCTCAGCACGGGTTTCTTCGAGCCACCCGCTCATCACCTGCTCCGTTGGTAGCGGCTGTCCTTGGTGGTCGTCCACCCAACGCAGAATCAACTGCTTGAATCTTTGTTGATGTTCAATCACACCAGGAATCCTTTCAAATCGATCCCCGGCATCGTTCTTTAGCCTCTCAAACTCCGTTTGCGAAAAACCTTTGGGCGGAAGCCCTGACTCAATTTGCTGCGCTAATTGCTGCGCTAACGAATTGTCTTTCCAAGGCGCCTGCTCGGCAGAAAGCCCTACAGCCTCGCGTTTCAAAAACTTTTGAGACTCCGCCGAAAGTCGTGAAATCTCCACGACGATTATCTTGCCGTCTG
The DNA here is from genome assembly GCA_030681235.1 of Pirellulaceae bacterium. Taxonomy (GTDB): domain Bacteria; phylum Planctomycetota; class Planctomycetia; order Pirellulales; family Pirellulaceae; genus M30B19. The sequence goes on along the minus strand of JAUXWY010000152.1, from coordinate 11,521 downwards.
CTTTCCGCAGCGTGACTTTTTCGCCGTCTGATGATACTAGAGCCGCATCTACTTGAAACTTGCCGGAGGAGTCCGTCCACGTTCTCAGATCATCCTGAAGCCACAACACTGCCGCGAAAAACAGAATGCAAAATATCTTCATCACTGGTTCTCCCAAATCCCGAAACGAATCCGATCATATTACAACTTAATCAGTTCGTAGGCAAAATAAATTTCAACTGAACTCCCGTTGTGTTGGTACGTCGTTGGTCTCGTCGTAGTACCATTCCAACTTGTCTTGGTGCTTGGCGATCTTCCGATAGGCAGCAATTGTCCGCTTTGGATAAAGTATTAAAGCTGCTTTACTACCTTTTTTCCACTTCATCGCTCCGGTTTCTTTCGGACTATTCGCCGGTGTCAGTTGCTAGACGGCCGCACATACAACGGTCGAGTCGAATATGGACTACCAGCACCATACGGATTGTTGATGCTGTCCGGCGAGTATCTGCTCCCATAACGACCATAAGGGTTCGATGTCGAGTCTGGGCTATAACGATTCGTGCTCAACTCACCACGATACTCGCCACTTTCCGAATAAATCTTCGGCGGATTCGTCGCATACGGGTTCGTCCACGAATCGTTGCTGTAGCGGCTCCCGTACTGGCTGTACGGGTTCATCAACCCGTCTGGCTTGTACCGACTCCCGGCACCGTAGGGGTTGCTCAGCGAATTGGGGTCGTACCGGTTTGCCCGCAAATTGGCTGAAGGGCGTTGTGGCTCAGACTCCCGTTTCAAGTGGTTATCCAGCGGACTACGACCGTACCGGTTAAAGTCGAAGCCCTGCCCATACGACACCGACGAAGACACCAACACCAACAAAACGCTCAAAATCAATCTCATAGCTCGATCTCCCAATGGTATGAAACCAAAACGCCAAACTCCGATTGTACCCACATTGCCCCCTAAACGCAAATCAAAACGGAGTTTGAATGGAGGGGGATAACGATAGGAGTCCCGCTGAGGTGGGCGGGTGGTCTGGATCGATTTCCGGCGATTTGGAACGGTTTGACCGAGAAAACAGGGCTACCACCGGCCACGACCTGCTGGACGCGACCAGCAATCGCGAACCAGTGAAGTTGCATCCAATTGGCGACAAGATTAGTCCAACATCTCCGACAGGGCCTGCCGAACCTGCTCGACCGACAATCGCTCGCGTCTCACCACTTTCTGCTCGTCTTCGTAATGAGCGGTTGCCTTGGCGGCGATGGCACAGTATTTGGAGTAAGCGCGGATGCTGGTCTCCAGCCAGCCGAGAGCGGCCTTCGAAGGTGCGGGACGGTCGGCACGATCCAAGTGGACGATGGTGCCAGAAGCAGTCTCCTCCACCACGTCAATCCGGCTCGCTTGAACCCACCGGATGTCGCTTGCCAGGCTCGCATTGGGCGGCAGCTTGCCCCACGACTCAGGTATATCGCTCAGCCCCGTAACGTAACCACCGTCTGTGGCCCCACACGGGGAGTCGGAGTCTGCCGTCGGCTCAGGTTCCGGCGGTGGGTAGAGACGGTCCAGCTCCGAATAGGTCCATGCTTGGGCTTCGGACTTGCTCATGCCCTGATTCCGGCATTCTCTCATCAAGCGATCCCGGACCGGTTCGACCTCTGGCCAACGGCCTTCACGTTGCAATCGCTTGGTCACGCTCAATGGATCAACCACGCTCTGGTGTGCGGCTGTCGTGCCTAATCCGTCCATGACTTACTCCTTGCGGTTGTGTGTGAATGTGCGTCGCCCGATGTCACTATTCTATGCGGAGACATGCCAAAGCCAACGCCATTTCGACGATTCAGTCCACCAGCCACATGATCTCCAGAGCGGTCGCTAGGTACCGTTCCGCTTAGATTCGTATGCCGTCAACTGGCGCGTGCTAATCAAGGTCCCTCAATGATCGCCCCGATACCGCAAGTCGATTTTGAATTTCAGTCTGGTGGAATATACCGAGGAGTCCTGTCGGCATGGGGTGGGGGTCTGGATCGATTTCCGGTGGCATTGGGGGAGGGAACAGTCAGATAGGCTGGGTTCTTGAGGCCTTACCAAGCGATGGCATTGTCCATCGCGTCCGCCCGATTCGCTCTCTCATTATTTACAGGCCGCGTGATCCTGTGGCACGCCCCCCCTCCAATAAGCTATGCCCGGATGGTTCTCTCATGCGTGGTTGTCGAGCGAGTACAGCGGTTTGGAATCGCGAATGTCCGGGTTCCGCTTCACCCGCCACCGCCGCCATTGGCTGTCGCACCAAGCGATGGTTGCTGTCTGCGCAAAATCCGTAGTTACGGAATTTGCTAGCCGAGGATAAAAACAATACGGATATTCAATGCGTTTTTGTGCGTCAGTTTGCAATGCTAAAAACCGATGCTATAATCGGTTTGGCACGAGAAAAAAGGGGTTGAAAGTGATTTCGCTGACTATTTTTAGGATCTAGTTCCTTACGGAGTGCAGGTTCGATTCCTGTCATCCCCACTGAAATTTCCTGTGAGGCTCATTTGTTTGCTTCGTCGAAAAGATGTCGAGCGGCGCGGCCGCTCAAGGAACGATGTTGAAGCAAGTTCTGTGCGATTTTTTCGACCGCAGCCCAAATTTCTGATTGCGACAAGAGGTGCTCCGTTTTGTCAAACAAGCGACGCTGCAGTCTCTCGGCGGCCTTTTCTTTGTCGACTCTGGATGAAATCATTCGTTCCAACTGGTGCAGGTCCTGACTCGCTCCGCTCCAGTTTAGCTTGCCCGTGACGCGTGATTCGCTGACGACTCCGGCCAAGAGAATCATGGCTTCGGTTTCAAAATAGTCTTGTCGCCGCCCGGTACGACGACTGCCGAAGTTGACGGCGCCCAAACGCAAGGAGTTGCGAACAATGCTGAGTTTCTCCACGGCCCGGCCCAAAGCCAAAGCCACGACGGCATGCCCGGCTTCATGGTAAGCCGTGGCGATGTCGTCAGCCGTCGACTCCGGGGGTGGATCTGCCGAAGCATTTGCGTTTTCGGACTCGGTCATCTCGGGGCACCTTATTTCGCATTCCCTAGGCAATCGACTGGAATCAACAACGGCCATCACACAGCTGGCAAACAACGTCTCGCGTTAGAAGTCCATCGAGTGAAAAACAAAGTCTCCCAACATCCATTGGAACCACAACGATACGAGGAAAAATATCCACTTCGTCGGATCGTGGCGAAAAACGTAATGGAGGAAAATCGAACCAAATGACAAAAGGATTGAGGGGCCGATGACGACCGGCCAGGCCATCAAATCAAAATACTCGGGCGAACCGAATTTCAATGCTTCATTGCAGTTGATTGAAATCCCGACGACGCACGCCAGAGAACTTGTCACGAGGAGAAGGATCCATTCTCCGAGTGGTGGACGTGTATCGACAGCTTCGGTGTGCATCGTTGGTCGATTTCGCTTCGCTGGGATTCAGTCCAACAAAATGATTAGAAAGAGGCGAACGTTGGCATTGTTTTCCGCAGCGATGATCGCGCCGGACATCGAACCGCCATCGCCAATCTTGAAGATCTTCAACTGGGTAATTCCGGGGTCGTTAAAGGCCGTCCGAAGCGCGGCGATGGCTCGGTCGGGGTCTGGCCCCGCATCCAAGAGCATTTGAGCGGCCGACCCGGATTCCGGATCGCGGATCCCTTCGATCTCGGCCACGATATCACCGCTACCACCGACCGGCCGTTCGTGCAGAAGTTTCCAGGTCCCCAGCCAATTCTCGACTCCAAATTCCTCCCAGATGTCCCCGCAAAACCTCTGGTAGAAAGATTTGCTCTCCAACTCGAGAGATCCTGCCGCCGAATCACGCACCGGCATGAAAAAAACGGCACTCCCAAACCCCGCTTGACTGTCCCCACCAAAGACGTCCTCTAATTCCAGGACGTCAGCGGGGCGTAGACCTGTGTTCATCTTTAACTCCAAATGGCAAAAAACGCAGCGGTCTGTCCCCGTTCCTCGTTTCTGCGTTTTGTTTCTGACGAAGGACTCGCGTTGTCTGTCCTCGATTAGCGTTTGCGAACTTCGAGGACGTACTTCATCAAGTCGAGGAACTCTTGCCTGCTCTTAAGCGTTTGCGCTAAATTCGCCGGCATCAATGAGGTTCGGGATTCACCAACCTCCTCGATCTCGTCGCGAGCGATGACGATGGGCTCCGCTACCGCTAAGTTTCGAATCGTCAATTGCTTGTCGTCTTCCGAAATTCGAATTCCGGTATGGATCGTGCCGTCCACGGTCAAAACCGTTACCTGCGCAAATTCTTTGTCGATCCGATTCGACGGGCGCAGGATCGAATCGATCAATTCCTCAGGTGTGATCTTCGAAGTCAACGACTTGAGTTCGGGACCAATTCGCGGGGCGCCGGCCGCTGGATCGTGACAAGAGGCACACGCGGCCGCCGATTTGTAGAACAGATCCTTGCCTCGATCGACATTGCCCGTTTCCTTGGCCATTTTCACTAATTCGGCTGTCGTCATTTCCAACAGTTCGTCTTCCAACACCTTGTTGGAAAATTCTTCCGGACGGAGCCCCAACTCGGCCAGCGCCAGTTCCGCCTCCAAGGGATGCTCCGCCAACAACTCTTCCGGCTTCCAGAAGATCGTCCTTTCGGTCGTTGCTGCACGGACTTTCGCGACCGTCTCCGCCGAAATACTCGAGCCGCTATTCCCCCAGTTGTTTCTTACAAAGGTCAAAACATCGGCCATTTCTTCGTCCGTCAACAAGTTCTTGAACGCGGTCATCGGAGGAACGCCACGGGCCGGATCATAGGTCTTGCCATGGACCGTGAGAACGCCCCACAAGCCGTGCAGCGTCGTCTTGATCATTCGCTCTTCACTGCCATTGACCCAGGTACTGCCAATCAACGACGGATAAATCACGCCGTTCCCTTTGCCATCGGCCAAGTGGCAAGTCGCACAGTGCGACTCCCGTTGGTAGATCAGCGAGCCACGTTCGAACTGGGCCTGTTCTTCGGCGCTGAGTCGTTTGGGCACCTCGTACTGGACAATTTCAATCTCAGCCGGCGCGGCAAAACCGCTGGCTCCGGTCGCATCGACGTTGTACCAGAAATGTTGGACGGTCTTGGCTGCGACGACAGCATGAGGAACCGTCGAGTTGAGAAGTTGATTCAACAAGGCCTCATTCTTGACGTTGTGTTGTTGATGCATCCACAACGCTTCCAACAAATGATGAGCTTCAAGTTCATCGTTTGGATCAAATCCAGCCATCCATTTTTGAGTAGCAGCGATCACGGCCTTCGAATCCCTCGCACTTAGTTCCACTCGAGTTCGATGCCGAATGCCGTTAATCGGATGCTTCAGATTCTCCAGCAACGCTTCGATCGGTTGGCCATCGATCTTGACAGGTCGCTGTAGAGGGCGGTCCTTGACCGTCAAGCGGACGATACGACCGTGTTGGTGATCGCGATTCGGGTCACGGATATTGTGTTGCATGTGCCCGATAATGACATTGCACCAATCTGCAACATACAACGCTCCATCGGCACCAATCACCGCGTCGGTTGGTCGGAAATTGCGGTCCTCACTATTGAGCAATTCCTTGACAGGAGTACCCCAGACTTCGCCAAGTTTCCGGTTTTCACCATCTCCGTCCCGATCCAAGTCGTACTGCTTGACGCCCAAAAACCCAATGGTGTTGCAGATCAAGAAGTCCTGCTGCATGTCGTCGGGAAAATGCTCTGATGACATGATTTCGTTGGCGGCCACCGGTCGAAATTCGACCCTGAGCAATTCGTGCATCTTGAAGCCATTGCCTTCGGGGCGCACTTGGAACGATCGACCACCGGTGCCATCGTTGGCGTAGAGATAACCCCAATAATCAAAGCTCGTGCCGTGTGGGTTGGGTGAATTACCCGCGTGAGGAGCAATGGCGAAGGTGCGAGGGTCAAAGCGATACATTCCGGAATCGCCGATCGTGAGATTCTGCTTCCACGGAGTTTCATGGTTGTGTACGAGGAAGATACCGCTCTGCCAATAAATTCCACCATCCGGCCCGTAGACCAAGTTATTGGCCGCGTGATGCGTGTCGGATGTTCCCAAGCCTTGCAGCAAAATCGTACGTTGATCGGCGACATCGTCGCCGTCAGTGTCCTTGAGGAACAGCAAGTCCGGCCCGGAAGTCACGATCACACCACCACCCCAGAACTCGAATCCCAACGGATTATGGACGTAGGCAAAGATCTTCCTTGAATCGGCCACACCATCACCATCGGTATCTTCGAAGATCATCAAGGTGTCGTTCATTTCCTTGAGTGGCTCCCACTTGGGATAGGTGTTCCAGCAAGCTGCCCAAATCCGTCCCTTGCTATCCACTTGCATTTGGACGGGGTTGGCCATGTCCGGGAACATTTCTTCGGAGGCAAACACATTCAATTGATAGCCTGCGGGAACTGCGACCTTGGCCGCACTTTCTGCGGGGGTCAAATACTGAACCGTTCCTTCTTTTTCGCCGCTCGAACTAGCACTGCCGCCGCCCACATTCGAGGTGACCTTGATCGGAGGAGGCACGTTGCTGTCATCCGCTTTAATTTTCTTCCCGGCCGCAGCGGCCCAAATCACCAGATCGCGATTCGCGGTCATGACATCCAGCATGGTCAATTCGTGCTTCAACACTTCCGCGTTGCTTTGTCCGTCGACAAATGTCAACCCGGATCGATTGCCCCAGACGTCATTGCCGTCGGTGGCGTTGTACCGATTGTGCCAGTGCCAGTTCTTCTCCTGCACGGCCTGATAAACACCGTTCAAGCGTTGCTGGTCTTGGGGAGCCGTTTTGCCGAGCAACGCTTGCGAGATAATGTCGGCCAACTGCCGATAGCCAGCTGGATTTAGATGGATCCCGTTGATCGTGAACTGCTCCGGACTGGAAGCGAATAACTGGAAAGTGGGCGAGTAGAGATCGACGAACATGGCACCGGATTCTTCGGCTGCTCGGCGAGTGGCTTCGGTATAAGCCGCCAAGTTGGCGTTGATTGGCGTTCCTTCAGGCAAGTTGGGATCGCCAGTGCTTTCATAAGCGATCGGACTGAACAGGACGAACCGCGCGTCCACTCCGCTTTCTTTTCGCTTCGCTCGGTACCGCGCGACCATGGCCACCAGTTCCGCTTTGTAAGCTTCCGCTCCATCGGGACCAGCAAACGACTCGTTGTAGCCAAACATGGAAAAGATCACACTGGGCGCCACGTGTTGCAAGTACTCTTCTTCATTCGTGTACCCTTCGTCACGAGGACGACGATTGACCGTATCGCCCGAAAAGCTCATCGATTGGAAGCGAACGTTCTGGCCCTGCAAGTGACTTTGCAACACTGCTTCGACCCACGGGTCGTGTTGCATGCGGTCCGCGAGCCCGTTGCCGTAGATTGCAACCAAATCGTTCTCTTGGAACGAGAACGGCTGGGAACCGTCCGAGCCCTCGCTGGTCGGTGTCCACAACACCATGGCCAACAGCAATAACCAGAAGCAGCCTTTTGACACGAATCTTAGATTTCGATTGGGCATTTTTTTTGCAATCTTTGCCAGGAGGGATTGGGCCAGGAAGGATTGGGCCACGTGGAATTGGGCCACGTGGAATTGGGCCACATGGAGAAAAAACGTGGTTGCTCGATGCGGCCATCGCTACAGCACGATTTTCGTGAGATTATAGCATAGCTAAAATTCGAGTGGGGAGGGTTGCACCACGGAAATTCGCGATTGACTCGGGTTGCGTTTTGTAGGGCGGCCCCAGGCCGAAGTCGGCCAAGAATGAGATGAAAGAACGGCCGGGATCTGGTACGATACGAAGCTCAGGCTTTTTCAAACGCGAATAGCACCGGTCCAACAACCAAAGAGCGATACGGAGCGGTGGTGTTTATGAAGGCGGTTGGGAGACGTCGTCCCCGAGCAAGATTTTGTCACTCCTCCCACGGACCCCCAGCCCAACTCCCAGGCGAAGCCCCATGGCATCCATCTTGAACCCAAGCGGATCGCGCCGGCGGCTTCCATCCAAAGCGGACTGTTGTTGGAGCCGCCGCTGGATCTGAGTGGTTTCACGCGCGAGCAATTTGTCGCTCTGATGGAAACGGTTGGCTACATGCCCCCAGATCAAACACTGACCGCTGAAGAGATCTCAGAACTAAAAGCCTGGTTGGATGACAAAGAGTAAAAGAGTAGTTGTGGACCATTGCTTTATCCGCAAGTGATCATCCACAAGTGATCTGCAAGCGAACTTTTTGTCTCGCAAAATTTGGTCGTACAAAAAAACGGAACGGCCGGTAAAGTCCGACCGCTCCGTCATCGATATCCATCGTCTGGCAAGCAGCGATCTACTTGCTGATGACCTTAGCCATTTCACAAATCTTGCAAGAGTAACCCCATTCGTTGTCGTACCAGGCAACCAACTTCACGAAGGTGGAGTCCAGCATGATACCCGCGTCGGCATCAAACACGCTGGTACATGGTTCCCCGCGGAAGTCTGTGGCAACCACTTTGTCTTCCGTGTATCCCAAAACACCCTTCAAAGCACCTTGGCTGGCTGCTTTCATGGCAGCGCAGATGGCTTCGTAGTTGGTTTCCGTATTCAATTCGCAAGTGAGGTCCACCACCGAGACATCCGAAGTCGGCACTCGGAAGGCCATGCCGGTCAACTTCTTGTTGAGTTCCGGAATGACTCGGCCAACGGCCTTCGCGGCACCGGTGGAACTGGGGATGATGTTCTCCAAGATCCCGCGGCCACCGCGCCAATCTTTATTGCTGGGACCATCGACCGTTTTTTGGGTCGCGGTCGCAGCGTGTACGGTTGTCATCAAGCCGCGTTTGATACCAAACGAATCGTTGACGACTTTGGCCAAAGGAGCCAAACAGTTGGTCGTGCACGACGCGTTGCTGATGATCCGCTCTCCCGCGTACTTGTGGTGATTGACGCCAAACACAAACATTGGCGTATCGTCTTTGGAAGGAGCGCTTTGAATGACCTTCTTGGCGCCGGAGTCCAAGTGTTTTTGGCAAGTGTCCAAGGTGAGGAACAGCCCAGTGCAGTCGATCACCACATCCGCGCCTACATCGCCCCATTTCAGGGCAGCAGGATCACGTTCCGCAGTCAAACGAATTCGCTTGCCGTCGACCACCAACGTCGTTCCGTCAACCGCAACGTCACCGTGAAATCGACCATGAACGCTATCGTACTTCAGCATGTACGCCAGGTAATCAGGCTCTAACAGATCGTTTATGCCGACGATTTCGAGGTCGTTTTTGAAATGCTTGGCCGCCGCTCGAAAAACCATTCGGCCAATACGACCAAATCCATTGATGCCCAATCGGACTGCCATAACTCTGTGCTCCATTTCGGTTGGTGCGGCTCGCCGGGGATAGCGATCAGCGTATTACGAGGAAAGATCCGTGTTCGAATCGAACATGACGGCCTGCCTGCCTGGATAAGACGATTATAACGCGATAGGTTCGTTGGTCGGAAGGGGGATCAGTGGGGTCGCTGAACGGCACGCTCATTGGGCTGAATTAGGGCGATGATCGCACCAGAATTCAATTGATGCCGGCCCCGTGCCGTCCATTCAACAGTGAGGTCACAAAGCAACGCCGGTGAATTGCGACTCCACCCGAGACGATCACACCTCTACTCACCAACGCGCTCTTGGCGCGCTTTCAGCATCATGTCTTGAACTTTCGTATCGTCCGCCAATTTGAACTCTTTCTGCGAGAAATCCGTAAGTTCCTTGAACATCGCAGTAATTTTGTTCTGCTGTCGTTTTTCCGTCGAAGTCAAACGCTGCTGATAAGCCAATAGGTTGTCGTTCCATTGATTGATGCTCAACATCTGTCGGTAAAGTTCGTAGTACCGATTGGCGACCGCAAATTCGTTCTTCTCCAATGCGATACGAATTCGTTCCTTCAGAACTTGCCGCCGAGCCCACAGATCGAGCGTTTCACTTTTAAGTCCCGATACAATGCCTTCAGCCAAGATTCGATCCTCGTCATCGGGCAGCAACTTTTCCATGATGGGCTTGTATCCCGGCATGACCGGAAGCCGAGCCAAATTCCGCTCGCCGTTCTTGACCAACAACAGTCGAACTCGTTCAGCTCCTGGGGCAATTTCGATCACTCCATTCCAATTGGTTTTGCCGAGATACTCCAGTGAGTCCTCGGTACCATAAATCGAACGACTGTAAATCTGGTAACCATTGAGTGGGACTTCTTGCAGGTCCCTGCGGCTGGTTCCCCGCATGGTGAATAGTCGGATCTTGGTTTGACCAGGTGGCGTGCGGACAACGATTCCGAACTTTTCGGTATTCCGTCCCTTTTTCCGTCCCAGGGCCGCCGCGGGTCGATTTACAGAAACAATTTTCGCGCGGACATACGGACCCTCGACCGCATCCTGTTGCACCAACAAGGTAAAATCGAGCGTTTTAACCTTTTCCAGTTCGAATTTTCGCTGGCGATTCGCTTCGCGAACAATCGGTTCGAATACTTCGCCACTTTCGATCCAACACGGGCTCGATTTATTGGGCACCAACGTGGGCTCGACGCCATCCGCCGCAGCTTCACTGTTTTCGACTTTCACCATCAAACCATGCGCCCGAACCCGAGCGGTGACGATATCGGCTTCACTGTGCTCCAAACGGACGATAGGCCGAAACGCTTGCGCTATCGTGTCCGAAACACTCCCGACCAATTGGCTCATTTCCGCCAACGATTTGGCGAAGGTCGGTCCCAATGACCATCCGTTGACATCCAATTCGTTCACAGAAAATTCGATTCCGGAGCCGACATCCTTAACGCGGACAATGATCAACTTATCATTTCCGGACAACTCGTCGTACAATGTCTCGGGCAACTCTGCGGCGGATGTGATTCCATGACCCAACAAATCGCCCCACTTTGTGGGCACTACTTCGGCTGTAATCCGCCACGCCGCAGGTTCGACCAAGCCCAACTGAGTCGATGTATCTTGACAGAGCCGCTGGAGAACCGGCGTCGTCCACCGAGGCTGTTCGTCCACCACGAACCAAACTTTGACCATATAGGGCCGGAAGTTCCAGGGTAGGCCAACATCAATCGCTGGATTCGCCACCGGAGTGACGGCCGCTGTTTTCTCAGGTGTCGGAGTTCCTGCTCCATCCTGAGTCGATCCACCGCAGCCTACTATCGATCCATGGAGCAACAGCAACACCAGCCACAAGTTGCGGCGGCAGATTTGTTCATTGAGCTGAGTTGCTGAATACACCATAAAATTCCTTGCACCAAACGCGACGAAGTCGAAACTACTCCAACTCAATTCGCCACTGGTCGACGTTTTGATATAGGGTGTTCAAATCAAATCCGACATTGCGAACGTCGGACCGAAAAGCGTAGTACTGCGGTACTTGCCACAGCGGCAGAATCGTCGTGTCGTTGTGAACCTTTTCGTGCAAATTGCGCAGGGCCGATCCAGCCCCTTGCCAATTTCGCACTCGGTCGATTCGGTCCAAAGCATGTTCGACCGACGAATTGATTTCTTTAA
>JAUXWY010000147.1 GCA_030681235.1 Pirellulaceae bacterium | reverse complement strand
TCCGGAACTTATTTCGGGACAAATCCGAAGCAAGCGTTGGTGTACCGGCTTCAGCCGGCCGGTAGCTGAAAAGAGCATTTTCATCGCTCCCGCCGGCTGAAGCCGGTACACCAGCGCTCGCTAAACTACCTTTGTATTGGTAGAGCCATCGAAATCCGGAACTTATTTCGGGACAAATCCTAAACGGTTAACCAACGCTACTTGCCTGGGGTGTGAACGACCGGTCGACGGGCAAACGTCTCATTCTGAGAGCGAAGGGTCATGCTGAGACTACGCGCACGATTCGACGTCGATTTTTTATACCACTCCAACGTGCTATCGGAAACCTTCGCTCAATCACGAGGCATGAGCCCCTGACATTTCGCCGAGAAAACAGCGGTTTCTATTCAGGCGACGAAATTTGGAAGATTTTTTTTCGTCAGGAATCGTTTGGCACGCCGGTTGCTTCCTATTAGATTCGCGTGCAAAGAACCAGTTGCCAGACCCGGTGTTTGTTAGGTAGCACTCCGAAGGCGACGAGTCGATGCACCCGAATGAAAATTCAGATCGGCTTTCGGTTTCTTCCCGTCTCACCCGTCGTGATCGGAGGCCGATCTGGTTTTCTTAATTTGAATCATCCATCGCGTGCTCGTTTTGAATTTGCAGTGGTTTTCCACTCTCGCACTCACTCGGAAGTTGCTGCAGATTCGGAACGGCCGCGATTTTTTTTTGCTTCAATCGACTCGTTGGGGATGAACTGCTTAGGACTCGCTGAGGCTATCCAGTTCCTTTTGCAGAGTCTCCAAGCTCAAGGGCGCAGGGTCGATCAAGCTATCGGTCACTGACGTGGGCGAACCCGGCACGGCGACTCGTTGCAGGTCGACTTCTTGATCCAGTTGGATCAACCACGCGGGGACTTCCAGGCCGACGCCCATCGGTTGCTTGGTCAAAGCTTCGGCTTCCTTTTCCAGCAATTCGAAGGCGCCAACAGCCGCCGCTCGGTCGACGTTGTGAATCGCCGGTTCGACCAATGCGAGCAGTCGATCGATCTGCAATGGTTGCACAAATCGTTCGCTCAATCGATCGGCCACGGTGGGCATTCTCATCGAGTATTTGGCCTGCAGTTTTTTCAGTTCCGCCAAATAGCGTTCCGCTTCGCCTTCGACTCGATCGGCCAACTGGCGTCGCCACCGACCGGCCACACCGTTGACTTGATTTTTCACCAAAACGTGATGGGCCCACACGACTGGTTTCAAATGCCATGACACTCGATCGTATTTCGTCCGCAGGCGGAGAAAATCCAAAAACGTATAAATCAAGTCGCCGCGATCGGACTGAGTCGTGGTGCTATTGTAGTCGCGGTATTCGCTAAAATTCTCTAACACCGCTTCCAGCACTAGGCTTAAGTGTCGGCTGGCGTCGGACAGTGAAATCTCGTGTTCGAGATCGTTCAGCAACTCCAAATCCAGTTCTTGGCTCGATTCTTGTAACTGTTTGAGCCAGGACTCGACCCCTTGATGCAACAGGGCGCGAATGTTGCCAATATTGAGAAAATCTTGAGTGAAGATCTGGCCGCCGTACCGTTTTATGAACTTGAGCAATTGGTCCCATGCGTCATTATCCAAAGCCCGCTCCAGGACACTGAGCCGCAGCGTGCGACTATGGTTCAACCAAGCGCTGAGCATCGATTCGGTCAGCTGCTCCAATTGGCGAAACAATCGTTCTTCCGACGAAGAATTGGCTCGCTTCTTGGACTTCCCGGTCTTTTCTCGATGGCCCGCAGACGCGACCACCAACGCTTGAACCATCGAACAGAACCCGTTGCGAAACATCTCGTCGTATTCAGTAATGGCTCCGAATCCAACGTTGTTCTTGCGTTCCATCGTGCGCGCTGTTTTCAACAAACGCACGGTGGCTTGGAACATTCCCAGCAATGGAAGACTGGCCAAGGCACGTTGAAAGCACTGTTGGCGGACGCGAGTCGCGATCAGTTCTTTCGCATTGCCGCCGCGACTCAACGGCACGTAGAGCAGAGGTTTTTCGGCCATCGTCTTTAGTAAGGCTTCGAAGTCCTGCATCACCCAGGATTCATTGCGAGTCAGAATGCCGGCGAACAGTTGAATCCAACCGGACTCGTCGATGCGCGACTTCAGTTTGCCGAACTTTGAGTCGCCGACCAAGCTACTCAGTCCATGTTGCACGGCGCTGAGGCCCAACACGGCCATTTGCATCTCGACGTTGGTCGCCGTGATTCGTTCCATCAAGGTCTCTTTGATCAATCGCAGCCGATCATATTCCATCAGGGCCGCGACATCGCCACCTTTAGGTAGTCGCATTTCCAAGACTTGATTCAATAGAATGGTCAAACCCGCTTGGTATTTGGCGGCTTGATCAATCCAATTCTCCAAGACGTCGCTGCGTTGGCGGAGCATCTGAACTTGTTCGTTCGACAAATCGCTTACCGCCAACAAGGGGAGGGGAACGTGCGATGCTTCGAACCACAGGATGGCCAGTGTGTTCAAGAAACTGAGTCGATCAATCAAGCGATCGGCTTCCGCTTCAAGCTCGTCTTGTTTGGAATTGTCCGTTTCGTAGATGGGGCCATCGACGCCATCGTCGGTGGAATCCGTATAGACGACATCTTCATAGGCCGCGTCAAACAGTTCGTCTGGTTCGTCGTCTGCATCGTCTTCGTGTTCGGACTCCTCTGGATGTTCGGGATCCGAATCCGCTTCGCTCTGGGCGGGATTCGCCGTACGACTGGCTCCCCGAACATTGGCGTCGAAATCCGGGACGCGCCAATATTCGTCGGCATTGGCTTCGAGGTAGTCGTAGAACTTGCGAATCTGCTGCCACACCAGTTCGCGTTGATCGAAAGAACTGGCGTCTCCATAGCGTTCTTGTTGGAGCCCCAACCACGCCAGGACCAATTCATGGTAGGAAGTTTCGCCTTCCACCAGCCCGATTTCCGAGGCTTGGCTCAACCAATGGATCAAGAGGGCTTGGGACGCGATGGCATCTTTTCGCTCCAACAGTGCGTCGATGACCAACTGATAGGCTTTGGGCGAATGAAAAATGGTGGCATGCCGAGCCCAAAAACCAACATCTCCAGCTGCGGCTCCAGCCTGCTTCCACAACTTCAACGCCTCGGCGACAAGTTCCGCCGCGTGAAGGATGCGAGCGGAATCAACCGCTTGCAACGAGGAAACCTCATGGGTCGCATACTTTCGCCACCAATTGGCCAAACTGGAGAAATGCTCGCGCACTTCCGCAAACAAGCTTGGCTGATCGGCCACGGCCGTTTCGGCCAACAGATGCGAGTAGATATCCAATGTGTGCTCGACGATCCCAACCAACTCGTCGGCGCGATGATCGGCTACTGAATTTTCCACGGCGGGAAACAAGGGAAAATTGCCATCGAAGCCCAACAAGTTCCAAGGATCAATCAAGGCCCCACAATCGATGCCGCGCAACATTGTTTTCTCGATGGTCTGCAGATCGCTCAAACAATCCGATAATCGCCGCTGAATGCAATGGTCCGAGGCCGAAGTAAGCAAACAATCGATTTGGCAAATCAACCGGGCGGACGTCACTGGCACAATGGCCGCTTGTCGAGCAGCAGCCTCGGGGTACCCCATTTTTGCGTAGATCTTGGACAATTGCACGTGTTGCACCTGCGTCGCTCGCGATGCGGCCAACTGCGCATTCAGATGCTGCCGGACGCCACCAAACGGTTGTCGACGAACCTGCAGTTCCTTCTCCAAGTGCTCGCGATGCGGACCGTGAATCGAATCGAGCAACCAATCGTAGTAATCGTCGCGGTAATTCGCGATAATCGGCATCAGACTTGAAAGAGTCGTCTCCGAGTCGTGACTGTCGGGACGACTACCGCTGACCCCCGAACCCATCAAGATCGTGCCAGCCAACGTGCCGGCGACTTCCAGCTCGGCAAATTCGCGGTCGTACTCCGACTCCTCGACTCGTTTTAGCAGTGCTGCCAAGATCATTTGGTGAATGATAAATCGAGTATAATTCCCTTGGCCGTCGATCTGATCAGGATCCCACAAGCCAAAGTGATAGTTGGGGCGTTTGTTGACCGGGTGGTCGAAGTCGTAGGCGCGTATATCGATGGCCAACTCTTGCAGCTGATTTGGATCGAAATACGCATCGCGAAGGATGGACTCAGGAACCTGCCGCAATAGTTCGAGGCATTTTTCAATGATGGATTTTGCGGGCCCCGACGCGACTCCCGCCCCGCGGATAAAGACCGGAACCGGTCGGAATCGTTCGTGTGGAAAACTCGAATGCCGGACCTGCTCCAAAGTGGCGACGGGTCGATACCCGACGTAATCGTTCAACCGAGTCAGCACAGCGGCCGCACTTTTGGGCAAATCCGCCAAATCATCGTCCGAAAGCGTTAGGGCTAGTTCGAAACATCTCCCGACAAAAAATGGCTGGAAAATCTGCTTCTCTTGCAGATGAAAGAACAGGTCGCTGTGATAATGGCGATATCCAGGCAACACGTGATCAAACACCAATTCAATCAAGAGCTTGGCGCGGCGAGAATCAGCAAAGGCCGGGGCGCATTGGGGCAAAACATCCGTCGCATCCCAAAGCAGGGCGCGAAGCTGCAACAGTCCCGGGCTCGTCAAAGGAGCTGCAATCCCCAAGGAATTGCCACTCGCCGCCGTCCAGCCTCCGTCGGGAACCACTTCGTTGGCGGTCACTTGGTCGGCTTTGGCAAAGACTTGGTCGAGGGCGGCAAAAAATTGAGGCTCCATCGAGCCGGAGGAAAAGAGGAGATGGCCTAGGACCCGCTCCAGCGGCGTCAAAAGCTCAGGGTACAACAGTCGATTGTTCTCGTTCACGCCTTTGACCCGGGTGTATGCAGCGGTAGCCCCAGACTCGCAATCCGAACTGGGGATATCCAGTCTCCGAACGGCTGGCAACTCTTCAAAATGCGCGTTTATAGTAAGAGTTGCCTGGACGTTGGTCTAGGACACCTACCCACGGAGGGTGCGGGCTTTCAATGGCCTCCCATTCCAAATCCGCGTTATAATCGGGGCCACCGTTAAGAGCGGCGGCCCGAGCCCACCGTTGGCCCGCGTCCGAGCCCGGCTAAATTCGTCGCGAAAAAGGCGTTGGTCAACGGCCAGCCGTAGTTTCCGAATACCTAGTGGACGAGATTTCGCGAATCTTTGGTAAAAACCGCTCAGGTTTCCGCAATCGGCAATTAAAATTGAACAGGCGAGCAGAATGGTACGACGAGAGTATTTGTCGTTCTAACTCGTCGGCAGCGACGTCGTTGACTTATCGAGAGTTCGAAAAACATGAGCATGAATCGCGTGAAGCATCCTTTGTTTCAAACCTGTGCCATTATCGCTGCCGGAGTTCTGTCCACCGGGTTCAGCACGGAGACCCTTTGCGGGCAAGCGACGGCAGGCGCCAATCAGTCGGTTTCGCGAATGGATATCGAAAGTCGTCTGGGATTGACTCGGTTGTGGCACGTGCATTCCGCAGCCGGTCCGACGAACACCGCCAACGAACCACTCAAGATGATGATCCCACGAGATGCGACGGTGGCTTTCACGCTGACGAAAGAAGCCGTCACCGGCGAAACGCCCGTCACCGTGCCCGT
The DNA here is from genome assembly GCA_030681235.1 of Pirellulaceae bacterium. Taxonomy (GTDB): domain Bacteria; phylum Planctomycetota; class Planctomycetia; order Pirellulales; family Pirellulaceae; genus M30B19. The sequence continues at coordinate 11,439 of JAUXWY010000147.1, read as the reverse complement.
TTCCGTTGAAGCACTGGTGACGCTGGACACTGGAAATACGAAGGAAGTTGTAAGTAGTCGAGATCGCGGGTTAAACGGCCAGGTCTTGGGCGTCAAAGGTGCTTTGAGACTGGCGGAAATCCGAAAAGAGCTTTTGGAAAAGCGTGGGATGACCGTGACCGAGTCGGTTCAATTTGTGCCAAGTGCTCGAGTCTATTCTGTGTCGTCTTCCGGACAGATCCAAGCGATGGACGCCGAGTCGGGCAGCGTGTTGTGGACTCAACGATTGGAGACCGATGGAGGTCCGATCATGGGTTTTGACGTAAGCAACAACTACGTCGCCGTGACTCACGGGACTCACATCGATATTCTGAACGCGGCGACCGGCATGCCAATTCGAAAGTATGGCTTGCGAAACCTGCCGGGCGGTGGTCCCGTGATCGCCGACAACCGCGTGATCTCGCCGGGAATCAACGGTCGCTTAGAGTTGCTGACTCCTTACACCGAGACTCGCTTTCGCGCGGATATGGGCGGCTTTCACGGTCGTTTGGCTGTGACGCTAACCGAGTTGGAAAACTCCTACGTTTGGGCAGTGAAGGATCAAGTTTACGTCTCACTAAAACCTGCTCCAGCTCGTCCAATCTATGGCATCCCAACCAGCCTACCAGTCCAGGTAGCTCCCGCTGGTTTTGGCAACTTGATGCTGGTCGCCGAGGCGACCGGTAGCCTCAAGTGTTTTTCGCAGTCGTCCGGCAAGGAAGTTTGGTCCGAGTTCATCGGACTACCAGTTGTTCAAACGCCGATGTTCGTTCGCTGGGCAAACTCAACAGCCGATGCAACACCAACGCCTACGGCTGATCCACCAAGTACGGATGCCGGTGCGGCCGATCCGTTTGGTGCTCCGAGCACACCCGCAACCGACCCATTCGCCAACCCGAGCGGCGGGGGGGCAGCCAACCCGTTTGGCGGCGGCATCCAAGACGCCAACCCGTTTGGCGCGGCAGCGCCGGCCAACCCGTTTGGGGCGGCAGCGCCGGCCAACCCGTTTGGGGCGACCGCCAATCCGCCAACCCGAGGCAGCGACTCTACCGAAGAATCGGCCGACGAGGAATCGTCCATTCGGCAAGCAATCAACGTGGATATTGATTCGTTGCTCGGTACGACCGACAACGTGGCTGCTTTGCTGGTCGATGAAGCCGGCAACGTTCGGGCGATCAACATGCGGACGGGGAAACTCTTTCCGGCATTCCGCGGCGTCGAGATCAGCAAGATCTTGACCGTCACCACCGATCGAATTTATGCGACATCAACCAACAATCAGTTGGTTGCGTTGGATTTGCGAACCGGCAACCGAATTGGTGCAATGTCGATCCCAGGCGACTGGGAAGGTGTTGTCAATTCGCTGTCTGATCGGATCTACTTGCAAAGCCATACCGGACAAATTGTCTGCTTTCGGCCGACCAATAGCGTCACCCCCCAGTATCGACGACCGGCGAACGTATTGACCGCTGCCGCAGGAGAAAACTTGGCAGATCCAGCCGTAACGAATCCAGCCGAATCGGACGACTTCAATCCATTTGGCAATTCGACGCCGCCAGCTGGCAATCCCTTTGGCAATCCTCCCGCCGCGTCAGGAACCAATCCATTCAGCAACTAAAGATGTAACCGGCCCCAACCGAGTTCATCTCGGTTGAGCCAAGGATTCACCACTACGTGACGGCGATGAATCATCGCCCCTCTGACGCAAGGTCAAGCGGTGGCGTTTCGTACCAAGATCAAAGTCGTACTTAGGATCGAAGCGACCGCGCGTTAGTTAGGTACCGTAAACAAACACCCGACGGGTCCCAAATTGTGGATCGGGGTCGTTCCAACTCGGCTCGACCTCTGCCAGCAATCGTGAACGTGACCACACAGTACAAGTTTGGGGTTCGTCCGCTCGATCATCTCCAGAACCGCTTGGCTGCCGACGTGGTCACCACGAGAATTTTGATCGACGTGCCCCCGTGGTGGCGAATGGGTCACGAGGACGCTCTCCGGTGGACACGATTCCAACATCTTGGCTGCGGCGACCTCCGATAGATCACAACTCCACGCACCAAATGGTGTTTCCGGAACCGCGTATCCAAGTCCAAAGAAACATTGCCCCTCGATCACGACCGAGCTGCCATGCAAAACATGCATGTGAGAATATTGTTGGCAGGCCGACCGTAATTCATCAATCGATTCGCCGTTGCCCGGCACCAGCACCAAAGGGCACGACATGCCAGCCAAAACATCGATCACGGGCTGAAGATTCCGACGCATCGTCGCAAAGTCACCGGCACCCACGGCGACTTGAACCCCGTTCTCGCTGGCTGTTTCAATCAACTGATGACACGCGGCCAGGTCCGAATGCACGTCCGAGAACGCCAACAGTTTCATGCAAGTTATCGCTTGATCGACTCGACAAAGGAACGAATCTCGTCCGGTTGTTGGTGATTCGCTCGGTTGACCTGGTTAATGGAGGGAGCACCCTCGACCGGCCCTAGACTGGCGACGTGTTCTTGCCACTTCGGAATGTCGTTGCCAAACTTTTGGCCAGTGATCAACTTGAGACTGTCCGCCGCTGCCAACTGCATGGCGGGCTGCTCGCTTTCCAACGCGTATCGCAGCAACTGAGCGGCTCGTTGCGTTTTGAATTGCCCCATCGCGCGGACGGCTGCGATTTGAACGTCGGGCTGCTCATCGCGTTGCATGATGCTGTTGAGCTGAGTCAACGCGTCCTCGGTTTTCATTTTGCCATAGACCCGACAGGCCGCGACCCTCACGTCCGACTCACGATCTTGAGTGGCGGCGGCGACGGCGGACATCGCGACATCGGGCGACAATTCTCCCAAAAGCTGTGTCGCATGAAGCCGAACGAGAACACGCTCATCCTTTTGGACCATCTCAGACAACCGTGTGGCGACTCGCTGTTGATCCGCTGGGCTGCTGAGCTTCGCTTGGTCGACCAAAGCCGACATTTCGGCTCGGACCGTTGGCCAGCTCTTGGCGATTTTCTCTTCATCGGCCCATTGTTGACGCGCTTGCGGACTCAAGTAGCCCAATCGCCATAAAGCGCCTTTGGCGCAACCCGACAATGCAAAGCTACACAGGCCAATCGCTAGTAAAGCAAGGACCTGCCATTGGCTTCTATCCCCGCAGGAACTAAGCCATCCAACACGATAGGAACTGTTTGAATTCATAGATCCGCATTGCCTAGGAGAACCGTGGGGACGGGACTGGGGTGTCGTACCAAAAAAAAATCCATCACTCCAGTCCGTTTCACGACCGCTAGCGGTAGTCCTCGATGGAATAGATCGAATCGCTCCAATCGTCATCATCGTCGGCTGGCGTGTCTTTGGCCTGTTCGTAGAGCCAAGCTTGACAGACGTCGACATCGGTCACTTCCCAACGATCTTCGCCGACCGTTGCCACCGGCAGATGCCCCGCACCGGTCACTAAAACGGTATCGCCAGGCCGAGCCTGAGCCAGGGCCCATTCGATCGCGCGAATGCGGTCCGGGATAACTTGCACTCGCCCCGGGTGTTTCATCCCATCCATGATTTGATGGATTGGTTCGTAGTCCACTTCGCCCAATGAAGTGTGCCGACCAGTCAGTACGACTAAGCCCTTGCTTCGTTCGGCAATTCGCCCCAAGTGAAAACGTTGATCCCTGGTTTGATCGGGATGATGAGTGCAAACACAAATGGTGCGGCCGTTTTCGCTGTATCGGGCCGTCTTGAACAACACCGCCAATGGATCCGCCTGATCCGCGGCGTCGACCATCACTCCAAAGGGTTGGCCACATTGAACGGTCTGCATGCGTCCGGAAATCACATGACATTGCTCCAAGCCTCGCCCGATTTCCGGCAAAGTCAACCCCAGTGCCATAGCAGCCGTTGCCGCCGCCAAACAGTGCTCCAAGAACTGTTGGCCGGTCTGAGCGGTACGGACGACGATCGAATCGTCGCCTGCGGAAATCATGATGACTTGTTCGCCCCATGCCTGTTCCAACACTCGGCCTTGGACATTCGCTGTTTGCCGAATCCCATAAGTTAGGCACGGAACCTTCAATTCCGGCAACAAATGGTGACAGACCGGATCGTCGGCATTCACGACGGCGACGCCGCCGTTCTTTAGAAGTTGGAAAATCCGAGTCTTGACGTGGCGATAGTTGGCCACATTACCGTGCAGATCCAAGTGTTGCCGACGAATGTTGGAAAGAATCGCCACATTCAGTTGCAAGCCAACCGCTTGATGGCTCGCCAAACATTGACTGGGCATTTCAATGATCGCATGCGAACATTCTTCCAATACTTGTCGCGCCAGCAAAAACGACAACTGCGGAGCGGTCCAAACCAATGGCTCACGCGTCATCGAACGACCCGCGACGGAAGCCCCTAGCGACTGGATTGCTCCCACTCGTTTGCCACTGGCAGCCAAAATGCTCTCCAGCAATGTCGCGATACTGGTTTTCCCGTGGCTACCGGTGATTCCAATGGTGGTCAAATAATCACAGGGGCCACCGGCCAACGCTTGGCAGACCATCGCATAAGCCTTGCGTGTGTCTGGCACGATGCATTGGGGGACGTCGGTCGCCACCAATCGTTCGACCAACAGCATGGTGGCACCCGCCGCGACTGCCTGATCCACCTGCACATGTCCGTCATGCTCGGCATCGATCAAAGCGACGAACAAATCTCCGGGTCGGCACTCGTCCGCTTTCCCGCAACACGAAGTTACAAACAAATCGTCGGAGCCCATGAATTGGGTTGCCGGCAAGATGGCGTTTAGACTAACGCCGAGTCGAGAGATCCCTACTTTGGGCATCGTTGATGGCCTCCATGCCAACCTATTCGAGTCGCCGAAATTCAGCGAATGGACCGCTCATCCTTGACCGGTCCTACGAGGCAGAATTGTCATCATTGGCGGCAAACCGTCAATCCGAAACGAATGTCGCAGCCATGGCCGCTAGCGTCACATTCACGGCTAATCTAGGGATCGATGACGGGAAAGGAACTACCGGTCGGCAGGGCATTGTTCGTGTATTCGTTGACATCGCCTCCGTAGACGCCCCATTCGAAATAAGCGGGAGTCTTATCAAAGTTGAACTTTTCATCCAATGCTCGAGCCCCAAAATGCAATCGCTCCTTTGGATCTCCCGGAAACGTATACGTCCAATGAACGCCGCCGTTTTCCATCGCCACAACCGCAGCCTCGAAATGGGAGTATTTTTCCACCCATCCTTGCCCGTCCCAATAGGTCTTTGCCTCTTTGTCTTGGACAACGACGCGGACATTTCGAATCGGCCTGATCCCGTGAGCGTACCCAGAGAGTTGAACGCCCAAGTTGGAATTCCCTGGTTGATCGGTGACTTGAATCCATGTCTCCGGGTCCATCGGCCGCAGTTGCAATTCCTGAAGGAGCCGTTCGGATCGAGTTTGTCCGTTCCTGTCACTGACTCGGACGACCACCGAGACCTTTCGCTCTGCCAGTTCGATGGGAGCAGACGATCCCGACGTCTCTGGAAACGGTGGTTGACGGATTCGCAACGGACAGCTCCATTGACTCACAAGCCCGCCCGGGTTCATTAGTTCGACCGGCAATTGGGCCGGTTCGTTCTGCCAATCTTGGCCATTCCAATATTGATTCGAGGTCGCGTCGTGCAGTTCCAACGATGCGGAGTCGATGCCCGCATCGGAATCCGCAAACCCAGAAATCGATAGCGGCACGTAGTTCAGATTCTGTGGCCGCTGAGCTATTTTTTGCCACGAATCCGCTTGCACGGTCACGGTGGGTGGACGATCTTTAATGTTTCTTAACTGACGGAGTCGTTGCCGAAGATCGTCAACCTGCTCCGCGGTTAGAGTATCGATGCGATTATCCAATTGCTCTGGGTCGGTGTCCATTTCGTAATACTCACGATCCCCCGTGGCCCATTCCGTGTAGCCGTAGTTTTCTCCTCGCAAGATCGTCCAAACACCAGGAATACGCTGCCCCCAAACGTTTTCGGCTTCCCAACATTCAATCAAGATTTCATCGCGACGAAACGGAGCGATGTTCGGCTGCAATATCAACGGAGCAAACGATTTGCCGTCAAAATCCGTTGGCACAACGGCCTGAGGACCCAATGCCAAGTCGATCATGGTGGGCGCCAAGTCGATGTTGGCCAACAACCGTTGGCTCCGTCCGGCTGGAATACCAGACCCCGAAACCAACAGCGGGACGCAAGTGATCCGATCGTATGGCAGGCGTTTGCCAACATGTCCATGATCGCCCAAACGGTAGCCGTGGTCCGAAGTGATCACAAAAATCGTATTTTTCAGCCGATCATCTTTCGCAAGGTATTCTCGGACTCGCCCGAGATTCTCGTCAAACGCCTTGATACTCCGAAGCCGTTCTCGCCATTTTTCGACAATCATCGACCGCTGGTCCGGAGACAATTCGTTGGGTAGCGTTTTTAAGGGGGCCGGCAGTTTTAATCCTGCGGCCCCGGCATGGCGACCGAACGAGGGCGGCATCTCGTCGGAAAACTCGCTTTGCAACCGTGGCGGATACGCGGGCTCTTGGTCGTCGGAGTCGTGCGGCGACAATGAAAACCAACAAACCATCTGGGCCTTTCGAGTCTGATTCTGTTCGGCCAGCATCGCAATCACTTGGTCGGCCTCGTAGTCGGTCCGAAATCTTGCGGGTACGGTGTGGGTCAACTTATTTGCCGAATCCATCACCAAAAAGTCGACGTATTTAGCCCCTAAACACGCGTGGAATCGATCCCAGCCGTTGGGCAACAAGTCCGACCACGTGATCCCTGTTTCGTCATTGGGCGAGAACCCATCATGGACGTACTTCCCGACGAAACAGGTTTGATACCCTCCTGCTTGGAAGTATCGAGCAAAGTCCCGGTTGCGTCCATATTCGGCAAAACCTCCGGTAAAACCATGAGCCGTGGGATGATTCGACCGGTTCACGCGAGCTTGATGCCGATGCGCGTATTGACCGGACAGTATCGACGCTCTGGCCGGACCACACACCGGTGTGGTCGAGTGAAAGTTCGAGAAAACCATGCCCTGCCGTGCCAGGTCATGCAAAACCGGAAAACGGGGCACAACCCCAGGTTCCGCCGACCAATCGTTGGCGACCAAGTCCCAATCAAAATCATCCAAAACAATCAAGACGTAAGTGGGACGCTCATCTTGCGATAAACCCAATCTCGACAACGAATCGCGACACAAATATACCGCAAGCCCAACTAGAACGGTGCCCAGTAAAGCGAGCAAGTGCCAAGTTCTTATTCGTGAGAACATAAATCTACTGGTCGCTACTCCCGAACCACCAACCCCCGTGGCTGTGGCAATTCTGACCAGTATATCGGCAATCAGCCGACATTCGAAGGCCATTTGAATTCCGTTTAAAAGTCAAAACCGTTCACGAGCGGAACAAGCGGAGTTGTTTAACCGCGTGGCCAGAGCAGATTTGGCGAATTTCAACTTGGAATTAAAAACAGTTCCACCCGCCAAATTTGCGGCGGCCCGCGTTTGGGCTACGCGCGGCTACGAAAAGTCAAACCCTACCCGGAACAAGCATCGGAGCAAGGAAAGTCCTTCCCCGATTTGCTCTTCCGCTCGTCGGCAGATTCGCTATTCTAAGTGCGTCACAGGATTCGTTCGGGTGAGTGCCATCGGAGCAGGATCTAGAGTCACGTCCCTCGTGGGAAATAACCTAGGAGAACTCAAAATGAACCACGCCAACGTTTCCCTGGCCGAACTCACACTTAACGTTCTCTGCGACCATTGTGGCAAGACATTTTCGTTTCCTCTAAAGTCAGAGACGTTTTTGTGTCCGCACTGCGGCCAATCCATGAGTCGGATACAAGCGATCGAGTCGTTCCTACGAACTGCCATGGCAACGGCGTTTGCCTACGATCGCCAATTGATCAAGGGAGCTTCTCGGCTCAATGAAATCGGCGATTCCATGGGAACCATTGAACTGCTGATGAAATTGGAACGAGACTTCGGGATTTCGATCAACCACGACGACATCGAAGAACTGGAAACGGTTGCGGCGGTCACCACGTACATCCACCGGAAAATGCTCCACCGGTGATCCGCGAATAAGTTCTTAGCCGCGACGAATATCGGAACCTCGGAAATTGACTTGAATTCGATAAACCGCTTTCTGACGGCACTCGATTTGTCCCGTTTGCAGGTCGAATCGCACGGGGATCTCGCTGATCGTTTTGTCGATCACCGCGTGGAAGCCTCGTTCAGAGAACACGTCCAAGACCATCGACAGCACCAACGAATTCCCAAACAGCTCGTCTTCAGTATTCAATTGAGCTTTGCCCGACAATGCATGACGTTTTACGATGGTCATGAACTTTCGTTCGATCAATTCGACGACTCGCTTGAAAAGTTCCGTGTCGTCACGCTGATAATTGTCCAGCCGTTTGACCAATTCTTGCCGAGCATGCAGGATGATGTCTTCGGCTAGAGGGATGTTCCGAACGGTATCGTACGTCTCGGGCTCCAATTCCAAAGAGCTTTGGTACTTCAGCTCGTCCAGAATATTCTGCTCAACCTCCTCAATCGGCCCTTCGGCATTCACAAAGTGGTAATGGTAAATTTCCTTAAGCGACTTCAAGGCGTCCCAAGTTTTTTCTTTGAAAACCATGTAGCGCCGTCGCGCGGCGTCTTCATCCAGGTCGGTGATTCGCAACTCTTTCTCTTGGCCCACCCCAGTTTCCGCCACCAATTTGTTGTGGGCGGCGATCTCGGCCCCGCGTTTGAGCTGCCGCTCCATGCTGGTCTTTTCCGGAATAAACAAGACCATCGCATGGACAATCGGACGCCGAAAATTCTTCGCTAACGGCGTGTGAGCGAACTCTTTGTGCAGCTGATTGATTTCGTTGACGAGTAACTTAAGGCACTCGACCTGAACGCTCGTGCGAGGAAAGCCGTCCAGCAAGGCTCCGTCGCGAAATTGGGGCTCCAACAACTTGCGGAGCAGGATCCCGACGACCTCCTTGTCCCCGGACAATAAGCCTTGATCCTTGAGCCGTTGGGCTTCAGGGGTCGTCAACAGGTCGCTGACCACAATCGGCGGACAAGTCAGTCCCCGAGCCTTCAGGATAAAACGCGTGTGAGTCCCTTTCCCCGATCCCGGAGCACCGCCGACCAGGATCAATTCCTTGGGAAACCAGAGATTTTCACGCCCATATTGATCGACCAAGCCCTCCCAAACGGAAGAAAAGATCAACTGCGCGTCCTTGATCTCCAAGTCACGAATCACGGGAGTAACTGGCTTGTTATTCGACATATTGACCTTTCGCCGCGGATGCGTCCATCTAGCGACGGCATTGTAAAACAAGCCAGCGAAGTTGAAAACGACATGTCCCAACTATCTCGGCAGACGCTTTCCCTGGGCCGCCGTCGTGATAATCGCCAGCCAGAGACACGCCCCCAATATGCCGATACGGTTCGGCCAACCGACTGCAGTGTGTCCATCGTTCGAAATTAAGTAGTACGGTCGCTAATAATTCACCGACTGGAACCCCATTTCCGATGAACATCTTTTCAGTATGGACCGCTTTTCCGCTCCGTCGGTCCGATGCCTGGTGTCTACTTTTCCTGAGCCTGAAGTTCGATGAGGTCCTGCTCGACCAACCATTCTAGCGACTGCTTCTGCCACGCATCCCACATGGGTCCCTGATAGCCATTTAATCCGTGCCCGCCCGACGGAAGCTCCAAATATTTTGCCGGAATCTTGGCGGATTGGAGAGCAACGAACAACTGCTGGCTATTGATACTGGGCACGGGTTCATCGTCTAACGCGTGGGCCAAAAAAATCGGCGGAGTCTTTTCGGTCACCTGTTTTTCGTTCGAAAACTGCTCGATCATTTGCGGTGTAGGCTTGGGTCCCAAGAGATTTGCCCGTGAGCCCAAATGAGTGTTTTCGCCCATCGTCACGACCGGATAGATCAACACAGCAAAATCCGGTCGGCAACTGATCCGGTCCAACATGTCATCGGCGTCCGAGTTCCCCTCATCAAAATGAGTGGCCGCCGTCGACGCCAAATGCCCGCCAGCCGAGAACCCCATAATGCCAACCCGGGTCGGTTTGATTTGCCATGCATCCGCGTTCGACCGTACCATTCGAATGGCTCGCTGAGCATCCAAGAGCGGAACAAATGAACGCCCGGCCGGCAGACGATATTCCAAAACAATCCCCGCGATCCCATGCGAATTCAACCACTTGGCGATGTCATGCCCTTCGGCACCCGTCACCAATCCGCCATAGCCGCCGCCCGGACAAATGATCACGGCCGAGCCACACGGATTCTTGGGCAGATGAACCGTCAGTTTCGCTTGTGATGACTCGAACGATCCGTCACCGTTCGGTGCTTTGTCCGGCCAAAGCGGGACGACCGTTGGTTCTGGCAAATCCCGTGTTGCCACTGCAGCCTCTTGGAATCGGTGACGATCCCCTGACTCCGAACTTTCTGACTCAACGCCCAGGGCAGTCAACACCTGAGCATCAATTCGATGTTCAAAGTCGAATAAGATGTCGCCTTGACCATCACGATGAGTCGGTTGATAGCTTTGTGAGCCCGCAGGACGTTGTCGTTCCGGTTCGATTGCTGGCCTACTTCCATCATGAGCCATGCCCCGTGGGCTGAGAATCAACAACCCCAGGACCACCACGAAGCCCATGGTCCGCGCAGCGCAAACCAGCGATTCCTGAATTTTCATTGACGCAAACTCTTAGTGATAGATTCGTTGACCGAAACGGATTCGATTTGCTTCCCTGGTTCAGTCATCGATTATAAGGTTCGGCCAGCAAGTTATCACTCCAGATGTACTGGAACCAATAGCGCGTCAGGCCTCAGTTCGCGATACCACTTGGACCAGTACGCATACAATTGGCGAATACCTTGCTTGTACTCGTAACTACTAGTATCCAATTCTCCATTAACCAACTTTGCTTCTGGCACTGGCGGAGTCTCGGTCTTGCGACTCACAAACTGCAACGCAATACTAGCTTCTAGGACGACCGTTGGATTCGGGTCCGTTAAAGCGAAAATCAAGGCCGGGCAGTTGTCGATCATTCGCACCTGACCCAACGCGCGAACCGCGATAAGCCGAATTTGAGTATGCTCATTCTTCATTGATGGCCTGGCCGTTTCGAATGATTGTTCTCCGACCAGGACCAACTCTGCCCAGATGCGCGTACTTTGGCCGATTCGTCAAACGTTGCGTCGAACGAACGAGAAACAGCACGGCCATAGCCGTATGCCCCGCCGGGCAACGCTGTGAAGCATTTTCATGTGGCAGTTTGCAGCTCCAATTGTCGTAGTTTTTTTCTTTGTTCGGGAGTCAACTTAGAGATTGTTGGATCACCAAGTGGTTTGTGATCTTTGTTCTTGGGGTGATACCGGGCTCT
>JAUXWY010000146.1 GCA_030681235.1 Pirellulaceae bacterium | reverse complement strand
CACCCTCCACCCTCCACTACCAACTCACTCACGACTACCTCGTCCCCTCCCTCCGCGACTGGCTGACGCGCAAGCAGCGGGAAACTCGGCGAGGGCGAGCGGAACTGAAGTTGGAAGAGCGATCTGCGGTCTGGAACGCCAAACCAGAGAACAAGCAACTTCCGTCGCTGTGGGAGTTCGCCAATATCCGCTTGCTGACCGACAAAAGACACTGGTCGGATCAACAACGAAACATGATGTCCCGCGCCACCCGTTTTCACAGCCTGCGATCATCGTTGGCCACGGTGGCGATGATCGGACTGTTGGCCGTGGGTCTGACCATCCGCAGCAACGTCGCTCGCCAGCAGGAAACCACCCGGATCGAAGGTCTGGTCGGTCGTTTGATCAGTGCCGATCCGAACCAGCTACCGGAAATCGTCGCGCAATTGGCGGAGAACCCCGAGGTATCAACCACGATGCTCTCGCCGCTGTTAGCGAGCGACGCCAAGACAGTCGACCAGCAACGGGCGCAACTCCATGCCCGGCTGGCCTCGGTCGCCCGCGACCCGTCGCTGGTGGCGGGATTGCAAGAGGAGCTGCTGACCAGCAAAGCAACGTACGTCGGCCCGATCCGCGAATTGCTCAAGCCGTACGCCAGCCAATTAACTGATGTGTACGGGACTCTGTTGCGCGACGAAACGGCCCCGGCAGAACGCCGATTCGCAGCCGCCTTGGCCCTGGCCGACTACGTGCCGGAATCGGAAGCTGCGACTTGGACCGATTCGCAATTGACTTTCGTGGCCGAACAATTGGTATCGGCCAATGCCGAGTTTCAGCCGACGTACCGCAATCTGCTTCGACCCATCCAAGCCCGGCTGTTGCCCGATCTGGATCGGATATTTAAAAATGCCTCAGCGACTGATGCCCAGCGGCTGAGCGCGGCCAATACGTTTGCCGATTACGCCGCCAGCGACATCGCCAAACTGTCGGAATTGCTGACCTTCGCCACTGTAGATCAGTACGCCGTGCTGTACCCAATCGTGGCAGCCACCCCCTCAACGGCGACCGTCGAGGATCTGGGCAAGCTCGCGGCCACGTCGCCCCCGTTGGACATGGGTTCTGTCGCACGCGTGCCTTATGGTCAGCGCCGAGCGAATGCGGCGGTGACGATGTTGCGATTGGGCGAGCGAGAACAAGTCTTGCCCGTATTCGACTGGAGCGACGACCCCGAGGCGCTGACGCAGTTCATCTTCCGTTGCAAGCCACGTGGGCTTGGCGTTGAGCCATTATTGGATTTATTAGATCTGGTAGCTGCCTCCGCCGACCGATATCCCCGGGACACCCGTTACGCCTTGATGTTGGCAATTGGAGAGTATGCCCCCAGTGAGATTCCTCAAGCGCGTCGAGCGGTCTTAGTCGATCGACTGGCCGATTGGTATGCCAACGATCCCAGTTCGGGGGTACACGGTGCAGCGGGTTGGTTGCTGCGGCATTTGGGCGAGCAAGAACTCGTCACTCAAGTCAACCAGACCCCGGTTCCTTATTCAGTCGACCGCGAATGGTTCATGCTGGCCGTCACGGTAACACCGACCGCGCCGCCCAAACCGAAAACGGAACCAACCGAAGATCCGCAGGAAGGTGAGGCAAACGCCGCGACTGAAACGGACGAAGGGGAAGAAGCACCCACTCCGTCATTGCCTGGGAAGACGTTTTACTACACATTCATCGTGTTTCCGCCGGGCGAATCGACCGTCGGCTCTCCCGAGGATGAACCCGAGCGTCAGAAGGACGATGTCCGAGAAAAACGACACCGCGTAAAGCTGACGCGTCCGTTTGCTTTGCTGGATCGGGAGATCACGATGGAGGAACTGATTGCATTCAAACCAATGTATGTCGGCTTCATGCAGCAATACAAGGCGAGGCCTGACGATGGTGGCTTTGGAGCGGACTGGTACGATTCGGTGGCCTTTTGTCGCTGGTTGGGAGAACAGATGGGATTACCGGAGTCGGATCAAGCGTACGTTTCGCCCGAGTCGTTGGACAAAGAGAAGTATCCGCGTGAGCCAACCCCTTCGGCGAATTTGGCGCCACGCGACTGGCCGTTGGACTTGGACCGGCGTGGTTTCCGGTTGCCAACGGATGCGGAGTGGGAGGTAGCAACCCGTGGTGGTAGCCGAACGGCTTACGGTTTTGGCGGAGACGCCCTGCTCCTGGAGAGGTTTGGCTGGTTCTTGGAGAACAGTGGCAAGCAGGTTCATCCGTCGAAAGAGCTTCGTCCGAGTAGTCGCGGCCTGTTTGACCTGCATGGGAACTTGTTTGAGTGGACGCATGATTGGTGGGTGGAGTACGGCGCAGAGTTGGTAACGGATCCAATAGTTTCTGGCGAGGGCTCGAACCGCGTGTACCGTGGCGGCGGTTGGGGCCGCGACGCGGCGGATTGCCGGGCGGCGAACCGCAACCTCGACGCCCCGACGAACCGCACGAGCAGCAGCGGCTTCCGCCTGGCCCTGAGTCCGTCCAGCCAGGTCCCGGCGGAGCCGGAATCAGGTGGTGAGGAGTCAAGCGGAGCGGAGGCTGACCGATAAGCGTACGTAGCGAGGGACGAGCGTAGTCGCATCGGTCATGCCGCAGCGTCGCGAGCGACCGCGCAATAAACATCGGGGGTGCAGGGGGCGAAGCCCCCGCTCGCGTTATTTTTTGGTTAACCGTTTTCTGGGCAATGAACGATGTCTTTACGAACATTTCTTATTCCGGTAACCGACACCGGTGAGGCCTGCCAGTCGCTAAATCAATTCCTGGGTCAGGTCCGCGTCCTGTCCACCGAGCGACGTTTTGTCGATCAAGGCCTGCAATCGTTTTGGTCGGTGATCGTCGATTATCTGGAGGCGGAACCCAAAACATCGCACGAGAATGTTTCGAGCAAGTATCGAAATAAAGTGGACTACAAAGAGATCTTGACTCCCGAAGCCTTTTTAACGTTCTCCCGTTTGCGAGAATTTCGCAAACAGATATCCCAGTCGGCACAATGGTTGAGCGGACTTGGTCTCGGCAAACTTCTGGGCCATTTGCATTTAAAAGAAGTGGCACATCACTTCTACATCGTGCCAATTAGCGTATCTCACCCTTCGTGCCGAAATATCCCGCGAAACCTCGGAAAACTCCAACCTTTCAATCGTGCCAACTAGATATTAATCTACTTGACACTATTGAAAACGGCCCCTAGGCTCTTGTTTGACGACAAAGGAGCCGAGAAATGACAATCGCCTGCTACTGCCGTGTTAGCACACGCCGCCAAAAGAACGACTCACAGGAAGCCGAGATCAAAAACTGGCTTAAGGGGAACCGTATCGCCGCTTCCAAAGTGAAATGGTACTTCGACAGTGAGTCCGGGAAAACACTCAATAGACCGGAATTCGACCGACTCCAAAAAGACATTTTTGACGGTCGTGTCCGGACAGTTGTGGTTTGGAAGTTGGATCGGCTGTCGCGCCGCTTAAAGGATGGGGTCAATCTGCTTGCCGATTGGTGCGAACGGGGCTTGAAGATTGTCGTCGTCACGCAGCAAATTGAATTGAACGGGCCGTTGGGTCGGATGATCGCGGCCGTCATGTTGGGCCTGGCCGAAATCGAGCTGGAGTATCGACGCGAACGACAAATGGCCGGGATTGCTGTGGCCAAGAAGAAGGGGAAGTTCATCGGTCGCAAACCGGGAACCACCAAGGCAAAGCCCCAACGTGCCAAGCAGCTCAAGAAGCAAGGTCTAACAGCCCCCGAGATCGCTAAGTCTATGGGCACTAGCCTAAGAACCGTTTGGAGGTACTTGGCGGATTAAATGGCTAGAACGGGTAAAGGCCGTTGGTCGCTGCGTATCGACTTGCCGCTTTCCCCCAAGAATCAAATTTATGAGAAGGCAGCTTGATTCAAGTCCCTGGTGGTTTCAGCTTGCCGGTTTTGATAAGCTGGAAGGCTGGCAGTTTTCAAGCAAAAACGGGGGAACTCAATCGATGACCACGCTGATAACCTACCGACACACGGTGTCAACAGCAGAACATCTGGGCGGGAGCGGCCTTTAACAGTCTCCCGAACTCCGAAGTGAAATCTTGCGTTGAGTGACCCACATCCAGCTTCTTTTCATTAAACTGCGTGCTTCACATCGATGGCCAAACAGACCTCCTACGATGATCCCTACGATGCTCTTCCGAACAGGGTTCGGGAGCAGGATATCGAGCATGACTTCCAACGGATACTTGAGGGCCTCAAGTACACGCTTCGCCCAGATATCCGCGATCGAGCAGCCCTGGAACAGAACTTCCGCCAAAAGTTCGAAGCACTCATCCACGTTCATCTCACCGACTCCGAATTCGCTCGGCTGCTGGACGAGATCGTCACGCCTGATGTCTTCAAGGCCTCCCAGATCCTCCGTGAGCGTAACGCCTTCACCCGCGACGACGGAACGCCGCTGAACTACACACTGGTCAACATCAAGGACTGGTGCAAGAACGACTTTGAAGTCGTCAATCAGCTCCGCATCAACACCGACAATAGCCAGCACCGATACGATGTGATTCTGCTGATCAACGGCGTGCCTGTTGTGCAGGTCGAGCTGAAAACGCTCGGCATCAACCCGCGCCGGGCCATGGAGCAGATCGTCGAATACAAGAATGATCCTGGCAACGGGTACGCCAAGACGCTGCTGTGCTTCATGCAGCTATTCATCGTCAGCAATCGGGACAGCACCTACTATTTCGCCAATAACAACACCCGTCACTTTGCCTTCAATGCGGAAGAGCGGTTCCTACCGATTTACCAGTACGCCGACGAAGCGAACAAGAAGATCAGCCACCTCGACGAGTTCGCTGAATCTTTCCTAGTGAAATGCGCGCTCGCTACGACCATCAGCCGTTACATGGTGTTGATCGCCAGCGAACAAAAGCTCCTGATGATGCGCCCGTATCAGGTCTATGCGGTGAAGCATCTGGTGAGGTGCATTCACGAAAACAGCGGCAATGGCTTCATCTGGCACACCACCGGCAGCGGCAAAACACTCACGTCTTTCAAGGCCTCGACCTTGCTGAAAGACAATCCGGACATCGAGAAATGCCTGTTCGTTGTCGACCGCAAAGACCTCGATCGCCAGACACGCGAAGAGTTCAATCGCTTCCAGGAAGGCTGCGTCGAAGAGAACACCAACACCGCCGCCCTCGTTCGTCGTTTGCTTTCGGAAGACTACGCCGACAAGGTTATCGTCACGACGATCCAGAAGCTCGGCCTCGCACTCGATGAAGGGAGCAAACGCAACAAGCAGCGGGCAAAAGGTGGCCAGCAAACCTACAAGGAAATGCTTGAATCTTTGAGTGACAAACGGATCGTTTTCATCTTTGACGAATGCCATCGCTCCCAATTCGGCGAGAACCACAAAGCCATCAAAGAGTTCTTCCCCCGTGCCCAACTCTTCGGCTTTACCGGCACACCGATCTTCGATGAGAACGCATCCCAGCAGAAGATCGAGGAAACGCAGGCTTCCATGCGAACCACGCAGGACCTGTTTCAGAAGCAGCTCCACGCCTACACCATTACCCACGCCATCGAAGACGGCAACGTCCTGCGCTTCCACGTCGATTACTTCAAGCCGAAAGAGGAAAAGGGCAAGAAGCTACCGAAGCCCGGCGAGCCCCTCGCGAAGAAAGCCGTCATCGAAGCCATCTTGTCCAAGCACGATGCCGCCACGGGCGGACGCCGGTTCAATGCGATTCTGGCCACTGCATCCATCAACGACGCCATCGAATACCATGGTCTGTTCAAGACGATGCAGGCCGAGAAACAGGCCGCCGATCCCGACTTCAAGCCGCTCAACATCGCCTGCGTCTTCTCCCCGCCCGCCGAAGGCAATCCCGATGTCAAGCAGATTCAGGAAGACTTGCCTCAGGAACAGGCCGACAACGAAGTAGACCCCGAGGGCAAGAAAGCCGCACTCAAGGCCATCCTCGCCGACTACAACACCAACTACGGCACCAATCACCGCATCACCGAGTTCGATCTCTACTACCAGGACATGCAGAAGCGGATCAAAGACCAGCAATGGGCGGACGAGGATTTGCGCAAAGCCAATCCCAAAATTCCCCATCACAAGATCGACATTACCATCGTCGTCGACATGCTGCTCACCGGCTTCGATTCCAAATTCCTCAACACGCTTTATGTCGACAAGAACCTCAAGCACCACGGCTTGATTCAGGCCTTCTCCCGTACCAACCGCGTGCTCAACGGTACCAAGCCTTATGGCAACATCCTCGACTTCCGCCAGCAGCAGGATGCCGTCGATGCAGCCATCGCTT
>JAUXWY010000143.1 GCA_030681235.1 Pirellulaceae bacterium | reverse complement strand
CAGTTGCAATTTGTTGAGGAGCAATGCTCGTCACCAAAAGGGTTGTCACGCCCATAACAATCGTCGAAATAAACACAGGGATGTTGGAGTGCCAGTAGCCCATAACAATCCATCCCGAGACGATTATTCCAAAAATCCCCCCAACCGTAAGTCGGATCGCTTTTGTAGCCTTTAATTTCTGTTCCAACTCGATGTCGGTCAGTTTAGACAGTTTGCTCATGGGTTCTCCAGATGATTTAGAGCGGTACTAGGGGTTTTTGAACAGCGGCCTCGACCTTCGGTAACTCTCTTTGCGTCACGCCGCGAATTCAATGCCTAATCGGTTTCTTCTTCTGCTGCGTCGCCAGTTAACACTCGGTGTGCCGTACAGTATACAGTGAGAAACCAGATGCCGCTGAGCATCATGAGCATCGAACCGAAGATTACAAATACATCCAGTCGGATTTTGAGGGTAGCTCCAAGAATCCATGAGAGCACAATGACACCAATGCAAACGTACCATGATGGATGCCACCAAGGACAGGCCGACTTCAGCAGTTTGTGGCGGAGTTTTGTTTCAGGTGTTTCTTGTTCTCCCTCCGCAGAGTTCAGGCCAAGACTTGTATAGGTGATAACGAAGGGTATTGCGAAGATCGCACAACCCGCGAACGTGACTCCAGTCAAATCCATAGGGCGAACGAAGAACCCAAGACTTTCGCCCAACGCGAAACACAGCATCACCAGCGACAGCAGTATCGCGAATATGCCGTATGAATGAGCAACTCGAATCTGAGCGTTCGATAACATTCGGTAGCCTGGTGCGAAGAACGGGAAATGTCAACCGGCGCGAGGGGCATTGCGACAAGATTTACCGGAACTCTGAGGATGTTTTGTGAATCCCGGTTGGGAATGTTAGCCCTGGATTCGTTCGCGAAGGTCATCGATGGCGTTGTGCCAATCTATGTTGCGACCTCCTTCATCCCACAGTTCGGACAATTCTGAATCGGAACCCAGAATTCGTACGATTGCGGAATCTGCGGCTGCCTTCAAATCATCGGGCACTACTGTCAGATTTTCTTCGATCCAGTGATACCCTAGAGCATCGCCGACTGCGAGTCCAACGATCGATCCGATAAACTGAGATTCGGTCAATGACACGGTTCAGTCCTCACACACGTGCAAAGTTCAGGTCAGATCGGGCTTTGTTCATCGCCGCCGATTCTATTGGTTACATCTAGTCGCTGCAACAACCTGGGCGTCCCACCTACCGGGTGAGAGCCTACCTACCGAAGCGAAAATAGAGTAAAAGGGGTTCTCGAACTTCGCATCGCGTCCAGAATGAACCGTTAACAAAGGCAAGTTGGATGAGAATAGTTGCCGTAATCATATTGTGTTTCGTTTCCATCGCCATCACAGATATAGGGGCGCAGGATATCAACTTGACGAAACCCTATTTTGGAACAAAGTTTCCCAAATTGGAATCAAGATCAACTGGTCAGTGGTGGAAAGTAGAAAATCCGCCCCTGATGGTTCCGCGAGATAAGGTCATGGCCTTTGCTCTGTACACCCATCAGGATGGCGTTCTCAAGTTGTCGGCGCAGCTCTATCCGCTGCTGCCCGATGAGCCGCGAATCGTGCGGCTGGAAATGGATTTTGGCAACGGGTTCGAAGCAGTAGTCGAAGAGCCGGTGGTGGAATTGGGATGGAGTGCCCACTTTCGCCGCGAGGGCTGGGACAATTCAAGTGATGTGCCCTATCGCGTGCGACACGGCGAACGGGCGATGTTTGAAGGTCTGATTCGACGCGATCCGATCGACAAAGAGACGATTGTCGTCGGATCGTTGTCGTGCAATTCATCGCGAACGCCTGGCTCGCGCGAGTCGATTATTGAGAACCTGAAAGCCATTGATCCAGACTTTCTGTTTTTCGCAGGCGACCAATCTTACCATCATACCGAACACACGTTCGGCTGGCTCGAGTGGGGCGCACAGTTCCGCGAAGTTATCGGGAATCGTCCAGTCGTGACAATCCCTGACGATCATGACGTGGGGCAAGCGAATATCTGGGGTGAAAACGGCATCCTGGCCACCAATCCGCAGGGCCCGAGCGGTGGCTATTTTTATCCTGCCGAATATGTGAACTTGGTGCAACGCTGCCAGACTTGGCATTTACCTGATCCTGTTGATCCAGCCCCCATCGAACGGGGCATCACGGTTTACTTCACTCGATTGAACGTCGGTGGGATCGACTTCGCAATTATCGAGGACCGCAAGTTCAAATCCGGGCCTGAAGGAAAAATTCCGCAGCAAGGACCACGGCCAGACCATATTACCGATCCGAGCTACGACCGAGCCAGTATCGATTTGCCGAACCTGGTTTTGTTGGGCGAGCGGCAGATGAAGTTTCTGAACGAGTGGGGGCAAGACTGGTCCAACGCCGAGATGAAATGTGTCCTGTCTCAAACGGCCTTTTGCGGAGCCGTGCATTTACACGGAACGGTCGACAATCGGTTGCTGGCGGATCTGGACTCCAACGGCTGGCCGCAAACAGGCCGCAACAATGCATTGATCGAAATTCGCCGCGCCGGGGCCACACACCTGTGCGGCGATCAACATTTGGCGGTGGTGGTCAAACACGGCATTAAAGACGATGCTGACGGCCCGTACGCGTTCACTTCCCCTGCAATTGTCAACACCATTTACGGTCGCTGGTGGATGCCGGATGATGGCCAATCGGCCGCGGAACCGGTTCCCCATAGTCCGTTGCCCTGGACAGGAAACTATCAGGACGGCTTTGGCAACCGGATTCGCATGCTCGCGTACGCGAATCCAGGCGACATTCGAGACGAGAAACAACGTGGCGACGGATTTGGCATTGCGAGGTTTAACAAACGCGACCGAACCATCACGTTCGAATGTTGGCCACGCTTCGCTTCGGTGCAAGATGGCGATCAGGCTCAATTTCCTGGATGGCCCATGACGGTGGACGCCGCAGCGAACGACGGTCGGCGAGTGTTTGGTTATTTGCCGACAGTCGTCGCGACCGATGGCATCCAGCCTGTGGTGCAAGTCATTCACGAGCAAACTGGCGAGACTGTTTATACCACGCGATCCAAATCAAATTCGTTTCAGCCGCGAGTCTATGCGGATGGCACCTATACGA
This sequence comes from Pirellulaceae bacterium, assembly GCA_030681235.1. Lineage (GTDB taxonomy): Bacteria > Planctomycetota > Planctomycetia > Pirellulales > Pirellulaceae > M30B19. The sequence continues at coordinate 4,307 of JAUXWY010000143.1, read as the reverse complement.
TTCGCGTGGGCCTGGCCAAAGCGGACGAGCTACTTGCCGAGGGCTTGAAGCCCTCGGAACCGGGCTCCGGAAAAAACGTGACATTGACTTGGTCACCCAGGTCGAATTGAGTTGGTTTCGGCTGGGCGGTTACGATCCAACCTGACATTGATTTCACTTCGGAATGTCACTGAGTTTTGAATGTGCGGGTGCGAATGGATCGTCAGACCACTTTTCTCATTCAAACCCAGTTGCCGTGGAAGGTAGCATAAAGCGTACTGTACCAAGGCACGATTCGCCTGGCGGCTAAACACACGCGATTTCACAACTTGGCCGACGGAACAGGATGAAACTCGACACAGATCGTTCACTGGGCTCGAGTTCGAGTCGAGGTCGATATTCGCATTTCAGCTTTAGCGTCAACGTTGGCAGAACGGCGCGCGGGGCAGGCGACCTTGAAGTGAGGCCAGGGCCACGCGATGCCGTTGTGTTGCGTCTGCGGGTGACGTGCGAGCGAGCAGCGACTTGGCAAGCTTCGCCGTCTTGCTCGATCCTCTTAATGTTGCGAGCACGTCACGAGTCGCCGCTTGCAGAGGTTCGTCCAGTGCGACGAGCCATTCGTTGAGCGGGCCGAGGAGATGATGCGCGTCGTGCGGCAAGACTCCGTTCGGTAGTTCGGCGATGTTACCAAACATCGTCTGAACGATGCGAGAACAGACGTATTGGTGAAGAAGAGAGACTCGAGCGACTTCATGAAGTTGTTCCGCAAGCCTGTTGCACTTGACTGCGTCGCTGATCAGCAACTTGCCAAAAACGCCGCCCAACTCGTCACCGACGCAGCGACCGTCTTCAATCATGAGGATCACGGCATCCGTAGCGTAGCCTTTCAATCCGGCATCCTTCGCTAGCAATGATACCGCGACAAGCAACTGGGCCGTCTCCGAGAATCGAGTCTGCGGTGCAAACAGCGGTTCCAGGAACTCGGTTGTCGGCCGCAAAGTCGAGGCCGGCGCATCAAGTTCCCGAGCGATGGCGACAGCTCCGGTGGCGAAAGTCGGATCGGGATTGATCGGCCAGACGTGATGCATTGTCGCACCGATGCACTCACTAACTCCCCAGTCCCAAGAATGGAGTTTTAGGGTAGCCAAATGAGGGCGATAGCCCTCAGAGCCAAACGCCGGAGTCACATCAAGCTGGATCTTCAAATGCCACTGGCCATGTTGGTCCAACGACTTTGGTCGCCGAACCGCGCGCCAGTTGTAGACGGCTGGGACTTGTGTATCCGGCCCGTCAATCTTTGGCAGAATTTCGGCAAGTGACATCGAAGGATCGCGTCCTCGTCCGGCGGCAATCCATAACGCCGGGTGCTGCCGAATCTCGTCCGGTGTCGCTTCCGCAGTCGCACCCAAAGCAAATCGAACGACTGGCCGAATATCGCCAACGAGTCGCTCGGCCACTTGCAACGCTTCATTTCGATGATCCGGTGCGAGTCGAAGCAACGCTTGAATCAAGTCGAACGTTTCTAATTTTTCGTCCGTCTGCTGTCGTACCAATAGTCGGTCCACAAACGCCATTGGCGACAACCACCCGTTGCGATGAGTAGGGGCACTGAGCAATGGAAACGCGTGTCCTTGTCTAACGCGGCGGCCAAGTTCTCTTATTCGGTCGGCTAGAAACCCGAGTATCGTACGGTCGGCTCGGGGTCGTTCAGGTAGCGAGATGTTAGCCGCGGGTTGGCACCACGTCGCGACTAAAAAAGATAAATGGCGGTCAACACGGTCGGAAAGCTTTAGCGTGCGGTGCAATAGTGGCGCGGTACGAATGGCGAAGTCGGGAGGACGTTGATCGCAAAGACGACTCAAGCCGTCCAGGAGGCATTCGAACCGGTCCGCTTCCATTGGACGCTCAATGGCTGAAGACAGTTCTTCGATCAATTCGTCAAGCGAGACAATTGGCTTTAGTTCATTCTCGGTTAGCAAATGAATCATCTTCAGCGGATCGATTGGCACCGCCTCCAACTCGCCGCCGTATTCAAGGACTCGCAGTCCAGCATCGATTCCCGAAGCAGTTCGCTGGGCGCTGGTCAGCCCGGCAATCGTTTCCCTCAGGGAACACTCCGCGTGCGTCAATTCGCTCGGCCTTGAGAGCGAACTTGACGAGGCGGTGGATGCATTCGCCAGCATTCGTTTTCGAATCTGTTCCATGGGTAGCCGCATCGACGGCGCGACCGACTCGACGGCGTTATCAAGTTCGCGCAATACCGCTTCGTTCGGTCCTAAATTTAGTGATTCGAGCCATGTGACGGCAGTCTTCTGCACATCGGTCGCATCATGCCGGAGGGCCCGGCCGGCCGCAACCGCAGCCGCCTCAGCGACGTCCGGATGCTCTTTGGCCAAGTTTCCGAGGAATTTGATGGCTGTTATCGGTACTCCTTTGGTTGCAATCTCGAATACGCGAGGCATCGCGTCAACACACGATCGAACATCGAGCCGCTTCTCTTTGGCGACGACACTTAACGCCTCGATCGCGAACGAGACAACAGCCGGGACCGCATTGCTAAGCAGGTCGATGTACAAGGACTGGCGTTCGCCTCGCTCATCGACCGTTGGTTCCAGGTACTCGTGAAACCTAAGAAACCAAGTCGCTCCCGCAGCTCGACGACCGCGTCGCAAGGCCATCAGTGATTCCGTCAATAGTCGGTCGCGATCGATCTCTTTGGACGCCGCCAAAGTTTTAAACGCCTTGCTCCACGACATGGCGTGGCCTTCCAAGTCGTGGGGGTATAGCAGGACTCCCTTGCCAGGTGGCTCGACTTCGAAGAATCGCCAGATTTCGTGTTCGAGCAAGCCTGGGTCAGCACGCAAGCTATCGACAAACTGCCATTGATTGTCAGCAAGTTTTTCGCTCCAGTAGTGGTGAGCCAATTGGATGATGTAATTGTCGTCGGTCGGGGTCGGGCAAACTCCATCGCGGACCAGTTTCCGCACCGTACTCCAGACCGGATTGGAACTGTCCGACAATTGATGTGTCACCCAACGTTCGATCCAGCTGGGACGTCGGACCTTCAAGAATTGAGGAATCCAGTCATACAGATTGATATTGTTCGACCACAAGTGCGGCAAGTCACGACGCAATCGCTTGACCTGTTCCCAGGAACCAAGCCCAAAAACTGCGAGATTGGCGCAACACTCGGCGCTGTTGTTTTTCGAATGATCTCCGATCCCAACCGATTTGGTCAGCGACACCGCAAGTTTGGCGAGGTTCGTTCGTTCGGATTCCACGACGTCTGGAAGTGCATCAAGCAACTTTTGGGCATCCCCTGCACGAACCAGATTTTCGAGTTCGTCTGCGGTCATTCATTCCCCTCAACCATCAATCTTGCTGCAAGGATGTGTTTGCACGGGCCGCGCTCGTTCTGATGTTTGCTATACCACGGGCAAGTGCATTTGTCGCCGTTGGGGGAGAGTCTAACACGATGTTCGACGTTACTTCCCTGGACCATCACTTCGGCAGCGAGCGTGTCGTCGGTTCCCGAGCATTGGACGAGGCGGGCCTTATTTTCGACCAGCAGTTTGCGAGCGGCAACGAGGCGAGGTTGCAGAGCCTCGATCTTCTCCATGTCGAACGGCAGCTCACGGTGAAAGTAGCAGCCATTGACGATGTCGTAGCCGACAAGACCCCGGGCACCGAGCACCGCCAGCGCGGCCTCGACCTCGGGCAGCGTCAATTCAAGTTGACTAGCCAAACGCGGCGCATCGATGCGGCTTTTCCCGCGAAGCGCGTCTCGTACGTAGGGAAATGCCGTTTCCCACTGCTTCCCAGCCAGTCGTTCGAGTTGTTGCCCCTCACCGGAGAAGCCACGCCAGATTTCCGGGCTCAGGAACAAGAGAAAACGACCATGATCGAAGACGACCTCCCATGCGCTCGTTCCCGATACATCGTCGGACCAAACGCAAAGATGCTTGGCTTGAGCGAGCAACGGTTCGAGGATCTTCAATCGGTCGGTCCCCATCACGCGGACGTTCCCCCTGGCTTCGCGTTGACTGAGTCGTAATCCCACACCGAGCGGCTGCACGAAAGACGGTGATTTCGGAGCGACACCGCGCGGCAGCGATCGGATAAAGCGACGAGCTTCGATCGCGCGAACCTCGAACCGCCGCTGCAACGCCGGAAGATATGCCTGGACGTTGGTAAAGCCTTGGACCCAACGCATCGGCAGCGCGACCTTTTTCTCCACCACTTCGCCGGCGGATTGAGTCAGTCGAAACTGGTCCTCCCCGACCGAGAACTTCACCACATCCGCATCGCGCACTTGCATCAGGGCTGCA
>JAUXWY010000137.1 GCA_030681235.1 Pirellulaceae bacterium | reverse complement strand
TGCGGCGGCATCAAGATGCTGCTCAAAAAGAATCGAGTGACCGGCTTTCAGTTTCGCGGTCGCTTGATTTCACCGACACAGGTGCAACTCAGCGATGCCGGTGGCACGGTACTCACGGCCAAACATGTTCTATTGGCCACTGGCTCGTTGCCAATGACGTTGCCGGGAATTGCCTTGGACCATGATTTGATCGGCGATTCGACAACCGCTCTGTCGTATCCCACAGTCCCGCAAACGCTGATCGTGATTGGTGGTGGATACATTGGATTGGAACTGGGCTCGGTGTGGCGACGGCTAGGGTCCAAGGTAATCATTCTCGAAGCGATGGACCAAGTTCTCGGTGGATTGGACGGCGAGATTGCCAAGATTGCAGTGCGCACGTTTGAAAAACAGGGATTGGAATTTCGCACGCAAGCCTTTGTCGAAGAAGCCAAGGTGGTTGACGGCAAATGCCAAGTTCGCCTGAAGACCGGAGAAGTGCTGCACGCGGATCGAGTCCTCGCTTGTGCGGGCCGAGTCCCCAACACAAAAGAGCTGGGACTCGAAGCCTTGGGAATTCAAATGGATCGGCGAGGTGCGATCGTCGTCGACGCGGATTTCCGAACCAACGTCCCATCGGTCTTTGCGATTGGTGACTGCATCGGCGGAGCGATGCTGGCCCACAAAGCTTCGGAAGAGGGCGTGGCCTGCGTTGAAAAGTTGGTAACCGGCTTTGGCAAGGTGGATTACCACGCGATCCCAGCGATTGTCTACACCCATCCCGAGATTGGCAGCGTCGGCAAGACCGAAGAACAACTCAAAGAAGAAGGTGTCGAATACAAGCGCGGCGTCTGCCCGTACGGTGCGAACGGTCGGGCTCGAGCCTTGGGCGATACCGACGGCCGAGTCAAAATTTTGGCCGATGCCAAGACGGATCGAATCCTCGGTGTTCACGCGATTGGCAGCCATGCCGGAGACCTCGTCGCCGAAGTGGCCGTCGCAATGAGTTTCTCCGCCAGTGCCGAAGATTTGGCTCGCTGCGTCCATGCCCATCCGACACTTTCGGAGATCGTCAAAGAGGCTGCTTTAGCCGTGCACGGCGAGGCGATTCACACGGCTTAGTTGGCACCGGATGGATCATGGAATGAGTGATGATCGATTGCTGGATCTCCTCCGCCATTTTGACCTGCCCGCACCGGCGAACACCGTTTGGGTGACGTCTCCACATCCCAAAACTCAGGGATTTTCCCAGTCCAAAATTTGGCAGGTCGGATCGGCAGAAAACGCCACTGGTCCGGCTGGCATCGAAACCGCTGTCGGTCCGAAATGGTGCCTCCGAAGTTGGCCAAGCGATGAGCCAGGTGCGCCGCGACTGCACTGGATTCATCAGCAAGTGTCGGCCGCTTCTAGCCATTGTTCGTTTATCTTGCCCCCGGTTCCGTTAAAACATCAATCGGGAACTTTCTTGGAACAAGCGGATCGGTTGTGGCAGATAGAACCATGGGCTACGGGGCGGAACAATTTTCACTGCGAACCGAACCAAGACCGGCTCGCAAGTGTGATGCGTTGCTTGGCTCAACTGCACGTAGGTTGGCTCGTTTCGCCGTGGGACTCGTCGTCGGTCCTGTTCGGGCAGTGGGATTCGTTTGGAAGTGCTTACTCGGTTGTCGGTCCTTCGCCAGGTTTAAAGAACCGAGCGCTACAATTGAACAGGCTTGTTCAAACATGCCAATCTATCTTCCTGCAGGCGAGGGAATACTGGCGCACTCCGCGCGATCATCGTTTTGGTTCGGAAACGATATGGCGCTCGCTGATCGAGCGCATCGAACAGCATTGGAACGCCCATCTCCAAAATTGTCGCGCGCCGCTGGAACAATGTCATTTGTGGAAGCTTCCATTGGGTCCTGTACTGGCGGATGTTTGGAGCGATCATTTGTTTTTTGTGGGTGATCAACTATCTGCGATCATTGATTACGGAGCGATGCGTGTTGACTCCGCCGCTGCGGACTTGTCCCGTTGCCTTTTGAGCCTCTGCGGACAGGATGAGATGGCCCGCCGATTTGCGTTGCAGGAATACGAAGCGGTACGGCCTTTGGTGGATTCGGAACGAGCCGCGATACAAGTCTTTGATCAGTCGTCGCGGTTGCTTGGTCCCATGCATTGGTTGCATTGGCTATTCGTGGAACGAAGAATGGCCCCGTCAGAGATCATTTTGCAACGGTTGCAATGTCTCCTCGAGGGCCATCCCTATTGAAATCGTAAGATTATCGCGGAGTGCCTGAATCTGCCGCGCCACCCAGGCCCAAGGCGCCTGAGGCAGAAGCGGGCGCGGCCGAACCGGCGGCTGGTGAACCTGGAGGAGAGACCGGTGCGACCGAAGAAGTGACCGGTGCGACCGACGCCCTCTGCCGAATCATGGGACCCGTGAAAACACCTTCGCGCCGATTGGATTGGAGGCTAATGCCCTCCCATTCCATTTCGGTATGTTTGGTGAGCACTTGAACGAAATCATCCCGACGGTCTTCTCGCTTAGCGATCTGTTTTCGCAACTCGCCAAGCTTCTTCTCCAAATCATCCACTTGCTGCCGCCGTCTCGCGAGATCGGCATCAAACTGTTCCGTAATGGACTTCTTGAGTTCTTCGATCACGGTTTGTCGTGCCGCGTCATCGCTGGCGCCGTCCCATTTCTGACGCAGGGCCGCTAACGCTCCTCCAAAGTCAAAGTTGCGACCTGATTCGGCGGCGAAGGCAACGATGTTATTGGACCCGGGCCCCACGAAAACCCGGCGATTCACGTTGAACTCGGACGGCATGTTTTCCGAGCCATGGATCATTAGATCGGCTCCATCAACACCCTGCGCGACCAACCATCCGTCTTCTGCACCACCCTGTAAGGCCCCACCAAGGCTGCGCACGATTTGTGGTGCAAACAAATTTTCGGCCAATGACCCTTCCGTAGTTATTTGGCGAATTTGTACATCGATTTTACGAACCGCAGGATGGTTGGGACCAAGAACGGTCAGCAATTGCGACCGCAGTTCGCGCAATTCGGCCGCGATCTTGGCGGGATCGGAAACCTCGTCTTGCGAGCTGGTCGCCCGCATCTCCACCGTGATTTCATTTTTGACTGGCAGGTCTTGTGGGAAACATAAACCCAATGTGCAAAGCCCACCGGTAGACAACGCGATTAATGTGCGAAACATGATTTGAAACTCCTTCGAAAATGTTGCCCGTTACTTCTCTGCCTGTTTGGCCAGGTTTTCTTTCAGGGATTCTATCCAGATTTCCAATTCTTCGTCCTGCCACCGCCATTGACGCAGTAGTGTTTCGACCTCGTGCTCCAAAGGTTCGGAATCTGAATCGAAGTGGAGTTTGAGCATGTACCCAATCGCCGGTGGTGCCTGTTCATTGCCCGCCAATGATGCCGCTCGATCTTCAGAGTTCGAACCTAAAGGGGAACCGTCGTTCGTTGCGACCAGGTCTGATCCAGTCTCTCGAGTCGGCTCCGTCGATTGCGTTTGCCAGCGCCACCAGGACGCTGCAGGGATGCCACCATACCAGGCACCGAACGAGGCCAAGCCAAGGATAACCAGGGCGATGCTGCCCCAATAACGACTGGCAAAACGTCCCCGAACAGACAACTTCGGGGCAGAGGTTGTAGCGACGTCGGTGTTGACGATCGTTTCAGTCGATTTGGTCAGGCACGCGGCCATTGTTCCCGATTGCCAGTCCGCCAACAGTTGTCGCAGTTGTTGCTCGACTTCCAAGGCAGAACCAAATCGCTTTTCTGGATCCTTTTCGAGCAATCGATCGATCAAGTCCGCAACAACCCCCGGAACGTCTGGATTGACCTCGGACACGCGGCGATGGGGATAGTGGCAGATGCGATTCAAGACCGCGACGATTTGAGGGGCTCGGAACGCGGGGCGACCTGTACAGGCGAAGTACAAAACGCTGCCAAGCGAAAACAGATCGCTGCGCACGTCTATTAAAGCGCCGCTGGCTTGTTCCGGCGACATGTAGTGCGGCGTACCCGTGATCGCGCCCGACCGAGTCAAATTGGCGTCATCCGCCGTCCGCGCCAACCCGAAGTCCGAGATCAAAACGCGTTCGACCGATTCTTCCAGCAAAATATTGGCGGGCTTCACATCGCGATGCACCAAGCCTTGCTGATGAGCTGCCTGAAGTCCTGCCGAGATCTGTACCCCCACTCGCAGGACTTCCGCGATCGACAATGGCCCCTGCCGGTCCACTCGTTCCTGTAGTGAGTACCCCGCAATGTATTGCATCACCAAATAGCAAGCTTCGGGCTGACTGACGACATCATAAATCGGAATCACGTGCTCGTGCATGATCGCTGCAGCGGCTTGAGCCTCGCGAGCAAATCGTTTGCGAGCCGCTCCGCTGGACATCAGATGCGGCGCCAAAACTTTAAGCGCGACGACTCGCCGCAGTTCCGAATCGTAGGCTTTGAACACAATGCCGAATCCACCGGCGCCGATCAACTGCTCGATGTCGTAACGGCCCAATCGCCCCAATAATTCTGGATGCAGAGCCGGCGGCAAGAAGTCGGTGGAAATCTCGCGAACATCGGCCTCCATGACTTCAGCGTCCGTGTCGTGTCCATCACCGGAATGAATGCTGACGGTGATCGGCCCACGACTCCAAAACGGTTTTTCCCCGGGCAACTTGGTTTGTTTCCATTTGCCAGTCAATTGCTCGACGCTCTCATCCCAGTTCGATTCGGTGGCTTGATGATGCACGTGCAGGATTTCGTCGGACAAACCGGCAAACCACGGCGACTCACCGGATAACTCGGCCAAACGTTTCTGGCATTGATCACATTGCTCCAAGTGTTTCAAATCGGTGGACTCGGCCACCAATAGGTCGGTATCGTCGACTCGCAACATGCGTCGCAAGGCATCGTCATTCAAATGCATCACGTCAGCTCCTGTTCCAAACGACTCACTTCGTCTCGCAAGCGACTGATCACGCGCGATCGAGCAACATAGACCATGCCGCGGTTGATCTTCAGCTCTGCGGCTGCTTCGTCGACCGAACGTTGTTGCATCGCGGTCAAACGGAACGCTTCCCACGTCAGTGGCTTGACACTGCGGCGGACACGCAGCAGTGCGTAACTCAATACTTCGCGGCGGTACTCGCAGAAGTCATCCTCTTGCGGATCGGACGTCGATTCTTCCAACGAATCGCTCAATTGCTCCCAGACCCCAGAATCTACCACCATCGCAGCCCGTCGTTGTTTGGCCCATTGCTTGAGCAAACAGTTCCGGGCAATTCGAAACAGCCAAGTTCGAAACTGGGCTCGTGCTTCGTCGATTTCATAACGTCCAATCGCCCGAGCCACCGCGACGAGCACTTCCTGAACCAATTCGCAGGCGTCCGCATGCTGCAAGCCCTTGCGCAGTCCAAATCGATACACAAAGGGCTCGTAGATCTCAGTGAACTCCCGCCAAGCAGCAGCGTCACTGACCGTCGGCAACCTCAGGATGAGGCTAGCACGCGTGTTCGGAATGCGCTCCATAGGGTCGGTTCTCGAAGGTCACGGTTAGGCGTCGAACCGAAGTCGGTTCGATGATGTTCGCGGGGTCCGCCTCGCTCCATCAGCCTGTTCTCGTGGAAACTCCCGATATCTTACACGCAATTGCTTTATTTCGCGCTGATGGACGGGCTTTGGCCCAATACTAAGTTAAGGCTGGCACCAAATGCACCACCAAATGCACGGCTCAGCGAACGCTAGCAACAGGCCTGAAAGGCCGATAGAACCTCTGCCGGGGTCGCCAAGCCCCGTGGAAAAGGGTGACGGGTGGAAGGTTGCTGGTTCGAATCCTGCCGAGGGAATGTACCCCCAGTCCCCTTTTCTTCCCCACGTAAACGACCCGTTACTCGATATAGAAGTTCCACAATGAATCGACACAACTGTCCACCATCGCGGATAACCAAGTCCGGCGTTTTGCGACGTGGAGCAATTCTGCCGTTGGGAATTCTTTTGATACTCATGATAATGGCGTTTGGTGTCCTAATTGTTGATATTGGCCATTTATATAGCGCCAAGAGTAACCTCAATAACTCGGCCAATGCTGCCAGTTACGCCGGAGCCTTGATGCTCAAAGGGCAACCGCATAACCTACCTGCGATTCGCAATTCTGCAATCGATTTCGCTGACCTTAATGTACCGGGAACAGAAAACATCTTGACACGGGGCAATGTCGAAACCGGGCTTTGGGATTTCACGACCCAGACATTCAGGCCTAGTCCAGCAGTTGCAGCAAATGCTGTTCGTGTAACCGTGCGCCGTATCGATGGTCAATCTAAAAGCGTTCCCACCATGTTGGGCCAATTGGTTGGGAAAAACTCCGTAGGTATTGAAAGTGTCTCTATCTCGGCATTTCGAGTCAGCACGAACAATGATGGAACTATCGTGAAATCACGTGTTAAACTTGTGCGTTAATCAGGATGATGTGTTATCGCCCCGCTTCGAAGAAGTTCGCTTGTATGGGGAATTGCACCGCTTTGTTCCGGTGTTGGCGGCCAGTTGCGGGTTCAAAATTGGCGAAATCAGTGTTCAGCATCGAGCCCGCGATCACGGACGAAGCAAATACGGATGGCGACGCATTTACTGAGGGTTATTGGACCTGATGACCGTCGTGATGCTGACCAACTATCGACAACGACCACAACATTTGATCGGTGTCTTCGGAGGGCTATTCCTAATATTAAGTGTGTTCGGAATGGGGGGATGGCTGGCTATTGGGTATTACGCGAGTTCGGCGTTCTGGACCCGCAGGTCTGGGGACCGCTCCATCAACGTCCCATCGTTCTGTATTCCTTGGGCTCGTTGTTGTTAGGCGCTCAGCTGATGTCCGTCGGACTACTGGCGGAACTGTTGACTGCTCAAATGGCCAGCCAGACGCGGAGCTATTCGATTCGGCAAACAACCAATAATCGCTGACCGCTCCCCCGGTCAGTTTTTGTCAATCGCAACTAAGAATCAGCCATT
>JAUXWY010000025.1 GCA_030681235.1 Pirellulaceae bacterium | reverse complement strand
TCAGCGTCGACGCGAGAGCCTCAAGACGCCTGCGAATCCACTCTTTCCTGTACGAGTAGTCCTTTCCGGTCTGTTCATCGACCCCTGCCAACCACGCTCGCCGCACGCATCTTTGAACACAGTGACAAATACAAACTTCGGACGCCGAGAATATCTCGGACCGCAAACTTCTACCCATAACATCCACCTCCCTTGACCGCTTTCTCACAAGTTTTGAGCCGCCCCCACCAATGATCACCACTCCAAATAACAAATTAGTGATTGGATGGCACCATCTTCTATCACCATCTTCTACTCCACCATCCTCCAGCCCAATTGTCGTACCAGCTGCTCCCGCCAATCCCTCCCACCGGTTGCTTCCGCCAAATACTCCCCGCGAGGGAATTGTTCAACATCACAGTGACACATCAGGTCACGCTCCTGAAGAAAACCTCCATTTCTTTTGGGCCGGGAAGTCGCGTACGGCTATTTCGACCAACATTGGGGGCGAGCCGACGGTTGCAACACCGGACGACTAACGTACTCCCGTTTTTGGAACAAAAAGGTGTCCAGTGAGTCTCCAGTTGGTTCTGCGGATTCCAGTACCCATTTCGATGGTCGGCATCAACGTGTAAATCGAGTGAAGCGGACAAAACGCCGCCGGTTCACACTGCTCGTTTCGATCAATCAAGCAACTGCCAAGACCCGAGTCCCAACACGATAAGCCGCGATTGGGCTCAAAGTCGATAGGTGGAGCCTGTTCTTATGATGGATGGCACCTATGCTTGGACAATTGGGGCAATCCGGCGATTGCAACACCGGACGACTACCGTACTCCCGTTATTGGAACAATAAGTGTCGGGTGAGTCCCCAATTGGTACGACAGATTCGAGTACCCATTTCTATCGTCGGGATCGACGTGTAAATCGAGTGAAGCGGACAAAACGCCGCCAGTACACACAGCCCGTTTCGATCAAGCAAGCAACTGCCAAAACCCAAGTCCCAACGCGAAAAGCCGCGATTAGGCTCAAAGTCGATGGATGGAACCTGTTCAAATGATGGATCAAATGATGGATGGCACCTATGTTAGCACCGATGGCACCTATGTTAGCACCTATGTTTCGCCTCTCCTGTTCCTTCCGTTACTCCCTCTCCTTCTGTTTGGCTGTCGCCACCACCGTTGGAGCCACTATTGCTGGACGAAGTGGTTGGTAGGGAGACGTAGACGGTTTTGGTTGTGAAACCGCCCACGAAATCCGCCAACGGCTTTTGGATGGTTCGATTGGTTGTCAGAAGTTCGGTGCCGGTGTGTTGTTCTCCTCCGGGGGCGACGGTGGTGTTGGTGCCTTGATCTGTGGTGATTGTGTTGTCGGACTCAGGGCGAGTGATCGTGATCAGTTGAGTGATCCCGTAGTCTTCCCCATCATCCCAGTCCCGGCTCTCTTCGTAACGAGTCGCACCCTGGTAATCGTTTTCATGGCTGGGGGGATCGGTGACTTGCACCAAGCCTCGATAATTGACCACATCCCCTTCGTCCCATTCGCTAAACGTGGTCTTGGCCCGAGTCGTCGTCGTTTCCGTCGCCACGTAACCGGTTGTCGTGACCCAGGCTGCGACATCCACCGTGACATGTTCCAAATACCTGAACAGGATTGGCTCGAAATTCACGCCGCCGTCTGACACGTAGGGTTCGATCCACGTGCTCACGGTCCGGGTCACATCCGACAGCGGCGAGAAATAATTCATCGTGTGGATCGACTCCATAACCAAATCACTGCCTGCCGGCGGAGCACCCAGCAGCGATTGGCCCGACGATTGACTGTACGCTCGCAAGTCGGCTAGCGTCGTGGTAGACGCTGCGGTCGGCGTCTCGTATTCTCGGTACTCGCTGTGGCTGTTGATTTGCTTGTTCATCCACTTGTGATTGGTGGTCACTTCGCTGGACATGTCATTGATGGCGAACTGGCTACCGACGCCATGAGTAACCGAAAAAGAACTCTCACCCTGCTGAGACAATTCCTCGAGCGATGACGCATTGAACTGAACGGCCCCGGTCTTCCGCCCCTCGTCCATTCGCATCAGGTCTTCAGAAGAGTGGTCGAGTTGCTCGATGAAGAAAAACGTCGAGTCGCTGGTTTCGGTCACGGTACCCGTCAGATCGAAACCTTTGTCCGATGCATCCCACTGCGAGATTCCATAACGCATGTTCCCGTACATCTCGCCCACGTTGGGGCCATTCGGGCCTTGGTTCGAAGGGCTGGAACTACCGGAGCTGGAGGACGAGCCGGAACTCGGCGTGTAGTTGCTCTGGCTGCCGTTTTGGTTGGAGGTGCCCGAACTGCCGGATGAACCGCCCGATGAACCGCCCGATGTGGTTGTTGGAAATAGGCTAGGGTTGATCGACAGCGTCAGGTTCGAATTGTAGTTGTAGTTCGACGAAGAACTCAAGTTTCCTTGTCAGATTCCTTTTCCCAAGTTTCCCTTCCAGTTTATCGGGCCAAGAAGTCTCGGAAGGCCAATTCAGCAGACTTTGGGGGCGAACCGAAGGCAGTACGCTAGGCTCAGGTTCTTCGCTACTCACCACTGATCTACTAGTTTTCGCAGGCCAACACCGGACGACTACGTGCTCCTGGTATTGGAACAATGTGTGTCCCCATGGTCTTCCTCCCTGCTATTCGCATCGATACTGCTCTAACATTCCGAGCCATTTCATTGCTTCGAGCTGATCTCGAACATCGTTGGTTCCGATACCTCCCAAACTCTCCGCTTGGAACTCAAGCAGGATCCCATCGGGCATTATCGTCTTTTTGGAATTGCGGATTTCCATAAAGCGTCGTAGTTCGCAGATACTCGCAATTGTCGCTGAATCTAAATAATGCACACACGAAAGCGATTTGATCCTGAATCTCTTCGTTCCGAACTCGTGAACGTTTTCTCGCAACAATTCTTCGGCTATCTCAAAGTAATAAAACGCCTCGAACGGGTTAACCAACTCAACTACTTCGAGGAACAATTCAAGTGTTGGAGTCCCATGCCGCCGTGAAAAGTCAATTCTAAACGAGTTCAATGAGTATTCATCTCCACCAGTTGCAACGATTATTATAATCGGATCATTGCCGGTGGTTTTGGCACACCACGTTAATCCAAACTGTTCGAAATCGGTTGGTTTAGCCGCAACGACCGAAGCTCGAACATCTTCATTGCCACGTAGCTGACGGTTGCCCTGATCGATCCAGCCGTCATTCGGAAACTGCAGGTCAAGTAGTCTTAGTACTGCCGAAATTTCGTCATGCCGACATTCGCATCGAGGATAAAGATTGAATATTAGCGAACAACCGTTCATGTCTTCCTCCATTAATTGGGATAAGTAATCAGCCGGATATCTTTCAAGTAGTCTCGGAGCACCGTCTTAAAAAAATCCAGATCGTTTTTACTGACATGCCATTCGAGTGGCAAGCCGTGTTTGCGTGCTATTGCAACTTGACGGCGAGCCTCGTCTACCGTTTGCTCAATTGCGGCTAGATTAGGGTTATGCAAACCAATCCGTTTCGCAAAGCCATAGTCACCCTTTACTTCACCAAGAACGCCATTCTCCACACGATCAAAATAGACCCCGTCCAACTCGAACTCCTCGATATAATGTTTTCCGTTTAGATGCTGTACCGGTTTCCCTGAGAAGGCTTGTTGCAATTCCAATGCAGGGCCGTCGTTGCGAGCAATTGCTTTCCAAGCGCCAACGCTAACCAGTTTACCAGCACGAACCACCCAAATGCCGCCAATTATTAACGTCGCAAGCGCGGCATCTTCAGGCCCGGGTACACCGAAAGTAACGCCCGCAAGAGCTATGTTGAACGAAAGTTCCGCCTCGGCCTGCTCGGCAAGTCGTGAAGCACGGATTCCGGGCCAATCGGAGTCTTTAAGTGGAATTGCACCTGTTCCGTAGTACAGTGGCTGTTCAAGATCTTCACTCGGATCGCTGTATCGCCGTGGTAATCGCATCGAATAATAGAAGGGAGGTCTATTCTCGACGACGTCCTGTTCAAGCTGCAGGCGAGTCGATTCTCGCATTTGACTTGTGAAAGTTGGCGTGGACCCGTCCCGATAAAAAGTTACTGAACCAAGCGGATTTCGCTGTAACCATAGTTCGTCGTTCGCCCGCCCGATGGCAAAGGCCTCGGCCATGGCCTCGTCCGATCGCCGTTGTCTTTCGAGTTCTGCATTACGACTGACACGTTCGCGATCGGCTATTACAGCCAACGCTTCTGCGTCCATTGGATACCACTCACGAATGATTGTCCGCCGTCCAGTAACACAGTCGTGAATAACTCGACTTTGGGCGTCCCAAGCCCCTTTGCCCGGTGGACGCATTATTTCGATACCGTTTAGTTCGATCGTTTGGACAGTTCGGATTGGCAAAGTTCCGTCTTGTGGATTCTGGCCATTTCCCTGCGTTCCACCTGATTCGCCGCTGCCAGTCTGGCTGTAATCGCCACCGTTCGCGCCGTTGTCGTTGGATGTCGTGGCAGAATTTGAGACGTAGCCAGTCTTTGTCGAGAACTGACCAACAAAATCCGCGATGGGTTTTTGAATTGTTAGGTAAGTCGACAATAAAGAGGTTGCGCTGTGGTGTTCTCCTCCGGGGGCGACGGTGGTTTGGGTGCCTTGGTTGGGGACGGTGATGGTGTTGTCAGCGGCGGGTTTGGTTTGGGTGATGGACTGGGTGACGCTGCCGGTGTGGGACTCGATTGGAACAAACGTCGTGGTCCAGTTGTTCATCGAAGATGGAGCTTGTTGCTCGAGGCCGCGATAGACACTGACTGTGCCGATGTCGGTTTCGGTGAAGGTGGATTTGGAGCGTAGGGTCGTGCTGCCGTTGAAGTTGTAGCCAGTCTTGGTGACCGAGGCAGTGACGTTGACTTTGACTTCGTCCAAGTAGTGATACAAAATCGGAGCTGCGTTTGGACTGCCGTCCGATTCATACGGCGCGATCC
>JAUXWY010000131.1 GCA_030681235.1 Pirellulaceae bacterium | reverse complement strand
TGTTGATCGTGTGGAAGCTTGTCGGTGTTGTACTTCGAAGTATCGTTCGCGCGGCAGTAACGATGGTGGGTGGGTTCCTGGGATTCTTCACACGAATGCAGTCCGCAAGTTCCGCCGCAAGTTGGATGCTCGTTGCGTTGGGAACGGGTGTTGTCACAGGTCAAACGTATCTCGATGATCGACCGGGCGTTCAAGCCCTTTCGCTGCCCGATGATGCCATCGTCATTCCTTACGACCCGGATCTACCCCAAAACCGCTACCAAGGTCGTTGGTTCGTTCCCAAAGCGTGGTTCGATCAAGTTCGTGAATGGGAAACTGCGAAACCGACCGCCAAGATTCAATTTCCCCAACAGTTGATCTTGCCAGGTAGCAAGTACAAAATCGTGATCGCAAATGGCGAAGCGCTGGAGGTTTCGGCGGAATGCCCGCTATTGTTGCCGGCGGAACAGGTTACCTACGTGCCGTTGCAGTTTGGCGACGGTGCTTTGATATCGGTCACGGTGGATGGAACACCTGTCACGGTGTTGGACGGCAGCAACGGAGCACCGTTGCCCCCGGAATTAACCACAGGAGAAAAGTGGTTGATGATTCCGGGCTCAGGTCAGAAGACGCTCGAGTTTACGGTGCGCTACGCGTTGATCCGTGGGCCCGGCGGATGGCAAGTCGACGGGAAGTTGCCTGTGGGCGTCGCAGCAAGCGCCGTTTTTGCAGAATTGCCGCCAGAATCGCGGTTGACTTGGTCTGCCGGTGGCATTAGTCGAGTATGGAATGTCCCGACCGAGGGAGCCGTATCTCCGCTGGGGGTCGGCTTGGACGGACAATTCTCCGTTCGTTGGCGCGCTGCGGAAGGACAAGTTCGGGTTGGCTCAGCGGCGATCAATCACGCTGCGGAAATTGCGGTCCGCGAGTCGGGCGTCCAAGTGGCTTCTCGTTTCGACGTACAAACCGTCGAAGCAACGGATGAGCTGTTGTTGGAAGTTCCGGAAAAGTGGCGAGTCGAGCGAATCGAAGGGGCCAATCTCCGGGCGTGGAATCCTGTGGAAGGGCAACCCAGGCAGATCCTATTGCAATTCTTGAGTTCGGCCACAAAGCAGGAATTTCAAGCAATCGTCGCCGGCGAGCAAACGTTTTGGAATAACGACGCGGTGATGGTTAACATTCCGTTGACGAAGGTGAAAGCGGACGGACAGTTGAGCGGCAGCGTCAAGATCTTCCGCTCCGGCTCGTTGCAAGTTTCGGCGACCGACATCAGTGGGCTGCGTCGTAGCAACGTGGCGGAATCCGCTTCCCGAATGGTGCCCTGGTTGAGTTGGCAAGCGGACTTTTTCGGTCTACAACCCTATCAAGCATTTACCTGGCAATCCGGTGAGCCCAACTTGGTCCTGTCGGTGGCGAGAGTTGTGGCGGCTTCGAAAGTGACGCATCGCACGGTCCTCCATTTTGATGTCGCCCGGACATCGTTTGAAACTCAAATCACGCTCGAACGCAGCCCAACACCATTCAGCCGAGTGGTGTTGCAACTGCCCAAGACATTAAAGCCGCAGTCGCTAACATGTTTGGCGCGCAAGGGCGCCGAGCTTTCGGCCGTCGCGTTCCAAGTGGCCAAGCGTGGGGGTGACGCGGCCTTGTTGGAGGAATATGAATTGCGATTGGCAGATTTCCAATCGGACGAACTCTTGGTGACGATCCAAGGGACTCTGGAAACGGCTTTGGACAAAGCGACGGGCTGGGAACCGATTCGCGTGCTGAACGCGACGACTCAAGAATACGAATACGCAGTGACGCGAACCGACACGGTCGAATTGGCGCTGACCAATTTGACGGGCGCCGATCAGGTGCTGCCTGACGAATTCAAGAGTTGGCTCGATCCGACTCGCATAGCTCGCTTGCCGATTTCATTGCGAGCACGAAGTCCGGAACATCGGCTGGAAGTCACCAGTCGCCGGCTCCCGCCATTGGTGTCGTTCGAATCGGTCACGGATTTGACGGTCGGCGATCGAGTTGTCGAAGAGACCCTGCTGTTGGAGTGGAAAATCGAACGATCGGGGATCAATCAAGTTGAGTTCGTGCTGCCCAAAGCGTGGCAAAGTTGCCAGATCGAAGGACCATGGATCGGGCGGATCGAGCGGAACGCGGGCGACAACGACACGGTACGTTTTGTCGTTTTCCTGCAGGACCGGATCGTCGGCGACTATCGGCTGATTGCGACCTTGGACCGCGTGGTTTTGCAAACAGATCGATATGCCACGATCCCACAGAATTTGACCGGCGAGACTCGGAATCGTTGGATCACTGCGCAAAACGCTGGAAATTTGGAACTGGAGCTACTGCCCCGCCGCGATGTCACGCAAATTCAAAGGCAACGGTCCGTCTTTGCCGATCTGCAAAAGAAGATCAACGCCACCTATTTGGCCAATGCGTTCACCGTCGAACCCAACGCCGTGGCACCGCAGTTGGAATGGCGGACGGTTCCTCGCTCGGTCATGGAAACTCGATCGGCTCGAGTCCGGTTGAGCGAAACAGATTTGGTCGTTGATCGGCAAGGCAGCTACATTGCCAAACAACGCCTGCAAGTTAGTAACCGAACGCAGCCCAAGTTGCAGTTGCAACTTCCTGCGGGCAGTCAACTGATTCAACTGATTGTCGACGGGCAGCCGGTGCAACCATTGGCGAACCCTGGCGGTGCAGCCGGTGCCGTGCTGATTCCGTTGTTGAAATCTTCGGAGTTGAACTTGGACTATCCGATCGACTTGATCTATCAAGGAAAGATCGAATCGCGTTCAACCCTTCAAGAAGTCTCGATGCCATTGGCCTACACCGTGGATGTTGAGTCGGAGGTCAGCCATCTTCGCCTGCACTTGTCGTCGGATCTCAGGCCATTGAATTTCGGCGGGACCATGAGTCGCGTCAATGAGGAACGAGTGCTCCGCGAGGAAGTGTTGGAGTATCGCGTCAAACAACTATCGGACTTCAAGAAGTCAATTGGCACGGGTCTTTCGTCCGTTAATAAACTGTCGCGTCAAAAAAGTGAATTCGATAATTACCTGTCGAACAATTTGCTGATCGAAACTGCAAATCCGCAAGCCCTCGCGGCCGAAATCGATGAGTTAAACAAGGTGCTTGCCGAAAACGCTCCTCAAACGGTCGAGCCATTTAGCAATCGTTCCAACATCCGAGGCTTGGTTGCTGAGCAACAAAACTCGAACGAAATGAACTGGAACAAAGACCAGTCTTTTAACTTCAACAACCCGTTGGGCGACATGCAGCAGCAGGTCGAGTTAGGCGATTTGGAGCAGCGAATGTCCAATCAATCCGGACAGCAATCAAAAGGCAACGCTGCCAACTCGCTATTGTCGCAGACCCTTCAGTCGGATGAAGGTTTACAAACCCGTTCGGGAAAAGTACAAAATCAGCAGATGATTCAACAGATGATGGGGGGCCAAGGGGGGCGTGGTGGAAGAGGCGGGGCGGCGTCCCAGAATCCAAGTATCGCCGGATCGGGCGAAGCTTCACAAAGCGCCGCTCGGGGGCAACGGCAACAAATCAGCCCTCCGATTCAAGCCACGCAGTCGAACGCACCGTTTCAGACAGATGGTGTTGGCTTGGTGCCGAATATCGGACCGCCGAGCGGCGCTCCGGCCTCGCGGCTGAGCTCGGGGTTGGTGGTCGATTTTGTACCAACTGGTGATGTTTATTACTTCCGAGTCCCTCGGGGCAAACCCGAGTTGACCGTAACGTTGACCAATCAAGAGACTCAAAGTAGCTTCTTCTCCATGTGGCAACTGTTGGGTTCCGCCGTCATCTGTTGGGTACTGATGAAGTTGGCAAATATCATCCGACCAAGATTGCGAAACGCGTAGTTTCATACAACATGACGACACCGGAGCATACACTGGTCGGCCTTCATGTTGCGTTTGCTCTTGGCGTACATCGGTCCTATGGATGGGCCGCTGTCACGATGGCGGGTTTGGCGGCAAATGTCCCGGATTGGGATGGGCTTCCCATGCTGTTCGACATGCAACGTTTCGAGACCGGGCATCGTGTTTGGGGGCACAATTTGATCGCGATCTTTTTAAGTTCGCTTTTGCTCGGCTGGACTCAGTTTCGATATTCGTGGATCGAACGAATTGCCGGTTGGTTGGCGTCCAAGATACCGTCGCTCAAGATGCGGGACCAAACGTTTGATGTGACCGGGCCACGGGTTGGGACGGTAACGTTTTTCGGTATCGCGTTGATCTCGCAATTGCTGCACCTTCCGTGCGACATGGTCGTATCGGGAGGAAAAGGCTTGACCGATTGGGCCATACAACCGTTCTGGCCTTTTTCGAATGCCGGATTTGTTTATCCCATGATTCCGTGGGGAGATGTCGGGCCGACCGTGATCTTGATGGCCGGCATCATCATTGCGGCGAAGCGGCCAGCACGGCTTGCAACAGTATCAATGCTCACTTTGCTGGCGCTATCTGCCTACCTCGTTGCCCGAGCATGGGCTCGTGGAACGTTGATCTTTTGAACAATTCCGTTTACGGTTCGCTGGGAAAAGTGCGGATCAAGCATCGCTTGTTAACCGCGTGGCCAGAGCATATTTGGCGAACTCTAACAAAAACAACTTCAGAAGTGGCTGTCCAGCAGCCCAAAACTTAATATTAAGAAACAAGCATTTCTGGCCAAGAAGTATCGCGATCTGTGGCATTCCCGGATGGAGGCGGGTCGGGAATGAGCCGGACGTTGCGATGGACTTGGCGACAGAATAGACTGGGGCGTCGACCAAAGCTTCGACCCCCAGCTCCTCAGCAACCTAACCATTTTGTTGAATCATATCCGCCAGCGACCTACTCGATAGAAATGAATCCATGGCAGTCACCAACGCTTTTGATCTGGAAACCGACGACGTCAAAGCGATCGACGAGTTGGGCCAGGTCTTTCAACGCCTCAAAGACGAGTTGGGAAAGATCATCGTTGGGCAACACGATGTGATCGAGCGATTGGCGATCTGTTTGTTCGCGCGGGGGCATGCCTTGTTGATGGGCGTGCCGGGACTGGCCAAAACCTTGCTAATCAGTCGCTTGGCGGAAACCTTGTCGTTGGACTTTTCTCGCATTCAGTTCACTCCGGACCTGATGCCAATGGACATCACGGGTACCGACATCCTGCAAGAAACGGCGGACGGACGCCGGGTGTTCGAGTTTATCAAGGGACCGCTGTTTGCCAATGTGGTCTTGGCCGACGAAATCAATCGCGCTCCGGCCAAGACTCAAGCGGCCATGTTGGAAGCCATGCAGGAACAGCGGATCACGGTGGTGGGCAAGACGTTTCATTTGCCTCCGCCGTTTTTTGTGTTGGCAACTCAGAATCCCGTCGAGCAAGAAGGGACCTATCCGCTTCCGGAAGCACAGTTGGATCGGTTCATGTTTTTGATCGAGGTTGATTACCCGGACCGCGACGAAGAGATCCGGATCGCTCGCAGCACGACGGGCGGCACCTTCCCCAGCTTGCAACACGTGCTGAACGGTGCGGACGTGATTCGCTTTCAAGAGTTGGTCCGGCGTGTGCCGGTGCCGGAGCACTTGTACGAGTTTGCGGTGGACCTCACTCGGCGGACTCGGCCCAATACGGTCGAAGCACCGGCTTGGCTAAAGCCGTTGGTGGGCTGGGGTGCCGGACCACGAGCGGTGCAGTACTTGATCTTAGGTGCGAAGGCTCGCGCGGCTTTGCACGGGAGTTATATGGTGCGATTGGAAGATGTGTTGGAGGTTGCTCAGCCGGTGCTGACTCATCGCGTTCTCACCACGTTTGCAGCCGAATCGGAAGGACTGAGCAGTCGCGACATCGTCAAACGCTTGGTCGACGAACTGAGCCGCGAGCGCTAAAAGAGTGAGTCCTCCGAACGAGCGCTACCGTCCCGCCCCCCACTGGCTCGTCTGGTAAACCAGCGGGGGGCGGAGAGTCTGTGGGCGGCGGATTTAGGGCCGCCCGAAGGCGGGACTACGAGCGGCGGAAGCGAAACGCGTTGTGCCTGCTCTGGACTGGCGTTGGCCACCTGAAGGTGAGCATGTCCCCGCCCCCCGCCGGTTTACCGGTGGGAGCGCAAGTTTGACAGCGAGACGGCGCCACCCCGAATCGAGCAGTCTCCGCCCCCCGCCGGTTCACCGGTGGGAGCGCAAGTTTGACAGCGAGACGGCGCCACCCCGAAACGAGCTGTCCCCGCCCCCCGCCGGTTTACCGGTGGGAGCGAAAGTTTGGTAGAATTGGCGTCATCAAACTAATCCCTTTCGTCAAGTCCGGAGTAACTCGCAATGACTCCTTCGCCTCTTTACCGACCGGAAAACATCGATTCGCCGTCTTTCAAACTGCGGTACACTTGGACGGGCTGGCCTTCTACTGGTTCGTTCCCTCCGCAACCCGATCAAAGCTTCTTCGACACCTTGGCGGATACCTGGGAAACGGACGGCATACGATTGCTTGAAAAACATTGGCAACCCGATAAGCTCCAGTTCACGTGCA
This sequence comes from Pirellulaceae bacterium, assembly GCA_030681235.1. Taxonomy (GTDB): domain Bacteria; phylum Planctomycetota; class Planctomycetia; order Pirellulales; family Pirellulaceae; genus M30B19. Next base: position 3,243 of record JAUXWY010000131.1, on the reverse strand, counting down.
GTGTCCGACCAACCATGGCCTCGACACTATTTACTGCTCGAGTCAAAGCTCGGCTGCAATATGCGTTGAGGAACGCTGGAACGCGGATCGAGTTCAGTCGTAAAGTGGCGTTTCGCTCGTTGGGCGAAAACAAACGTGAACAGGTGGAAGGGTATATCGCGAATCAAGTTGCGAAAGCGCAATTCATCGATCCTCGTTTTGCGGAATTGATCGCGCGGTACACTCAAGTGAACAACTACGTGAGTTTGCGCGAGCCGACAGCGACGAACCGCGGTCGTTATTGGTACGACTTGCATTTGGTGCTTGTCACCGAACACCGCGAACGTTTCGTTGACGAGGTGTCGTTGAATCGAATTAAAGAGGTTTGTGAGAAAAACGCTCAGAAGAAGGGCTACTTGTTGGGCAGTATCTCAGTCATGCCTGACCACGTGCATTTGGCGCTACGAGGGAACGTGGAAGAAACTCCGGAGTCAATTGCGTTGGGGTTTATGAACAATATCGCGTTCGTGTTCGGCCAGCAACCTGTACTTCGCCCCGGCTATTACGTGGGGACGTTCGGCGAATACGACATGGGGGCGGTCAGGAGGTAGTGGAGCCGGTTGGGCGTGAGCAAGGGTTCTCGCTGTCAAACTTGCGCTCCCACCGGTGAACCGGCGGGGGGCGGGGCGGGTGAAGGGTTGGAGGTGGGGCGTGGGGGCTCGCTGTTAGACTTGCGGTTCCACTGGGTTGTCCACTCAACTTGAAAGTTTGGTTGCTAGAATCCTGCTTTGGTACCGGACTCTCTGCTCTGGGTCCGCCACCCCCTGCTATTATTACCACTAGTGCCGATCCTGCTCTGGGCGATTTACAATGGCATGGGGCCTTGGCGGCCCACCTTCGCTTTTTAGGGACAGATTCCGGTGCTCGACCCTGTAGCAATCAAAACCACTCGGATTGGCTGAGCCGGTTTTTCAAACGCGCTCTCGCTGATTTGGAGAGCCGTGATTGAGTTTTCCGGACTGGCTTGTATGGTTCGACTAAACGTTCTGAGCCCTACGGAGAACTGACACCTCAAACGCCTTAGAAAAATTATGTCGGCCACTTACGATTTTATTGAACCTCGAGTGATTGCTCGGCTGAAGAGCTTGAACATGCATGCTCGGGTGCCGATGTTGGGCAGCGTGACGGGCATGCATCGCAGTCCCCATCGCGGCTCCAGTCTGGAGTTTGCCGAGTATCGCAAATACGTCCCGGGTGATGATACTCGCCGCTTGGATTGGCGGGCGTGGGGTCGGAGCGACCGTTTCTACATCAAGGAATTCGAAGCGGATACAAACTTGCGGCTGTGTTTGATCGTCGACACGAGCGGTTCGATGAACTACGCGCGAGGCGGAATCTCCAAGCTGCAATTCGCACGGCAGATCGCTGGGACGTTGGCCTACATGGCGGGCTGGCAGGGCGATGCGATCGGATTGTACTGTGCCGGCCAGACCTTCCAGCGGCAGATCCGACCCAAGCGGAGTGCGGCCCACTTGCGAGTGATCTTGGACTCGTTGGCCTCCAGCACCGCGACCGGCGGTACGGGGTTGGTGGCCGCGTTGCACGAAGCCGCCGAACGGATTCGGCAGCGAGCGTTAGTCGTGGTCTTGTCGGACTTGTTTGTTGAGCCCAAGGAACTAAGCGGCGCGTTTCAACACCTGCGGTTTCGCAAACACGATGTGGTGGTGTTTCACTTGTTGGAGCAGGCCGAGATCCAATTCGACTTTGATCGGCCGATGCGGTTTGTGGATCTGGAAGGTGGCCCAGCGATCTTGGCCGACCCCAGTCTGGTGGCCGTCGAATATCGCCAAGCGGTTGAAACTTATCTGTCCGATCTAAAAACGATTGTCCGCGACGCCAACGTCGACTATCAACGCCTCGGTTTGGATCAACACTACGGCGACGTCTTGGCCAAGTTTTTGTTGACACGGATGCCGAAACGAAGATGAGAACCTCGGCCGTTCGGAGAAATGAAATGGTATTTCGAATTGCAATTCTGATATGGATGTACATGCACGTTGGGGCATTGTCGTTTGCTGTCGAACAGGAGCAGGATAAAGCCAACGAGTACGAAATGTTATCGACGACAATACAAATCGAGGATCCTGACGGGCATCCTTTGGAGGGGGCCGTTGTTGAATTGATGTGGATGAGCTCAAAAAAACCTTCTAATGCGAGCTTTCCATGGCCAACAGGACTGGGAGAGGTTCCTCGCCGTGTGACCAACGACGAAGGCCAAGTAGAACTGCCTTTCCCAAAGATTATTGTGGAAAAGATTGCGATTGATCGATTGTACGTTAAGGTATCGCATCCAGACTACGTTGGTCGTAACGAATACATCTGGATCGAAAATGGAAATCCGATTCGGCTGGAGCATGGGTTCCGGATCGCTGCCACGGCGATTCATGGTGTCACCGGGGATAGAATCTTCACGAATTTACATATTGGAAGAGCTTGGAAATTAGCCGAAAATGGCACTCTAGTCTCGGAAGTATTTCCCAGACAGCCAACGGGCGTGCGTTTGGTCACTATCGAAGCCGGCGAGGCCCGTTTGTTTAGCGATTTGATCATTGTGAAGCCCGGTGACCGCAGTCGAGTTTTACTGAAAGACGTGAAGCTATTTCCTGGAGTTACGGTCAACGGCATATTGAACGAATCCATTCCACGACCGATCAAGAATGGTATTGTGGAGGCGAGACTCAGTTTGGAAGTTTTCGATTCTGATAAGTTCGGACGAGTCGACTCCATTTGGATGGCCCATACGAAAATTCAAGAAGATGGTCGGTTTACATTTAAATCCCTCCCGCGCGGCGGTATCGTACAATTGCTGCCGATCTGTGAGCATTGGAGTTCCAAGCAGCTGTCTATTGATGAAGTGAAGCAGTTCTTTCCCGAAGCGGCCAATTCCGGCCACGGTTTACCGCAACTTTTTCGAATGGACACGGAGATCCCGACTTTGGTTTTGCAAATGGAACCCTCAGTCATAATGAAGGCGCGCGTGGTTGACAAAAACAGCTTGCCGGTATCCAACGCGAAGGTGGTCGTCTCCCCAAATAAATCTTGGTTTGAAAGCGACGGTGAGAGGCAGGGTGGCGGTCTCCTCAATGAATTCAGCAATAGTGTCGAATTCATTCTGAACCCGCTCGAATTAGGATCTCCTCGAGCCAACACCGGTGCCGTTTCCAGTTACACTGCGAAAACGGACCACGACGGAATTGCGGTGAT
>JAUXWY010000120.1 GCA_030681235.1 Pirellulaceae bacterium | reverse complement strand
TCGGAAGGCTTCTTGGAAAAGACCTCGATTCTCAAGTAAGGTTGGGCCAATTTCCAAGTTGATCTGCCGTTGCGATTCATCAAAGGCTTCTTTATCACTCCCAAAACCTTGTGTCACACTCAACCGTCGCTGCAGAATTTTGGGTTGCCAAAAATCAGCAGTATAGGCCAGGTAGCCCAAGTAATACGCTTCGTCTAGTTGATTCGATTCGACACAAGAATTAACGGCTTTGATATAGATTTCGCACAGGTCGCGGTCCGATTCTGCGATTAACTTACTGAGCGGCTCGACGACGGGTGAATCGCCGAGCGTCACATGGTTGAGTGTCCAAAGATAGGAAAAGCTGTTCAAGTTCCCGTGCTGCATTTCGGATTTTAAGAACTCGAGCGTTCGTTCCGGTGGGATTTTGGAAAAGAACTTATCGTAAGCGGTCCGAAGGACATGCAGGTTGTGATTGGGGCCGCCAGGATTGTTGTCGGTCCCGAACTGCCGCATCACTTTGCGAACCAATTCAACGGCCACATTGAACTCCGGAGAATCGTTGGCAACAAGAAGACTGATTGCCTCAATCCCCGTCGCGAGAGTCTTGAAGTCCTGTTCCGCGTTCAAGATGTCGATCCACTGCTTGAGAGTACGTCCCTGGTAAGTCGGTTGAATCGAGTTGGATGTCGTTTGACCCGGCTTCTCTGTATCTTCAATTGGCGATTTCTCGGAGTTTACTTTGGTGACTTTCACGATCCGTTGTTCACCTCTAGTCAACTCCACAACACCGGGCGTAACCTTAAATGTCGCTTCGTCGGAAGCCGAGCGGCCGGGTTGAATCGAATACGTTCCGGCCGCAATTTTTAGACTCCTTTGCGAGCGAGTGTCGATGATGTGAATCAGTTGTCCGTCCTGCAGGACTTCAATTTGCACGTTCGGATCTTCTGTCTCGATGAGGATTTCACCTTGGGGCGTCCAAATTCGAAGCACATCCGGCAACATCTGCCAGAGTCCAAACGCGAAGCCACCAACTGCCAACGCCACCAGAACTTTGCGAATCGGTGGCATGAAGCCGGAGCGGACAGCTTTTGCTGGACTGCCCGTAGAAGTTTGAGTTCGAGGCGACCCGATTGGTTCAGTCGGTTCAGGGTTCGCATGAGGCAAGAACGGCCAATTGACTTGGGAATGATCGATAGCGTGTCGTACTTCATTTGCGGACGCCGGCCGACTCCCGGGATCTTTCGTCAATAAGGCCAAAATCAAGCGCGACATGTCCGCACTGCATGTCGAGTTGAGTTCTGAAGGAACCGTTGGCTCTCGATGTTGGATCGCGTGCAGTGTCGCCAAAATGCCGTTGCCGACAAACGGCAACCGCCCGGTCATGCAACGGTACATGAGACAGCCGAGGCTGAATAAATCGCTACGATGGTCAAGTTCTTCGCCGCGGGCTTGTTCCGGCGACATGTAGCTGGGCGTTCCGGCAAGGACGCCGGTGGCCGTTAGATTGACGTCCAATTCCGTAGCCCGGGCCAGACCGAAGTCGAGAAGTTTGCATTGGCCGTTCTTGGAGTCGAGCCAGATATTCGCGGGCTTGATGTCGCGATGCACCAACTGAAGCTGGTGGGCAGCGTCCAACGCCGTGCAAATTTGCTTTGTCAATTCTCGGGTTTCGTGTTCTGGCAGGAAGGTCACTCTTTGAAGCCGCTTTTCTAGCGTCTCTCCGGGCAACCAAGGCATCGTAAAATAGGCCAAGCCTTGGTCTTGCCCCACTTCGTAAATGGTCACAATATTCTCGTGCACCAAACTGGCGATTGCCCGCGCTTCGCAAAGGAAGCGGGCCTGCGCCGTCGCACCCAAAGTCGGACGCAGGACTTTGATAGCGACAACGCGCTGAAGCAACTGATCTCGAGCGGCAAAAACGACGCCGCTACTGCCTGCCCCCAAGGTCTCCATCAAATCGTAGTGGGCCAAACACCCTAAAGACTGAGGCTCTCGGCCAGGCTCCAAGAGCCACAAAACTTCTGCGGCGCGTTCTTGGGCTAAAGATTGTTCGATCAAATCGTGGCGAGGGTTAAGCCCAGAGATTCGTTCAATTAAGCTGTTCACAAGTTCGTTTTCGGCGTCCGATTGGTCGCATTTCTGCGCGGCAGGTTCGTCAGGCGAAATCCCATTGCGGCTTGCTCCGATTGCCGCCGCGACAGATATCTCAAGCGAATCCGACTGCATCTCGAACTCGCTCTTGAAATAGGAGGCACACGCGTGACATTCGATCAAGTGTTGCTCCAAACTCTCACAAGCCGGTTCGTCCAAATCATCGCTCAAGAAGCGTTTCCATTGAATTTCGGTTGGACATTGGGTTTTGGATTGGATCATGGCTTTCTCCTGGCAATTGGCAAGTGGTCGTTAGCCTTCGTAACCAGCAGTAAGTAGCGCTTCATGGCCTATTTTTGTGTCGGAAAATCAACAAAATCCCGGAACCCTAATTTTCATCCGATGTTTGACTAACCAATTTCGTCATTCTTCGAATAATCCGGCCAAGAGCGCGCGGAGTCGCTTAAAGAATCGCTTCTTCGCGGCATATAATGTCCAAACATTGACTCCGTACCGCTGGGCGACAATCTCGGCGGACTCGGCCGAGTTCAATAGCCAATCCTGCAATGCCTGCCAAATCGGCGGAGAAAAGTTTGGCTGCAATACTCCCATGGCTTGTCGGAGAAGCTCCGAGCGGTAACTTGCATCCCAAGACGACTCCAACGATCGGCGATCTGGGAGCTGAGCGATCCAGGATTCGCCAGCCAGTAGTTCGTGGCGTTGTCGACGGCGCCAATATAGTCGGAATTGATTGATCGCGATTTTTCTTAGCCACCCCCGAAAAGAACCGGACGGATTGTATTGGAAGCTGCCCGCCTTTTGCAAAACCACCGACAAAACGTCTTGTGACAAGTCGCCAGCGGCATGCAAGTCGAGCCCCGCCTGCCGAGCCCAACGAAATAGCAACGGAGTGTATAGCGTTACAAACCGACTCCACGCATCGGTATCTTCGCGGTCGCGGATACGAACTAACAAGCTCTCCGAAGTACTAGACATCATTTCTTCGCTTCATTTTGTAGTGCTTGCCTTTGGGAAAACTCTCAATTGAAACTGGCTTGGCAGCGGTCCGTGGCAACTGGATGAAACTCGTACCATTGCAACGGTTCCGGAAGTGGTCCGGTGGCAAACTCCAAATGTAGGATGCGACGGTGCTGTGTGGTACCCGGCTTCGAAAGACCGCTTGAATGGGTCAATAACGGTCGCATCGCCAGGATTTCTCCGGCCGCGGCAAGGATGATTTTTCGGTTTTCGACGCCGACGCCCTGGTCGGTACTGGAATGATGTGATCCTGGTACGACCTGTAACGGTCCGTTCTCGTCCGTCATCGCGTCCAAGTGGATTCGCAGAGTGATCATTTCCTGCAACAAAGCGTCCGGAGCAATCAGATGCGGTACGCCTCGTTTGACCGTTGGCCGGGAGTAGCCGGGCGGCAGGGTCCCATGCCCCGCCACCGCAATCGATTGATCTTTGTGCCAAGGCAATGACCAACTCTGCTCCGGTGGTTTGTCAAAGAACAGTGCGCGCACCAAGCCGGCATCCGGCCCCAGAACTTGCCTAACGACTCGTTGTACAACCGGCATTTCTAGTACCGACTTGAGTTCGGGAGCCGTTGATAGGATATTCCGCGCCGCGTAGACTTGGCCACTTTCGCTTTGTGCCAAAGTTCCCTCGGAATCCGTCCGGATCTGCCGGTCGAGAATGGTCTGCATGCGCTTGATGCAACCGCCGTCAAACGCCTCGCTCAGCATAGCATAGCCGTAATCCTCCAGTTCCGTGTACACGTCCATGTTGTCTTCAGTTCTTGCGGGAGCCGAAAAAAATACCAATCGGAATATTGTTCGAACCTAAGTAAATTTACCCTAAGTCGCTGTCGACTGCACTATCCGGCAGCATAGCCCGATCTAGAGCTCCACAACGAACTGTTCTGCGAGCTCCACGCCTCTGCGTTTCCGTTTGTTGTTTCATGCCATGCCACAGTCTTCATTGCGACAGAGGAATATTACCTCGCTCATACGTTGGTTTTGAGCACTTGGCACAAGTCCCAAAATTTGACGCGGACTTGCGGATCGATTATCTTTAATATCCCCTCGTCGACGTGCCACAACGGGAACGGAATGGCATCGTGCGGTTTTCATGCGGTATCGTAGAAACGGAACGTCATAGACATGCCCCAAATCGACCCACGTATCGATGCATATATCGAGAACTCTGCGGAATTTTCGCGGCCGATTCTCGAGTATTTTCGGGGCTTGGTCCATCAAGCTTGCCCCGATGTTGTGGAGACCATCAAGTGGGGCATGCCCAGTTTCGAATACAAGGGACCATTCTGCAGTATGGCGGCTTTCAAGCGGCACTGTAGTGTGGGTTTTTGGAAGGCCGCGTTGATGGACGATGCGGTTGGGAACGCGCCCGGCGGCAAGGAAACGAAAGCCATGAATTGGGGTGCGCCTGGCAGTGATCCGATTCCTGCAAAGATAAGCAGCATAAAGGACCTGCCCAGCAAGACGGTTCTATTGCGACTGTTAAAAAAGGCCAAACGGCTGAACGACGACGGTGTAAAAGTTCCTAAACTGACCGAGATAAAACCGAAACTAGAATCGCCACCCGATTTCAAAAAGGCTCTCGCGTCCAATCAATTGGCGAAAGCTTGCTTTGCCAAGATGTCGGTCGCGCAGCAACGCGATTATGTGGAATGGATCTTGGAAGCCAAACGCCCCGAGACTCGCGCCCAACGAATTGCGACGGCCGTGGAATGGATCGCGGAAGCAAAAACGCGAAATTGGAAGTATCAAAAGTAAGATTGGCAACTTGTGAGTGAATCGATGCAATCAGCGGACGTCGGCAGCAACACGCGGAGTGGGCCGACGTGGTCCGTAGCCTCGTTGGGCGTCATCGTCATGTGGTTGGCGGTCCTGTTGGGTTTGGTCAATCATTACGGCCTGATCGGTGTGAGCATTGGACTGATCTTTGCATCGTGTACCGGGTACTTCCTTTCTCGATCATCTTATCGATTGATTCCCTTTCGCAAAGTAGTGTGGAGCAACCGAGACCTCGCGTCGGCCGTGGCCATTTCAATGGCAATAGGGCTATTGCTAAATCAGGTTGACGCCTATCCGAAGGGCGAAGGGCTGTACTTTCTGGGAATGCTACTTTTTGTTTGGATCGGTTACTCCCGCTGGGTAACGCAAGGCCGTTTAAGTACGGTGTTGATGTCGGTGTTCTCGTGTATTGTATTGATTCTGTTTCTTGTAGGTTGGTTCTGGTCGGAGGCGTTATTGGACGCCGTGATTTCTTCCACCGCAATCATCCTCGTAATTAAGGGACTTGAACGCCGTCGGCGGAAAATGCAACAGTGGGTTGCCAACCTCAGCGGACCCAATGTGTGTCCAACCTGCGGCCGCTCGTTGTCGACCACGAGCCGAATTTGCCCTCGCTGCGAAACACGGCTCTCTTAATTCAAAATGCCGATGCAATCGACGTCGTTACTTCGCGGGTCCGTATGCATCTTCCGCCGCGGAATGATTCAATCGCGTTTCGCTATAGCTTTGCCGTCGGTGCATGATGTCGGGGATCAAGGCCACAACCAAAATGACGGCCATCAACATGGTGGGAATCGTCAAAAGATACTTCCAAGACTGTTCCCACCAAAAATGCATAAAAAACAAAACCACCAACGCCGCTTTCGCGGTGCTGATTCCGATCATCACTTGCCACTTGGTCTGCGGCAACGCAAACAGGCCTTCCGCGTTTGCGACCCAAAATGACGCCAAGGTCAGGCCTACCAAAACGATAAACACGCCAAAAAACAAAGGCGTTCGATTCACATGAGCATCATCTGACATCGCTGGGTTCGCTTTCAAAACAAATACAACAATGGGAAGAGAAAGATCCACACGATATCCACAAAGTGCCAATACAACGCCAAATTCTCGATCCACGGCGCGGCCATTGGCCCCAATGTTCTCGGCAGTAGTAAGACAAACGCAATCAAACCCACCAAAACGTGGATCGCATGTAAACCGGTCAGCAAGAAATAGGTGCTGGCCCAAGTATTCCCGTTCGGCAGGACAATTGGCAAACCCCAATGATAATGGTGGTTCAAGCCTTCCCACTCCGAACCGCTCGCTTGAACTTCCGCAAGGAGCTGCCCTCGGCTCTTCCACTGCGAAATTTGCAAGTCCACGGCGGCGAGTTCATTTTCCAGAACCACTCGTTCGGCAGCTATCGTGGCATCGACGGCCGCGCCCCCCGCAGGTTCCGCCGGGGCGATCGCCGCAATCTTGTCTCGCAGAGTTTTTTGTTGCCCCGCCATTTCGTCCAATTCTTGTTGGACTCGGAGTGTCTCGCGTTGCAAACAGCCTTCGATATGCGGCCAATTCGCCGCCTCCGGATAAATCATGAAGGCCAGCACGTCCAACATCTCTTGTTGAACGAACGGATTTCGCACACGACCCACACGACGCTCCGTCCAGCCCACCGTGGTCTCGCGGAGAAAGAGTAACCTGTCGGCGTCACTCGCGTGGTCTTCCAACACGACCGATCGCACTTTGACCAACTCCCCAGCGGACTCTGTTGGCCCCACTTTCGGCGCGACGCCCGCGACTTTGTTTTTTTGTGTGTCTGACGCGGTTTTGTCTCGAGCACTCACCAACTCTGTGAAGCGTTGCTTCACGGCCGAGAGATAATTCAAGTCCGGTCGTTCGTACATCAAGCTTCGAGGTCGCTGTGGATAAATTCCGTGCGAGATTTTACCGGAATATTCCCAAGCCTTGATGCCCAAGAATCCGCATCCCAGCAGCAAGGTCAACCCCAACCACGTCTTGGCCACCTGCGTTCGATTTTGCTTCGCCGCTTCGAAGGCAAACACAACCGTCACACTGGAAAGCAGCAACACACACGTGTTGAGTGCCCCAACCCATTCCAGCAAATGCACGACCTTGGGCGCAGGCCAAGTTCCGTCTGGAACTCCAAAACGCAGCACAATGTACGAACCAATCAAGGCCGCGAAAAACATGATTTCCGTCGACAAGAACAACCAGAGCGCCAATTTCCCCCGGCTGATTGGTAGGCAGGCTTGATACGAGAGGACGCTGGCATGACCATCAGCGGAATCGTGCCCGTGCCCGCCCCTAACGTGCGATTCCCCGTGTTCGGACGGTGATGTGTGGTCGTGATTCGCTTTCGAGTTCATTGGCAGTGGCTCTTTCCGATCTGTTTCAAGCGTCGCCGAGTTCTGTGAGCTAAATGCAGCACAACAGCGCAATCATCTGTAAAGGCAAGTAGACCAACGACGACAACAATAGCGGCCGCGCAGTCCGCTCGTCGCGAACCTGATAAAACTTCCAAGAGTACCAAACATAGGCGCCACCCAAGAACAACGATGCGATCGCGTAGATCACCGGATTCGATAACCACACGACTGCTATCAATGACGTTAGCAACAACGTCACCGAAACACCTACCGAAATAAGCCCCGCCACTCTTCCCGTTGGATCCGTGACGGTAATCATTTTCAAGCCACCCTTTTCGTAGTCCTGGCGATACTTCCATGCGATCGCCATAAAATGCGGGAACTGCCACCAGAACAAGATCAAGAACAAGATCCACGACAACGGCTGGATAACGCCATCGAAGGCTGCCGCGCCAATCAATACGGGCATGGCCCCAGGAAATGCCCCGATAAACGTATTCCAAACGGTTAATGGTTTCGACAGAGTGTATATAAACGAGTACAAGACCCACGTCGTCACGCAAATTCCGGTCGCCACAGGATGAACCGTTGCCAGGAGATAAGCCACTCCGACTCCGAACGTCACCGCCGCAAAGGCCGCCACTTCCGGAGCCGACAATGATCCACCGGGCAATGGTCGTTGCGACGTTCGTTTCATGAAGTAGTCGGTGTATCGCTCCAAGTATTGATTGACAGCGCTGCCGCTGGCGGCCACCAACAAAGTGCCGATCATGGCGTGCAGCCATTCCCAGTGGGCGCTGGCCCAGCCGCTCGCAACGCTTCCAGCCCAAATAGTAAACAGCACCATCGAGCTGATTCGTGGTTTGGCGATTTGCATGTAGCTGCTCAAACGGCCGCGTCGAACCAACGATGATTCGTTTTCATTCATTTGCAACGCCTGGTTGTTTAACATGGAGTCAGACTCTCGCTTTCAATGTCGTTCCTAGGCGGCGTTGGTGCCTGAGGTCGCTCGCCCAGGGCTACTCGTTGGGATTCCTGACACAACATATCGACGACCGCCCACAGGCAGTATTCCGCCCGCCACAGTCGAATCAAGAGAAACGTGGCCAAACCTAAAATCAAACTGCCGACAGCGACATGCGCCGTGACGATTTGGACTTGATAAAAGTCGTCGTTAACGATTCGATGCGATTGGGCGAAAACATAGCTGCCGAACCACTCAGGGAAGTTGTACTTCATGACCCAAGTTCCCAATCCCAATCCAATTTGTACGCCGACTAAGGCAAGCAAAATCAGGCGCGGTTTTGACAAACCAGGCGTTGGGCAGCGGGGCGCCAACCACAACGCCACAGTGGCCAAAGCGGTACCGGCGGCTCCAATTAGATGAAACCACACAAGGACGCGAAAATAGGTAGGATCCGCAGATTCGGAGACATGCCGCATGCTGGCCCCCAGCACTAGCTGATAATAGGCTAAGCCCAAAACAACTAGTGTCAAAAATCGCTGGGCTTTCAATCGCTTCAAGACCAGCCGTGCTGAGCTAAGGAATTGTCCTGAATTAAA
>JAUXWY010000106.1 GCA_030681235.1 Pirellulaceae bacterium | reverse complement strand
GATGGGGTATTTTTTGTTCGGATCAAAATTGAATGGTTTGTACATGTTGCCAAACAAGTCGGTCACTCCGTCCGAAGCCTTGACCACAAAGGTCTCCGGCAAGCGAAATCCAACTTGTTCCAGCCGGCTCAGATCACATTCTTCTAACTTCATCACTTCGACACCATTGCTATTGCGCAACACCGAGCAAGGAGCCAAGTCGACTCGCGAATAGTTGTCCACCAAGAACTTCTTGCTCGGGGAAAGAATCGACGAGTGATTGGCGTCACCCGGATTAAGCAATTTGAGATCACCGCCGTCCAATCGCACCGAGTACAAGTGGCTGAAGTTTAGATTTTCTCCCGGCTCCCGCCCCATGGCCGTGAAATACATAACGCGGTTTTCTTCATCCAAATCAACCAAACGATCCGCAAAAAAAGTGCCCGCGGAGATCGAATTCTTTAGCTGCCCCTGCGTGTCGTACAAATAAAAGTGACCCCATCCGCTCCGTTCGGACCACCAAATCATTTCTTCGTTGTTCTTCAAGAATCGAATCGCTTTCGGAGCGATGGTCGACTTCTCAAAGCCCTCTTCGAAAATTGGCCTGATCTCCTTACTGGCTAGATCCAGTGCACAGTATTCCACATTGCGCAACAACCGATCCCGTCGCAAAAAACGTAACGAGTCCTGTGTTTCACTGAAGCGGACGTCACTATAAAACTCATCCTTCCAGCGCGGTATAATGCGTTGAAGCGCCGTTTGCCCAAGTTGAAACCAGTACAGTTCCGATTTGCGAACGGCCTCTTCACCGGGCATCGGATAACTGTAAGTCTCAAGCGAGGGACGCGGTGTGGCCAACGAATTGATCACCCACAGTTCCTGGACGCCCCGCAAGTCCGAGCGCGAAACGTAGAATTTTTGAGAATCCTTTGACCAAGTGACGTTTGGACGCGACAAAGCATCGTCTTTGGTTTCTTGTGTGGCACCACGGCGGCCTGATCGACCCGAAAAACCGTACTTGTCGACACCGTCCGTGGTGATTTGGACAGCCAGTTTATCCCATTTCGGGTCGACCTTCGGACCCGGACTAGTTTCGCCATCGGCAGGCTTTTCAGGATTCTGAGTCGTTTGCGTTTGTGATTCTTGGGCGGAGGCCTGCAGTAGATTCCAGAACGCGGTTGGGGAGGATCCGCTCGGCTCCGAAACGGGCTGATTCAGCTTCACCTCTTCTTTGATTTGCTCATTTTCAGCCGCCGGTGGATCGGCGTGAGGGGGCTCTGATGCGGGAGCCGGTTCTTCCGGGACTTGAACGAGATACAAATTGTGTCCCTTAGCAAAGACGTAGGACTTGCGATCCGGCGAGAAATTCCGATGGGCATCGTTTGCGCCAGGGGCATTGGCGGTTTCCCCAGGTCGGTCCCCGCGTTGTTGCTGGCCACGCTCGCGTTGTTGCTCGTTTTCTCGCCGCTCTTCTTGTTGGCGGTCTTGTTGCTGTTCCTGTTGTCGTTGGTCATGTTGCTGATCTTGTTGTTGATCTTGTTGCTGCTGTTGTTGATCCTGCTGCCGCTGATTCTGTTGTTGGTCTTGTTGTTCTCGTTGACCTTGAGCAGGGCGACCACTTTCGGGCGCCGGGGTGGGAGTCGCGGGGGCAAGCTTCTTCAGTTCTTGAGTTTTGAGCGAGTACTCGTATTGAACTCGATCCACGACGAACTTCAGGATGTCGTCTTGGGAGCTGACTTCCAGACGGGTCAGCGCCAACTGGGTCGGTTCGATCGGTTGTCGCGACAGAACAGACAACTGACCGGCTAATTTGACGTGATCAAACAATGGAAGGCGGGTGCCGTTCTCAGGATGAACTCGCCAGTAGTTGGTGCCAGCGGCTGTTTTGTAGGAGTACCAGAATTCGTCGGTCTTATCGATCCAGCTGGGCGTGACCGACGTGCTGTAAACAAATTGGCGGAGGTAGGTCGAACTGTACTGTTCTGCTTGGCGGAAGTTGGGCGACATCACTCGCGGGCGGCCATCGTCGTCCTGGGTCGCGCTTCCCGCCAGACATCCGTGATCGCCGAGTCCCCAAAAGCCGACCGCCATGACCAGGCTCGCCCATCGGACCCCGCGATTCGCGGCGATGCGGGCCAGGATTTGGCGACGAGTGGAAGGCTGGTACTTCCTGCCAGCGACGCACGAGTTCAGCAAATTCAGGGTAGCCATAAGCTTCAAATTCCGTCATTAGCAGTAAAGGTCCACGCCCCGCCAAAGTTCTAAGTTACCTAGAACCCGTTCTTCCCGAGCGGAGTTTCGCGCAGAATTGACCAGAAAGCCCAGATTTTCTCGAATTTTGCCGTCACAGATATTGGAAATCCGCGTATTGGATTCGTCAGCTAGAACCTGGGCCCTCAAGAGCCTGCTTCAGATGCGACGAATTGATACGTGAACCTGCTGGAACCACCCCAGCCCAGACGGAGGATAGTCACCATGCCAGACGGACGACGAAAACGCCGGTTTTCCTTGAATCAGACCAAACGCCAATGGTATGCTGCCCACCGAGCACGTCACTTCTCTTCATGGCGGATGGTAAACCCGTGTTTTGATTCTGGCGGCATTTAGGTTACAATGGACTCGTCGATTGCGGGGCATCGGCAGGAACGATCTGGAGCAGACCAAACGTGAAACCCACCATTGCTGCGAGGAGAACGAAACATGAGTGCCGCTCAACAGCCTCAAGTTGATTCCAATCTGATCGACGTCAACACGTCAGCCGCCGGCGGTTCCGCTCTGCCTTGCTCCGAAGCCCATCTGCCCAACCGACGTCGCTTGTTAGGCTTGGGCGTTGCCATCGGTGTTTCCGTTTGTTCGTCCAGTTTGTTCGGACAAGAGAAGACGGAATCCAAACAGGATTCGCCACGACAGGACGAGACCCCGCCCGCCGAGAAACCCAAAACCGGGGCCAAAGTGAACACCAAGGACGTGAGTGAAATGACCGAAGCAGACGTTCAAAGTTACGAGCCCAAATACAACAAGTTGAATTCCGAAGAAAAGTATGTGATTCAAAACAAGGGCACCGAAAGAGCATTCAAAGGCAAGTACACCGACACGAAGGCCGAAGGCACGTACATCTGTCGCCAATGCAATCTGCCACTGTATCGATCGAATGACAAGTTTCACAGCGGTTGCGGCTGGCCGTCGTTTGATGACGAGATCAAAGGGGCCGTGACTCGAGTCTTGGATGCGGACGGCTATCGCATCGAAATTCTTTGCTCGAATTGCGGAGGTCACTTGGGACACGTCTTCGAGGGCGAGCAATTCACGGCCAAGAACTCGCGGCACTGTGTCAACAGCATCTCGATGAAATTGATCCAACAGAAGAAAGAACTGCCCGAAGTCATCATGTCCCGCGAAATGCTCCTTCGCGAATGGACCGCCGCTCAAGAAAAGAAGCAGCAAGAATCGCCCAAATCCGACGCGGGCGAAGCGACGGAAGTTGGCGGAAAATAGACCCGCGGAGAAAAAAAAAATCCCCGCAACGATTCGTTGTAACGAACCGCTGCGAGGATCAGGTGCAAGGGAACTCAATCTTGAGGGGTATCCCTCAGATTTATCGAGTCGACGTATCGCTGTCGTCCAATTTTTCCAGCAGTTCAACCGCCGCTTCCATGTGCTTGGCGTTGGTTGCCAAGGCCGATTTGATCCACTCTTGCATCTTGCCCGTGCTGTGTCGTTGCAGCACGGTTAGTGTGGCGTGCGAACTCGCGTGTTTGGCAATTTGTAGCCCAACAAAACATTGATCGAACTCGGCACCTTTTTTCGACTTGAGCATTTCTTTGCTGTCATTCAAGCACTGTGTCGATATCTCTTGATGCAGTTGCAAAAAATCAACTTTCGACGATTTGTCTTCAACTTGCTTCAAACTCGTCTCGGCCACTTCGGCCCGATTGGCGTCAGCTTGTTTGGCCCGATCGGTGGTCGTGCCAATGGTGGTAGGTGGTGAAAGTGCTTTGAGTTGCTCGACGGAGGTTTGATGTGCCTTCTCTAAGGCGACTGCAAACGCTTTGACATCTGCGTGTGTCGCTCGGTCTTTGGCAAAACGGGAAAGTAGAACTTGCTCTTGATCGGCGATGGCCAAACAAATTGCAAAGGTCTGATCTTTTGTTGGTGAATCGCCAGTTGACTGAATTGGAGTTGAACGAACCGTTAGATCTTTCGTTCGAGGCGGCTGTGTTTCCTGCGCAAAAATCGAACTTCCTACGAGGAGAGTTGACAGGGTTGCGACAGTGAATGGTTTGATATTCATAGCTATGAATCCTTGGGGTTATGATACGATTGTTAACTTGGGTTCGCCCGGACAATCCGATTGATACCGCTGAAGAACGGACTAAACAATCGCGAGTTCAGGGATGTGTCGGCCGCAATCAATGGCCGTGATTTTGTTCTTGTCATCCTGACACATGGTCATTCGGATGGTCGAACCTTCTTTGATGTCGGACAAGGTGCCGACCTTGCCATTGCAAGTGATCTTGGCGTCCTTGCCTACCGTGTACTGGTGGTCATCGCCTTTGCCACATGTGGAGGTAAGTCGGTTGCCCGAAACCTCGACGACTCGTCCATCGTTGCAGCCAGCTTCAGCCTTTTTGCCTGATTCGGTTTTCATATCAACTCCTGTTGTTCACGACTTGAGCACGTTTCTTTGTTTCCACACCAAGTAGCGTTAACAGAAACAAACGTCAGCTTTGTCGTCTTGGGAACTATCGCGGTTGCAATGAACAGGGCCAATCGAAGGAAATTTGAAATCCGTGTAGCGGATATTGCTAGACGTTGTCTTTACGATACCACACGCGCGCAAGCCAAGTTCCAATCATCATCCAGCTCCGGTGAAAGT
This sequence comes from Pirellulaceae bacterium, assembly GCA_030681235.1. GTDB lineage: Bacteria > Planctomycetota > Planctomycetia > Pirellulales > Pirellulaceae > M30B19. The sequence goes on along the minus strand of JAUXWY010000106.1, from coordinate 2,805 downwards.
AAAATGCCACCGCGAGCCAACTCCATGTTGTCCAACAAATCCCGCAGTCGAGATAATTCTTGAGATTGAGATGGATGTCTGAGTCGTGCGATGATGCGTGGGCTAGATTTCAATGGGAGTTGTTGGCTGTTACTTGTAAAAAACACCACTTGTATTTCATTCAATCCAGGATCGGCGATCAATGTCGCCATCACTCCGTCATACCCCCCCCAGGAGTAATCCAGTTCCATGACGATCAAGTCGGGTAAGAACTGGCAAAGTCCGGCCTGGCATCCCATGCCATCCATTGCGATGGTTGTTTCGTGGCCGAGGATGGTCAAATACGATTCCAATCGACTCAGGGTGCTGTGGTCAGCTCCAGTAATCATAACGCGCATCAGGTTATCCTTCTCATATGCGGTGTTGACGAACTCCAAACCGTGTCGTTTGGAACCAAAGGATTGTGGCATGGATGTGTCGCAACAAAAATCGAATATCAAGCCATTCTGAATATGGCGGATTCCACCAGCATGCAGGCGAATGTCTCATGGCCTATCGATGCTGTACGACAAGTGATAGAATAAGGAGTTGGTAACAAGCCACGCCGAGTGTTGAAAGGGCGGAAATCATGTTGGAGATTCCTGGCCAAGATACAACGATCGGATTCCCAATTGTCGGAATAGTGGCTTCCGCCGGTGGTCTGGACGGTTTCAAGAGATTCTTCAGCGCCATGCCGGCCGACAGCGGAATGGCCTTTGTACTCGTCCCGCATCTTGATCCAACGCATGAAAGCTTGATGGTGGGGTTGCTCAGTAAACTGACACCGATGCCGGTCGTCGAAGCCCAACAAGGCATGGTGGTCAAAATCAACACGGTCTTCATCATTCCGCCTAATAAATTTTTGGCGATCCGCAACGGTCAATTGCAGCTTACGAATCCTCCCTTCCAACGTAGCTGGCAGACTTCGCTGGATTTTTTCTTGCGTTCCCTGGCTCACGACCAAACGGAACGAGCCATCGGAGTTGTGCTATCGGGGACTGGCAGTCACGGGGCCATGGGCATCCGTGAAATAAAACTGGTGGGCGGCATGACGATGGCCCAAAAGCCCGATACAGCGGAATACGATCAGATGCCCCGGAACGCGATTGCCACGGGTCAAATCGATTGCATACTGGCTCCGGAACAGATGCCGGCCGCATTGGTCAAATACGTCGAGCAACCGTACTTGAGCAGTTCTGGAACCGCAGCCACGCCCACAGCGGAATCGACCGATCTATTGAACCAAGTGCTTACATTCGTGCAGTCGCAGACCAAATACGATTTCCGCTCTTACCGCAAGGCGATGGTGTTGCGTCGCATCCAAAGACGCATGGGATTGGCTCAAATAGACAGCATGGCCCACTATCTCGATTTGTTGCAGCAACAACCGGAAGAGGCGACGGCACTATACAAAGATCTGTTGATCAGTGTCACGGCTTTTTTTCGAGATCCGGATGCGTTTCGAGTGCTGGAACAGGCCGTCATCCCCACTTTGCTCGCCCGACATGCTGACGGTTCGCCAATCCGAGTTTGGGTGCCGGGGTGCGCAACAGGCGAAGAAGCCTATTCGATTGCCATGTTGTTGCTTGAAGGTATCTCTGCGGAGCCCGCTGTTTCCCCCAACGATTCGACGGCAAAAGACGGGGTAGACAAGCGGCGACCCGACGAGGAACCGAAGCAGCGGACCATCACGCCCCCGACTGTGCAGATTTTCGCCAGCGATATCGATGATACGGCCATTGAATTTGCTCGGGCAGGAATTTATCCAACAAGTGTGGTCAGCGATGTTTCCCCGGAACGATTGAAGCGATTCTTTGTTGCGGTGGGTGACAGTCATTATCGCATCAATAAAAAACTCCGTGAATCGATTGTATTTTCTCATCAGAACTTAATCGGAGATGCCCCTTTTTCACGGTTAGACCTCATCTCGTGCCGCAATTTACTAATTTACTTGGAACCGGAATTACAACAAAAGGTGATCGGTGTATTTCACTTTGCGTTGGCGACCGACGGTTATCTGTTGCTGGGGCCATCCGAATCTATAGGTCGCACGACCGACCTATTCGAGACCATCTCTAAAAAATGGCGAGTTTATCACAGAATCGGACTTTCCAGTCCAGACTCGATTAGTGTTCCGCTAATAAAAGTTGATGAACATGTGAAATCGGTGCCGTACACCGTGCCATCTGGCTCCCGTAGGAAAAGCCTGAAGGAATTGACCGAGCGGCTATTACTCGCAGACTACGCTCCCGCAGCGGTTTTGGTCAGTCGCAAACTAGAGGTACTCTACGTGACCGGGCCCATGGTCGATTACTTGGAATTTCCCATGGGTGAGCTAACCAAAGACTTGCTGGCGATGGCGCGCGCGGGACTGGGAACCCGGTTACGACTGGCGTGCCACAGCGCGATTCGCGAAAGTCGGATCGTTATTGATAACGACGCCCGGGTAAAACGCAATGGACATTACGTTCCGTGTTCGGTCACGGTGCGACCGTTGACCAAGCTTCAAGACGCCGAAGGACTGATGTTGGTCATTTTTCACGATCGCGATCCACGACCAACATTAGACACGGTTACCGGCTCTGGAAGTCAAGCGAGTCCGTCTGGACAATCGCAAAATGATGAGTCGGAGTTGATGCAACAACTTGAATTTGAACTGAAATCGATGAGCGAGGAGTTGCACAGCACCATCGAAGAGATGGAAAGTTCAACGGAAGAACTCAAAACGTCCAACGAAGAGATCATGTCGGTCAACGAGGAGTTGCAGTCAGCGAACGAGGAGTTGGA
>JAUXWY010000024.1 GCA_030681235.1 Pirellulaceae bacterium | reverse complement strand
GTCTCCTGGAGTCGAAAAAACGTGGCACATCAAGTCGTTAACTTAGCGGTATTGGGCTGAAGCCGGCGAATAGCTGAAGAAAAGAGCCTTTTCACACCCCGCCGGCTGACACCCGGTACACCAGCGCTCGCTAAACCATGGTTGTCGCTGGAGTTGGCCCGAAAAACTGGTATATTTGCTAAGCCCGGAGTCGATGGCTGGCTCATGTTGTCGGGCGTGGTTGTTGGCCAAATGAAAAAGGAGTTGTCGTTGAGTCGAGAAGAAGTTCGCCGCGAACCGTGGTATAAAGATGGTCTGCGGTTTTCATGTTCCGAATGTGGAGATTGTTGCACCGGCGGCGAAGGGTATATCTGGGTCAACCAGGCCGAGATGGAGGCCATCGCCAAGTTGGTCGGCCTGGGCGATGACATGGAGACATTCAAAGCCAATTACACTCGAAAGATTGGCATCCGTTATTCACTGAAAGAATTCTCGAATGGCGATTGTTACTTGTTCGATGGCAAGACGCGGAAGTGTACGGTTTATGCAGCGCGACCACGACAGTGCCGAACTTGGCCGTTTTGGGACTCGAACTTGAAGAGCGAAAAAGCGTGGGCGGAAACCTGCGAAGTATGTCCAGGCAGCGGCCGCGGCAAGCTCTATTCGTTGGGGCAGATCGAAGAACAGCGGCAGGTGTTTCACGTCTAGGCGAGGGTACCATGGAAGACGACGAAGCGGCTTCACAAGCCATCACGCGAAAAACAATTGTCCGCGCGCTCGCGCTGGAAATGCAACTGCCCCAACCGATCGTGAAGCAGTTGTTGGAGAAGCTGTTTGACGTGATCACCGACAGCTTGGTCGTGAATCAACGTTTGGAACTTCGCAATTTCGGGGTTTTCGAGGTCAAGAAGCGAGCCCCTCGAGTGGGACGTAATCCGAAAACCAAAGAGGAGATTCCGATCGACTCGCGTTATGCGGTGACTTTTAAGCCGGGCAAGGCGATGGAGCAACGCTTGCAACAATTGATGATCGAACGTAATGGCGAATGATCGGTCCACGGAAAACCCGTATGAAGTTCCTCGTACGTTGCTCGGACCGTCCGTCGTGTTGGCGACCTCGTCGGCAACACGAATTCTTGCGAACCGGTGCTTGCGGTATTCGCTGTTGTATCTGTTGATTCCTGCGGCTTTTAATGTCGCCTATTTCAATCGGGAAGCGTTTGCCGGGTGGCCCAATCCATTTATTTCAATGTTGTATCAGATGACCAATTGGTTTTGGGTGCTTGTCATTGGCCTGTTGATTTGGTTCTTTGGGCTTGCGATGCTCGAATCGATTACTGGAATAATCCATCGTTGTTGCTCGCGGCGGCAAACACGAGAGTCTTGGAATGCAGCGTTGTACGCGACGTTGCAATCGGCCCCAATCCTCGCGGTGTTCGGTGCGATCACTTGGGGTTTGTGGGTAGTGGCTTTTTACCAACTGGAATGGGATTTTATGCTTATCTCGGTCCCAGCGGGCTTCGTGGCACATGGACTGGCAGCGGGACTTTATTTGCAGTTGATCTATCGTTGGTATCGGCTGGGGTAGTTCCAAATTCCCAACCCGCCCGCAGAAGACCGTCACGACCGTAGCGAAACTCGCCAAGAGTTTCGGGGGCGCAGGAAGCAACCGAGAAGTGGATCGATGATCCAAGCCATCAGCACCCTTGGTGCTCTACTCTTCTTGGCAACTCGAACAGCTTCCCTTGAGCAAGACTTCGGTAACCTTGCCGACTTTTCTAAGTTCTCGGTTCTCTTTTGTCAGAGGTCGGATATCGACTGGTTCCAGACAGGTGATCACACCACAATCCAAGCACAAGAAATGGGGATGTGGCGACGTCCCCGCGTTCTGTTCCATAGCCATCTCGTATCGCCAAACGTGGTCGCCCAAATCCAAACGGCGAAATAAGGCTGCGTCCGTCATGTCGTTCAGAGCGCGGAATATCGTGGATGCGTCAGATCCGTTGGATGTCAGCTGCTCCACCAAGTCGGCGTGGGTCAGCGGGCTGGTCGCGCCTTGAACGAGTTGCAACACGGAGATTCGGGCCGGAGTCGCTCGCAGACCCGCTTCCCGGATCATCTGGCGTGCCTCGTCGGTGCTTAAGGGCGAAGAAATGGGCATGGGTGGGCCTTATTCAAGCGGATGGACTTTCGGTCGCAACTTAGAGACAATCGAATCATAGCCCAAGCCTACTGCAAATGCAAACCAGTTTCGATTGGTTGCCACTTCTGCTGTCGTTGAACTTTGTTACAATCGGCCAGAATTGGGTCGGTTATTGGACATTGGCCCGCCCGCAAGCTTCAACATTGGCAATAGTAACTGACGTGCAAAGTAGCGAGTGTATTTACGACTACGATGTGGTCGTGGTTGGTGCTGGGCATGCCGGGACGGAAGCCGCGATGGCGGCCGCTCGGCTGGGAGCTCGCTGTGCCTTGCTAACCGCGAATCTGGACACCATCGGGCAAATGAGCTGCAATCCCGCAATTGGCGGAGTCGCAAAAGGGCACATCGTTCGCGAAATCGATGCGTTGGGCGGAATCATGGGGCAGGCGATTGATCGCACCGGTCTCCAGTTTCGGATGCTGAACCGTAGTAAAGGTCCCGCGATGCATTCCCCGCGGGCTCAAGCGGACAAGAAGCTCTATCAGCGGGAAATCAAACGGTTGGTCGAGAATAGTCCGAACGTGGACCCTCGCCAAGAGACTGTGATGGACCTGTTGACCGAGGATTCGGCCGACGGAGTTCGTGTCGTCGGTGTGGTTGTCCAAGGCGGCGCAATCTACCGAGCAGCGGCGATCGTTCTGACCACGGGGACGTTTTTGCAAGCGGTCATGCATACCGGTGAAGCGAAAACGGCTG
>JAUXWY010000063.1 GCA_030681235.1 Pirellulaceae bacterium | reverse complement strand
TATGGTGCCAACACGCGTTGACCATTGGCTACCGGAGCAGTCTGACGGAAATCGTGCAAATAGTCGGACGGGCCACGCGGGATGCACCGGGTAAGGTGCGGGCTCGGTTCACCAATCTGATCGCGGAACCGGATGCCAGCGAGCAGACCGTCGCGGAGGCGGTCAACGATACGCTCAAGGCGATTGCCGCCAGTTTGTTGATGGAGCAAGTGCTGGCTCCGCGGTTCGAATTTCTTCCGAAGGTGGGGACCAGCGGGCCGGTGGCCGGATTGGACTATGGCACTGACGGGTATCAGCCCGGTCGTTGCAACGTGGGACTGAATGGCTCGACCGGTTCGGTTGCGATCGAGATCAACGGTTTGGCGGAGTTGCAGAGTGATGAGGCGACACGGATTTGTCGTGAGGACTTGAACGAAGTCATTGCCTCGTTTGTGCAAGACACGCGGACCGTGCAAGAGGGATTATTAAATGACGAATTGCCGCCTCAAGAGACGACTCAACAACGGATGGGCAAGATCATTCGCGAAAAGTACCCTGATCTGTCGGACCACGATCAAGAAGCCGTTCGGCAACGGGCGATTGCGGCCTTGAACTTGCTGCAAATGGGGAGCAACAAGTCGGGAGGTGGAGCGGGAAGTTCGAATACAGCATTGATCGATGGGATTCGTCGTTACGTCACCGATGTCCGAGATTTGAATGTGGACTTGATCGATTCGATCAATCCGTTTGGCGAGGCTTACAATATCCTGGCCAAAACTATGAACGAAGATCGACTCAAGCAAGTGCAAATGGCGATTGCCGGGCGGCGTGTACAATTGAGTCCCGAGGAGGCTCGGGAATTGGCCCGACGGGCGGTGCGGTTCAAGAACGAACGTGGCCGCTTGCCGTCCATCACCAGCCAAGACGCCTGGGAACGTCGGATGGCGGAAGGAATCGCGTTTTTGCAGCGAATGAAGCAGGAGCAAGCTCATGGGTAAGAAGAAATTGGCCAAGGTAACATTCACGGACGACGACGATGTGTTGTTGGCCGAATTGGGCGTCGAAGTTGAGGTTCGATCCGAACAAACTTATACCGCGAAACAGGAACGGATCATCGCGGGGTTTGAAGATGTCCAGCGTTTCTATCGGGAACATGATCGGACGCCACAACACGGAGCGGATCGTGACATCTTTGAGCGATTGCACGCCGTTCGGTTGGATCGAATCCGGGCCAGTGAAGAATACCTGAGTTTGCTGCGAGGCCTGGATTCGGATGGAATCTTGCAGGCGGTTGTCCAAGAGGATGAAGTGGCTTATTTGGCTGAAAGTGATGACGAACTTTTGAACGAGTTGGGAGTCGGCGCGAATGCCAGCGACATCACCAAGATGACCCATGTTCGTCCCATTGGGCAGCGCGGTGCGGAGCGCCGAGTTGCGGACGAAATTGCTCAGCGGAAGCCTTGTGTGGACTTTGACGAATTTCGACTGGACTTTGAAGCCGTCCAAGCGGACATTGAGACCGGTCGGCAAAGTACGGAGTTGTTTCGAACCAGCAGCCGATCCCAAATTCGCCGAGGAGATTGGTTTATCCTGGACGGGCAGAAGACGTTGGTTGCGGATGCAGAAGCTTGGTTTACCGCCGAACACGGTGAACGAGATCGTAGGCTGCGTGTTATCTTCGACAATGGTACAGAAGCCGACTTGTTGTTGCGATCTTTACGCCGAGCGCTGAACAAAGATGAAGGCAGCCGGCGGATTGTTCCTTTTAACGGGCAGACCGACGATGATCTGCGTGAGGTGGGCCCGCTTTTTTCTGGTGTTACGGACGAAACGGATTTGGCGTCGGGAGTGATTTATGTCGCCAGGAGTTTGTCGGACCATCCGTTTGTGCAAGAGCATCAAGAACTTTTGCACAAGATCGGATTGACGACGGGCGAACCGGAAAAAAGAATCGCAAACGCCAAGAAGGAAGCGACGTATTTGTTGGCGGAAGCAGAAGTTGTCGCGGTCTATCGGCTTGCGAATATCAATTGCCGAGGATTTGAATCGCTGCTACACAAGTTTTTAGCGCGGGCTCGGATCGACCTGGCGCTGGCCGATCGTTTTGGCGGCACCGTGCAACCTCGCGAATGGTTTTTGGTTCCGTTGCCGGTGATCGAGGAAGTGGTCGAGCGAATCAAGGACGGGACGATCACTTCATACGTGTATGATGTCCAAACCGCCAGCATCCGACGGCGGTAGCAATCGGTTAGTTTTCGGTTGACGTGTCACGTTTCGCTTGCGACTTCGCCGCGATCTGGAGGCGCAATACACACCAACCGCCTTTTCTCCGGCGGCTACTCTTAACAGCCGTTGTAGACTAAGATCCAGTCGTGATCGGTCTCTTTCCGTGTGACGGCCTCCGAACAATATTTGACGCGTCGCTGCTCGCTACTCGCTGCTGGTTCGGAGTGGCGGGATTGAAACACGCCGACCACAAAGAAGCCATGTTAATGGAGTTTGCCTCGATTTGAACGAGCAAGATCAATCCGGTCAGAACCACGACGTTGCTGAGAGTGAGTTACCGCTGCAAGTCATTGCACCGCTGGACGACCCGTCCCACGTTTTGCGGAGGACGCGGTCGCCCCAGACGACGCGGACGAAACAGCCCGCATTGCCGAAGTACATGCTGCTGCCGCTCATTCCACTGCTCTTGTTTACGGGCGCGGTGATTGGGATCTATGTCCAACCTCCGGCACTGCGGTATTTTCTTCGGCTGACGGGACTGAAGCCAGGCGGAGGCACGAGCAACCCCATTGCGGTGCCCATCGAATCGGCAGCGACCAACGTGCCTAAACAAACGACCATCCGCAGTGTCGTCGCGCTCGGCCGACTTCTGCCCGATGGCAAAGTCATCACCATCTCGCCGCCTTATGGTGCTGGTGATGCCCGGATCGAAGAGATCAAAGTGGCGATTGGCAGCCAGGTCCGTCGCGGTGACGTTCTCGCGTTGCTGGACAACAATCAAAGTCTGGAAGCGGCCGTGGCGTCGGCCGAAGCGAACGTCGCACTTCAGAAGGCCGCCTTGGAACAAACTCGCTCCAGCATCGCCGCTAGTTTGGAGGAGTCCATGGCAGTCCTGGAGCGAGCCAAAACGGGCGCGACTTTGGCGGATCAGGAGCTCAAACGCTATCAAAGTCTTGCCAGCAAAGGTGCCACTTCCCAATCGGAGACCGATCAGGCCATCGCCGCTTCGCTACAAGCCAAAGGAGATGTCGCCAAAGCGGAAGCGACCCTGCGACGATACGAGTCTCAGGCGATTGACGATCAACCGGACGTGGTTGTCGCGGCGCGAACGTTGGACGCTGCCGTCGCCGACTTGAACCGCGCCAAACGCGATATGGCTCGTGGGGTCGTTACCGCCCCGGTCAGCGGCACGGTTCTGGACATCTACGCTCGCCCGGGTGAAAAACCCGGCGCTCGAGGTATTCTTGATCTCGGGAACATCCAGCGAATGACGGCGGACTTGGAAGTTTACCAGTCAGAAATCAGCAGTGTTTTGGTAGGTCAACAAGTCGAGTTAAGCGCGGACGCCTTTGAATTGCCGTTTCATGGAACGGTTAGCGAAATCGGGTATTCCGTTCAACGTCAGACGGTTGTCGACGATGACCCGGCCGCCAATACTGATGCTCGGATCGTCGTGGTGAAAGTGAACCTCGATGAGGAATCCTCCAAACGCGCCGCGAAACTCACGAACTTGGAAGTGACCGGGCGGATCGCCGTGGAGGATCCGAAGTGACCCGATTGCTGCTGTGGTGGTTGGGCAGAATGCCCATCGGTTGGCTGCAGTTGGTGTCCAACAAATTGCGGTTTTTTGCTGCGGGGACGGGCGTCGCGTTTGCCTGCATCTTGGTTTTCGTCCAGCTAGGCATGATGGGATCGTTTAGTGAAGCGACCCGCTCGGCTTACCGCATTCTGAACGCCGACGTCATGATCTCGGCGTCGGACTGCAATGGTCTCACCGACGGCTCGAACGTTGCCCGTCGGCGAATGTACCAGGCGCTGGCCGTGCCGGGTGTCCGCGAAGCGATACCCATTTTCGTGGGGAAAACGTTTTGGCTACAAGCGGATGGCACTCGGTTGGAATTGACCGTGGTTGGCTTCGATTCCACGCGCCACTCGTTTGTCGGGCCGGTGTTGGAGCAGATTTCCGTGCTCCCTTTGTCCAACCATGTATTGATGGACGAACGCTCGCGTGGGTTAAGGCCGGGACAGTTAGCCAACGTCTCGGCCAACTCGCCGCTCTGGATCGAAGCCAATCATCAGCAGTTGGCCGTGGCCGGCACGTTCTCGTTGGGAGCCGGCTTTGCGGGCGACGGATTCATGATCGTGTCGGACCAAACGTTCCTGCGACTGTTTCCAGCGCGGTCATCGGCTGCTCCGAACCATATTTTGTTGAACGTCGAGAGTGGCAGCGACCCTGAGGACGTCGCGGCTCGTATCGCCGCGAAACTAGCTGCGGAAGCGGTCCTAGTGCGATCCTTTTCGCAGGCGATAGAACAAGATGTGACCTACCAAACGACTCGCCGCCCGGTCGGACTCATCTTTGGCTTCGGGGTCGCGATCGGAACGCTGGTGGGTCTCGTGATCGTTTATCAAATTCTCTCCACGGATGTTGCGGATCATTTGTCCGAATATGCGACATTTAAGGCGATGGGGTACAAGGCTTCGTTCTTTCGGAGCGTCGTGATGGAGGAAGCCGTGATCTTGGCGGTGGTTGGTTTCTTGCCCGCCGTTGTGGCCACTTTGGGAATCTACTCGGTCATGGCCAAGGCCACCGGGTTGCCAATTGCCATGACTTGGGAACGCGCGATCTTGGTGTTGTTTGGTACGGTGCTGAGCTGCTCGCTTTCCGGAATATTCGCGATGAGAAAACTCACCCATGCCGATCCGGCGGATTTGTTCTAAGCCGAGACCCCCATGACTCCATCCGCTTCGCAAGACCCTATTGTCGTGACCGGTCTCAACCATTCGTTTGGACAAGGTTCCGCCAAGGTGCAGACGCTGTTTGATATCCATGTGCAAATCAAGCGCGGAAAACTCACCACCCTGATCGGGCCGTCGGGTTCAGGCAAAACAACTTTGCTGACTCTAATGGGATGTCTGCGCGAGATTCAAGAGGGCAGCGTCCGGTTGTTGGGGGAGGAACTCTTCGGGGCTTCCAATGAAACATTAAACAACATGCGTCGCCGGTTGGGCTTCATTTTCCAAGCCCACAACTTGCATGAAAGTCTGACCGCCTTACAAAACGTGCGGATGGGACTAGAAGTTCACGGCAGCGCGCACCGTCACGAATACGATGCGGCTGCCACCCACATTCTCGAGCAACTTGGTCTGGGCGATCGTCTCCATTATCTCCCGGCAAAGCTGTCGGGCGGGCAGAAGCAACGAGTGGCGGTGGCCCGCGCGTTGGTCGGAAACCCAGAGATCGTATTTGCGGACGAGCCCACCGCCGCGCTGGATCGGGACACCGGCCTCAAAGCGGTCGGGATCCTCAAACGACTTGGCGAGCTACGCGGGACCACAACCGTCATGGTGACCCACGACCATCGGATCCTGGAAATGGCTGACCGAATTCTTCGCATGGAAGATGGAAGAATTGTCGACCAAACGTAGACAGGAGTCAGCTTTCAGGGATCAGGAATGATTGCTGGTCCCGATGACGTCATTCGAAGCGGAATCACTGCCGTCGATATCATTGATCCAAAACTCAAAGAACCACGATATCATTGCCAGTCTTGGTTGAATTCCAGGTTTGGAAAATTGAATTTCAGACTTGCAATCTCATCATCTTTAGCGGACGGCATCATCACCAAAGTCAACTCGGGAAGTTGTGAAAGTAATCGAAGATGTTTGTGCGGCTCGCCGGTCCTCAGGCAAATCGAGCTGACGTGATACTTATCGTCCGGAAACCAACGGATATGGAGTTTTGCGTGATCGGAAAAATCATCGGGCTCGCTCGTGGTGCAGCGAAGATCGTTTGATTTACATTCGAGAAGAATGGATTTGTCAATCTCAGCGAGCATTTCATACGTTGGAGCAGCAGGGTTGAGCACGATCATGGTTG
>JAUXWY010000061.1 GCA_030681235.1 Pirellulaceae bacterium | reverse complement strand
CCTTCCGAATCGATCCCAGCGATGCGTGCTGGGGCACGAACCGCCAATTCCTAAGTTGTCTTGCGAAGTCCTGGTGTCACAAACGAATTAACGAGCGGCTGCCACGGCTGGCAATCCGACTTTGACCACAAAGTTCACTTGCCCGCTGGTTTGTGGTGACGCTGCTAAAATGTTGAGTTCGCCAAACGTGCCGCCCGAAGCGGTGAAATTCACACTGGCGATTCCATCGTCTCCCGCCTGGACGGAAGTTGTCGTCAATCGATTTTCAAAATGCCCCAGGTCAAATGAATGAAATGTCACTGGCGCGCCGGGGATCGCTTTGACACGCAGAGCTACCGTTTCACCTTGAATCAGGGTTTGATACAACGGACTCTGCCGAGACAATTGACTGACGCCTTCCGCTTTTTCCAGCGACTGCCATATCCGACCTGGCTCGACCGTCGTGAGATACGCTTTCGGGTCGGCTTTGAATCCATCGAGATCGAACGGTTTGGCTGGAAACGCTGGGCTAAGCCGCTCGGGGAATTTTTCAGGTTTCGCCAGTGCTTCGGCGACGCTGCGAGTGTCAGCGTTTGTATTCGGATCAATCTCTGGACTACGCCCCATTCGTTTACCGATCGATTGGTCGCCAATGTCCGGCAGTTCCAGCGGTTCTTGTGGCATGACGTCGGAATCAGGTCTAAGGACTCCGCCGACCCACTGGAAACCGTCCGGAGCTGGTCCGAGCTTCTCTACGTCCTGATCGCCTTTGCCGAATTTTGCATCAGCGTTCTGCGCCCCAGGCTGCGATGAAAACCACCCTTGCTGGTAGGCAATTCCCGCGAACAGGACGCCAACGATTCCGACGGAAAGAATTCCGTATAACGCTTTGGTAGACAAGCGATCCCCCAAGTTCTACTGGGCAAAATTCCAAACAAGCGACTCGCGGTACAGCAGCATCGTGTATTGGCAGAACTCACGCCACAATGATGCCCCAATCAAGGGGCATCAGTATGCAGGCATCAACATGTGAGCAATTCCGTCAAACGGACGCTAACGTCCAGACACTGCCGTTTCGAAAAGTCCCCGATTTGGTTCCTGCCAGGAATAAATCAAACCACTACTACAACTCGATTACTAATCCAAATCCTTCGCTGCCATCTATTACAACGCGACCTGGATCGTCACTACAAATTACTACGCAGCGGACCCGTCATCGGTTCGCCGCAACTTGAAAAAAACAAACAATACGTGATATCAGAAAAGCCGCCCGTTTGCGTTTTGTCCAGCGGTATTTGAACCGGCCGCGAACTTTACCAAACCCCAAGTGAAAAGACAGTCATCACAACGGAGTGATGATCACCAAGCCGTTTCGTTTGGGCCGACCCATCCTGCACCTACCTCAGCTTCGGTGTTGCTGACATGTTCGAGAAGTCTCGCGACACGTGCAACGTCGAAGCCGAAACGATTGTTAACCAGCGAGCTGGGTGTTGTATTTCGCTGCTGATCCGTTGAGCGAATCGCCAGCCGTTGGTGCCTATTGTACAAATTGTTTCGACGGACGCAAATTGATTTTCCAAATTTCGGCAAAGATTATTTTTCGGCCATATTTTTGCGGCGAAGGGGTATTGCGGCAGCGTTGAAGGATTGGTAGGGCAGGAAAGAGGCGGTGAACTTGAGGCGGAGATTGTTTGGTGCAGATAGTGGTTAGGCTAGTGGATTAAGAAAGCACGGATTGGCACGGATGACGGGGCTTCCCGCAGATTCAGGGAGGACAGCAGATTGAAGATGCGAGGAAGGAAGATTTAAGATTTGGAATTTAAGATTTGGAATTTAAGATGTGAGATTTTGAGATGTGAGATTTAAGAGGCAAGCAGCAAGAGACAAGAGCTTGAGATGTGAAATTTTCCAGTTCAGAAATCAGGGTGCGGGATTCAGAGGATCTGTTTTGAGCCACGGATGGACACGGATTGGCACGGATGACGGTGCGGCTTCCCGCAGATTCAGGGAGGACAGCAGATTGAAGGGGCAGGGAAGGCTTGTGAGATCAGAGTTCGTAATTCGGAGGGCCAATGCGAGAGAATGGTTGGATGTTGCTAGCGGTGGGGAGGGTTTATTGACTAGGGGGGCGGTTTTTGGGATAGGGACGAGTTGGTGTGTTGGGGGCTGAGTGCTGGGGCGGTGGATGACGGATGCAGCAGTATTGGCAGTGGGTCATTTTGTGTTTGGGACTAAGCTGTGTGGGGTGTTCGTCGCTGGCGACCGACCCTGGGTCACTGCTGTACCGCTTTCGGAATCGCGACACGGTCCACGAACGGGAAGCATTGTTGATGCGGCAGGCCGATGAGGCTCGGGAGCAGCGACAATGGGATGTGGCCGAGAGTCGGTATTGCGAACTCTTGCAGATGAATCCACAGAATGAAGCGGCGATCAATAATCTGGGCCGAGTGTATTTCGATCAAGGCAAGTACTATCTGGCTGCTTTGCGGTTCAATCAAGCATTAGAAATTGCTACCGAACCGGCCGTGCAGTTGAATCATCTGGGGATGGTCCAAGAAGCCAGTGGACGCTGGCCAGCGGCGGAATCGTACTTTCAACAAGCGATTCAGTTGGACCCAGACTGTGTCGTGTACCAAGCCCATTTGGCTCGGGTGTTTGTGCGGCAAGAACGTCGGGATCTGGAGGTCGAGGCGTTACTGGAAGAAGTGGTCGCCAAGGATGATCGGCCGGGGTGGCGGGATTGGGCGAACTTGCAGTTGACGAAAATTCGCGATCGGAATCGGCGAGATGCTGAGGAGTTGAAGGCCGTTGGCGGGAGTGGGGCTGCGAGTCCTGAGAGTGGGACGCCACGAAGGGATCGTGTGATGGAGGAGGTGGCTCCGGGTGATATTGGTGCGGATGAAGAGAGATTTCCAGCAGATTCAAGGAGGACAGCCGATTGAAGAATGGGATGATTTGAGAGATCAGAAATAAGGGAGCCACGGATGGACACGGATTGGCACGGATGAAAATCGATTGGGTGAGGGCAGGAAGATTTTGGCCAGGAAGAAGGCGGGAAGAGATAATTGTGGGGAGAGATGATTTGAGATTTGAGATTTCGTTGTTTTGGAATTGTGGGATTTTGTTGGTGAGATTGGTTAGAATGCGTTAGGGGGAGTGGCAGCGGGCGGAAATGCCGTATACGAGGTGGGATGGTTGAGCGGGGATTCTTATGCCTGTTTTTGCTTATCGAGTTTTGGACGCCGTGGAGCAGGCGAGTTCCGGAACGCTGCGAGCGGATACGCCCCGAGCCGCACGAGATCTGTTGCGGACGCAAGGGTTCCGCGTATTGGAACTGGAGTCGGTAGCCCACGAGTCGGGGCGGTCAGCCGATGGTTGGTGGCGGCGACCGGGGCGGCAACAGGTTGTCGAGTCGATGAGCGACTTGGCGACGTTACTCGGTGTGGGCGTCCCATTGGATGAGTCGATCGGAACGCTCGCTAAACAAAGCCGGGGATCGCTACGAAAATTGTGGCAACAGGTTTTAGATGATGTGGCGAGCGGGCGATCACTATCGGACGCACTGGGTGAACATCCTCAGACCTTTGATCGGTTGACGATTGCATTGGTCCGGGTTGGCGAGAATGCTGGGAACCTGGATGAGATCTTGCATCAATTGGGCAAGTTTCAAAAACGAGCCGCCAGTCAACAGGCGAGCTTGATCAATGCCCTGCTGTATCCACTGGTGATTTTGGTGGTGGCCGTGTCGGTGACGATCTTCTTGATGACGAACGTCTTGCCCTCGTTGCTCGAAAACTTGGCTGACTTGGGCAAAGAGCTACCGTGGCCGACTTGGGTGTTGCAGCAAGTGACCAATGGTTTGATTTTATATTGGTACTTGTGGCTTGGGATTTTGCTGGCGACCGTGGGTGCCTGGGCGTGGTTGCTGAAGAACCCACGTGGCCGGAGCCTGTGGGATCGGACGTGGCTCAAGATGCCGTTTGTCGGACGTCTGGTTGTGAAGCAGGAATTGTCGCGAGTGGCGTTGGTGCTGAGCGTGTTGCTCAAGAGTGGCATGGATTTCTTGTTGGCTATGGATTTGGCGAAGGCGGCAGCCAAGAATAGCTGTGTGCGGACGGCATTGGAGAATTGCCGTTTGGCAACCCAGCGAGGACAGGATATCGGGCAGGCGTTGGCGGTGGAGCCGTGGATTCCGGCCGTGGTGATCCAAGTGGTGAGCGTGGGGCAAGCAAGTGGGCAGCTGGACGAGTTACTGGGTCGATTGGCGGATGATTACGATAGCCAGGTGGCCGTGATGGTCGGACGGTTGTCGGCGTTGCTCGAGCCAGTGTTGATCGTCATCTTGGCGGTCGTGATTGGGTTCGTGGTGTTTGCGACGTTCTTGCCGATTTTGCAATCGGGAGACATATCCTAGTGGGAGGTGAAAGATGGGTCGTGCAATGAAGTCAGGCATGCAGCAAAGTCGGGCCGCGTTTTCGTTGGTCGAGATGATGGTCGTGATTGTGATCATCGGAATGCTGGCGACGGCCGTGGCGGTTGGTGTGAAACGATATTTGGACAACGGCCGAACGACCACCGCGAAGATGGAGATTCGCAAGATTCAAGATGCGATCGATTCTTTTGAAGCGGCGAAAGGAAGTTATCCAGCGACGTTAAATGAACTGGTCAAACCAACGGACGGCGGTGCTCCGTTCTTGACTGGCAATTTGCAAGACCCGTGGGGCAACTCGTATGACTTGATCCTGCACGCGAATCGACCGAATCAGCCCTACGAAGTGGTGTCGTACGGGGCTGACAAAGTCGAAGGTGGTTCGGGGATGAATGCCGACATTAGTAGTTGGGATTTCGCGGATGCTGAGGAGTAGATTCGAGTGTGGGCACCACTACATTGCCGATGGCACCCAAAGCCAAACAGCTTTCGCACGTGTCGTTGCCGGAGCGGGTGGAGTCTGATTGAACTGGCGGTGGTGTTGGTGATTTTGGGGATGGTAGCGGCCACAGTTTCGGTTTCGATGCGAGGCGTGTGGGCTCGGTTTCAAGCGGCTCGGGTGTTGGATACGGTTTTGGATCTGGACGATCGGGCTCGGCAGTTGAGTGTGGCGAGTGGGCGAGGAATGGAATTGGTGTTGGGAAGCGATGGGAAGGTTGCATTGCGGTACCTGGATGGACGAGTCGTGAAGCAAGCGAACTTGAGTCTGCCGAGTGGCTTGGAGTTGGTTTGCGTGAGCCGAGGTACAACGTTTCGGCGAGAGTTGGGATTCCAAATCCCGTATTCGGCAGCAGGTACATCGCCGGTGTTGCTCTTGGGGTTGGCTGGCAACGATGGGCTCACAAGCGGTCCAGAGTGGGTGGCCGTGTTGGCGGGTGGGCAGCGAAAGAAGTTTGAATCGCGTGAGCTGGCTGAGCGATGGTTGCGGGGGAATGACTGATGGGATTGAGCTGCGATCGGCCGAACGCGAAGCGACGTCATGCTGCGGCGAAGACTCGCCCATGCAGGACTCTGCTCCGGCGGTTAAACGGTTTGACTTTGATTGAAGTGGTAGCCAGTTTGCTGTTGTGTGGGCTGTTGTTTGGATTTGTGATCTCAAGTTTTAACCAGCATCGGCAAGAGTTTCGGCGAGCAGCACTAATGCAGCAGGCAATCGACCAAACGGATCGGTTGGTGGCTAGTTGGTATATGGAACGGGGGAGCGACTCGGGGCCGCGAATCGGTTCGGGACGGTTCGACGGAAATGAACCGATGGTCTGGCAAGTGGCAGCAGTAACGACCGAACCGGAGCTGCGACAACTGGGGATTGTCAAATATCGGTTGGAGGTGCGTTCAAAGGACCTGTTGTTGGTGCAGTTGGAGTTGTTGGGTTCAGAAGCACGTCCCAGTGAAGCGAGTGATCAGGATTGAAAGTGAAACGGGATGGTCTGACGTTGATCGAACTGATGTGTGCTCTGTTGCTGGGGGCGATGGTGGTGTCGTTGTTGTGTGGCGTGGTGGCCACGATGAGTCGCCGCGAACGAGAGATGCGGGAGTCGTGGCCGGACGAGGGATGGCTGCGACGGGTGCGGCGGCAGATGGAGCATGACTTTGCGAACAGTCGGTCGGTTCGGTTGGATCCAGGTCGGTTACTGTTGGACGGATATGCAGCGGTTGAAGTGGGCGAGTCGCGGCTGGGGCCCAGTGTGGTTTGGTACGAGGTCGTGGTACCCGCGGAAGGTGAACCGCGTTTGCTGCGACGGGCTCGGGCAGTTGGTGGTGTAGACCCACAAGAATCAACCACCGTCATGTGTTTTGGAGTCGAACAGTTTTCGTGGCAACTGGGTTCGGCTCATGATGTCGATCCGGGATTGCTCATGGTGACGATGAAAGTTCAGGGCGACGACATGGGCGGTTCACGTTTGCATGTCTTCCCGCTGGTGCGGCAGGGGGTGCGGCAGTGAGTGGAGTGACTGGTTTGCGGCATGGGCACGGTCGTTTTACGGGTCGGCGTGGCTTCACGCTGTTGATGAGCGTGGTGGCTCTGGCGATTGGCGTGGTGGTGCTGACCAGCATTGCGGGGCTGAGTCACAATCGGCTGAGTCAAGTTCGGCTATCGGCGGCTGAATTGCAGGATCGCTGGGGTAGTCATAGTTGTCAGCAGATGTTGCTACGAGACGCCGGAAGGTTGTTGCAGAAAGAAGAGGGTGAGCTGATCGGGAAGGCGGAGCGTGAGTTTCGCTTCGAGTTAGCCGGGCAACGAATGTTTGCTCGATTGGCAGATGAGAATCAAAAGCTCGACCTCAACTTGATGTTGCGGGCAAAGTCGGTTGGCGAGGTTGAAAGGGTCGTCGATCAATGGAGTACGACGGAGCTGCGGGCGGGGCTAAGTTTGTTGCCTGAGGCGAATCGTCGGAGCCGAACGGAAGATGGTCTTGAGTGCTGGGATCAAGTCTGGTTGTTGTTGCCGGGGTATGATACTCAGGAGTTTGTGATTGGCTCGCGACGTTTGACCTTGTGGGGAAACCGGGTTCACTTGTTCGCAGACGACAAGCTGGTGCGGGAAACCGTGGGCAAATGGGTGGGACCGTTGGCGGTGGAGCGTCTGTTGCAGGCTCGGAACGAAGTTACTGCGGGCGGAGCGAGTGCAAATGGTTCGGTGACCGTTCAGGACGTGGTGCAACGAGCGGATCTGAACGAACGGGATCGCGGGTTTGTGACGAGTTTGGTGACGCAACGATCGACGTCGTATTCGTTGTGGCTTAGTCTTGTGGAGGGTTCGCGGACTCGCAGCAGTTTGTGCGTTCGCGAAGGGGTGCCGGTGGGCAATGAACAAGTTGTGGAACGAATACATGGTTTTCGGTGGTGATGGCCGATGAGTCGACGTCGCACGATTATGGTTTTGCACTTGGTTTCGGCTGGGCTATTGCTATTGAATGGCGTGTGGCTGTGGCGAACGGTGGTGGGTACGGAGCGAAGTGGGCTGTCGGACGATCGTGAAGTTCGCGAAACGGTGCAGCCGGTGATCCGACCGAATCTGGAGTCGCTGGATGTGCAACGATGGCAAGGGCTGTATTTGTTTAGCGAGAAACCGTCGACAGCGGTGGTCGAAACCGCAAGCCAAGAGCCTGTGCTGGTAGCCAATCTTTCACCACCGAGTTTGCGAGTTGTGTCGATCTTGGTCAGTTCGTTGCCCGGTGAGAGTTTGGTGGTGGTGGCGAGGACTGGTCAAGAGCGGAAGCAAGTGGTGCGTGTTGGGCAGGAAGTCGAGCAGTACCGGTTGGTTGAAGTGACGGTCGAGGCGGCGGTGTTTGAAATGGGTGGGCAGCGGTTTTCGGTGTTGCCGGAGGGGATGAACTGAGGTTTTGGACGTGGGTCGAGAATTGTGGCTGATTGATTCGGAGCGACAACTGGTTCGGATTGCTGAGAACGGCAATCGCGAGGCGTTGGGAGTTTCGATTGGTGAGAATGCCGAGGCGATTGAAGCGGGTTTGAAGGAGCGGATGGTTGGTTTGACAAGCGTCGGTGTGTTGTTGGATTCGACGCTGTGTTACTGGGAGCCGGTGAGTGGCGGGAGCAAAAGCGTTAAGAGCAGTGAAGAGATCAAGTTTGAGTTGGAAGAGAAGATTCCGTTTGACGCCGAAGACGTGCATTTTGTGGTGGAGCCGGACTGTTTTCCCGGGTTTGTGGTCGCGACGGAGTTGGCTCCGCTGAAGAGTTTGGTCGAAGCGTTGCAAAGATCGGAAGTCGAAGCGGAATTTCTGGTTCCGCTGGCATTGGCGGAGTGGCAGTTGGCCCGGACTGCGTGGGGTGAGCGTGATTCTCTGTACGTCTGTCAGGAGGGTGAGCGGTTCGATCTGCTGGTCCAGCGTGGGAAGAAGCTGGTGGGTTGGAGTCTGGCGTGGGGGGCTCCATCGTTGGTGGCACGGTGTTGGGCGGTGGGTGGCGAGTCGGGTGCGGTGTGGGCCAAGGTTGATGAGCAGGCGGGGGCTGAACTGCGTCGTGCGTATGGCGAGCGAGTGACAGTACTTGCGGCGGTTGGTACGTTGCCGACAGGTTGGACAAAGAAACGCGGGCCGTGGGTTGGAAACTTGGCGGTTGGTCCGTTGGAGAGTCGAAAGCTGCGTGAAGGATTGCAGCGGGCATTGCAGATGGTCTTGTTGTTGGCCCTGGTGTCGGTGGTTGGGTTGGCCGGAGCGACCTACTATCAAGCGACTTTGGATCATGAAGCGGCGGTTGGATTACGAGATACACAGCAGCGAAGGTTGCGGCGTTCGCATGTCGAACTGCCGAGGCGGCGGACGGAAGAGTGGTTTGTAGCTGAGATTGCGGCGAAGCGATCGACGTTGGCGGCCGTGCGGGATTGGGGCGAGCGGCCGAGTTTGTTGGCCGAGGAGTTTCCGCTGGGGGTTGAAGCGACGGCGGCCGCGGTCAGCGAGGCTGGTCGAGCGGCTCGGTTGGAGGTCCTACCCGGACGAGTCTTGTTGAATGGCGAGTTTGCCGATGTGGGGCCTGCGGAGCGAGTGCTTAAAGCGGCGGGCTGGGATGTTGTGCCACAACCGTTGGGTGGCGGGTCGAAGGTCAAAACGGTGGAGGCTCGGCGAAGCGGTGAGCAAAAAGCGGTTCGTCAGCCGAACGCGGGGGTGAACCGATGAGGCCTTTTGTGTTGGTTGGGCTGGGGATGGTGGCTGGTTTGATCGGCCTGTGGTGGGCTGGGGGAGAAGCTCGCTGGGCGGAGGCCGAGTTGGTTGCGGCGGAGTCTTGGGCGGCGGAGAACCGGCGGCATTCCGAAACGCTACTGGAATTGGAGGCGGCGGTCGGCAAGCTGGAGTTTGTGGTGCAGGGCGAGAGTGACCGCCGAAAACTGACGGAGCAGATTCGAGGCGTGCAACAGTCGGCCGGTGTCTCGTTCGCGGCCAAGCCGTCGGAGTTGGGGCAAAGGCGGGGAAATGACAGTTCGGTAGTGAAGCAGGTGATTTCGGGCTGTCAAGTCGAAGGCCCTTTGGAAGTCGTGGTTGCGACGTTCGAAGCGTTGGAGCGAAGCGGACCATTTTGGCTGCGAGTGGGCAAGGTGACAGCCAATGCCACAACAGGTGGACAAGTGGTTGGCCAATCGGAGCGAGTGGCTTGGACGTTTGATTTGGAGTATTTGGAGATGAAGGGGCCATAGTTGAAGCTACTTTGTTCCACATCTTTACTTTCATAGTCCCACAATTGTATTCCGGGCGTTGTAGCTGATCGCCCTTGCCGTTTTTCCTAAAAACTGATACCAGCAACATGACTGGGGATATATTTTGAACAGGGCCCGTTAGTGCCCTCTACAGGTCGTGGAGCTTGGTATGTGGCTTCGGCAACAAGTGTTCTGTTTGATCGTGTTGACCGTTGTCGTCTTCTGGGCCGGTTCTGCAAATGCCCAAAGTTCCGTGCGTAATGGATCGGCTCCAAATATCCTCCGCTTTGTAGGTTCTCATGATGGGAATGGGCTCGAGCGATCACTCGGGCAAGCTACCGACATTCAAATTGCGGTCAGTCAGGATGCGGTTCAGGATCCTAGCGGTGGCGAGGAGCTGCCCGTTCCGCAAGACGAACCGACTTTGCAAATCCGGGGTATTAGCGACCTGACGGGTTTGATCGAGTTTTACCGGGCTCGCCGTGGGGTGAATGTTCTACTGACGCCCGATCAGCAAACCATGTTGTCGAAGTATCGAATCGAAATCAATCCAGAATTTCAGTTTCCCGAATCGGACCTCGACGAATTGCTCGTGCAACTATTGCGGCTCTACGGGTTGGGACTGGTACCGTTGGCGGATCGGCCGACATGGTACCAAGTGGTGCAACTGTCGGACCTTCGTCCGTTTGCCGCTCTGCTGTTGGATGAGTCCGATACGACGACCGGGCCTTACGCGACAAAGTTGTTTCGCTTGAAGAATATTACGACTCAACAGTTTCGAGATCAAGTCGCTCCCTTTATCCCGCGAATGACAGAAACGGATTCGAACGCGATCGCTTATTTGGATCGTTGGAACATGGTCTTGATCACGGACTTGCTTTCGAACTTGGAACGAGTGGACCGGTTGCTTAGCCGTTTGGACGTCAAGGCGGAGGAAACGATTACCGAGTCGATTCGCGTCGAAAACATGACAGCGGTGGAACTGAAGTCGGAGCTGGACCGCATTCTGTCGGACCTGGAGCAACCGACGCCCGGCCTGGAAGGTTCAAGTACAGCGGACCCGAATCGGACCCAGCAAGGTGGAGGGCCGGGATTCTCGATGGTCTCGCCTTCGCGAGTCCGCGTTGCCGCTGATACGCGAGGAAATCGGTTGCTGATTCAAGGCACGCGAGAAAAGGTCGCCGAGGTCCTGAAGTTGGTCGAACAACTGGATCAAAAGACCGGTGCGACCACGATCGTGCAGCTGCAACATATTTCCGGCACGGAGTTCGCCAAGGCCTTGCAACAACGGTTTGGTAGCGATGGGGGGCGAGACGCCGTAGGACTCAAGTTCGAACTCCGCACGGACACTCGTTCGCTGATTGTGACTGGTCCTGATCACTTGCTGGCGGCGGTCGATGAACTGAAGAGTCTGTTTGATCGGCCTGCGACCTCGGATGAGGCCAACCCGCGAATTCGAATTTACAAGATCAAACATGTCTTGGCTGAAGACTTGCTGGAGACGATTCAATCGGTCCAGCAACGGCGGCGAAGCACTCCCCGAACGCCCGCTCGTGGGGTC
>JAUXWY010000060.1 GCA_030681235.1 Pirellulaceae bacterium | reverse complement strand
GGTTAACCGTCGTGCCCATCGGGCCGCGTGGGGAGCGGAGTGGAGCTGGTTAAGCGATTTCGTTTTTGCTTGCGGCGCGACGCGTGGAGTGGCGTTTCTGATGGTCGGCCACCCGCCCAATTGAAGCTCTTCTCCGGCGGTTAAAACAGATACGAAGAGAGCAGTTCTATTTGGATCGCTTCCGTCGAAAGCTAAGGCCGGCAATCGCGACAAGTCCCACCAGAACTCCAGACGAAGGTTCCGGAACGGCGGCAGGCGTGAATTTAAGGCGGAAATTGTCGAGCCCGAAAACGTCGCGTGTTCCGCCACTAGAGCTAATCCCGGTAGCGACAATTTGAATGTGCTTCGCCTCGGTCGAATTTGCGAAGGCGGATCCAAGCGATAAATTACGAAATTCCAATTTGCCCGCCGTTGTTGGAGTAAATGTCGTAATCGTATTGAATGTGAGGAGACTTGATTGCGTTGCCCAACGAACAGTCCAAGTCGTGTTCCGATTACCCTTTTGCAACACCCAAACGTCAAAATCAAGCTTGAAGTCCGTAAATTCTTCAGTCTTAGAAAACGAGAAAAGAAAACTTGGAGTTGTCACACCTGATGACACTCCTTGACGAACCGCAATCAATCGATCTGGATTGGTCGAGGTGTCGGTTCCTGTTGGTGAAGCGGAATTTCTAAAGTCGAAATCGATAGTATCGTCCCAAGAGACGTGTGTGTAAGATCCGGCCGTTTTTCGCAGATCGCGAGCCACACCATACGGATCTGAAATCACCTGGCCAAGCGAAATCCCAGTCGGCACGCCACTTCCGATCCCATTAAAATCTTCAAAATACTGGCTGCCGCTTAGGGTTATTGCAGCGGATGTAGAATTGGGAGACGTCAGAACAAGCAAACAAGCCAGAAAAACGGCGGTAACCACGCGCTTCATGGGGCGATCCTTCAAGTCCAAGTTGTCAAATCATGTTGCAAGCGACCTTTGTTCGTGGAGGAAGCTTCGCTCCACCAACTCGGATCACCAGGATTCATCGTCGCGGTTCGCTCCAACGAATAGGTGGCACCGCTCGGTGTCGCCAGATTACCTATTTTCGAAGCGAATGACAATCGCCGTTCGTGGGTTTCGAGGCGTTATTTTGGCGATCAAATCGAGTGAATGCTTGCAAACAGATGTTTAGGGCCGTGGCAACCTTCGCCAGAACGTGAAGTAGTCAGAACTGAATGGATGGCGGACTGCCCCGCGGATGGCAAAGCCGAACTGCGGATGAATACGTTCATTGCATGCGTTAGGGGTTTTGCAGGCGGACGGCAACGAGGTAGGCGGCCCAGGAGACTCCGAACAAAACCATGATGGCTCCAAAGAAGCAGATCATGGCCATGAGCATCGCCAGCAGAGTGAGCAATCGTCGTCCGATGCCGGGCGGGAAGAACTTGTGGTGGGCCCAAATGATGATCCCGATATAGAGACCCTGGGCTGTGAGAAGTTGCATGACATTCCCAAATCTTACGAATATCGGAGTTGTGAAGGCTGTGACGACAAGGCAATGGGCCACAACGTAGAGGGTGAACACCATGATCTCGGCAAAGTGGTAATTTGCCCGGCGATGGAACATCCATAACAACAAGGCCAAGGGGCAAGCAAACGCAAAAAACGCCAGATAGGTATAGCCTTGGGCGATGACGGTCAGGTAAACGTTCGCCATCTCGGCAGCCGTATCACCTCCAATCATGGCGTCCATTCGCTCGAATATTTTTGCTTGCTCGGGTTTCTGACTCGCTGCATGGATCGAATCTTGCACCGCTTGTCGAATGACCGGGGCCGAGAACCAAAGTGAAAGCAATTGCAATGAAGCACCGATCAAGAAGTAGCTGACCGGGTTGACGTAGGGTTGTCGTTTTCCTTGCACGTAATCCAGACAAACTTGACCAGGTCGCGACCAGAGCGACAAAAACGTCAACCAGAGGCCTCGCTCCATGCTGAACACTTTTTCGGGGATTTCCCGCAGGATCTCACGAATTGAAAGTCGCCTAGTGACTTCCTTTTGCCCGCAAACATGGCAATAGCGGCCAACAAGCTCCGTTTGGCAGTTTTTGCAGGTTCGCAGGTCGGAGGTCATTGGGGTTCCGAAAATGGGGGACAAGACGGATCGGCCAGACATATGGGGCGTTGCTCAAGACGCACGCCCTAGCCATAGCATACCAAAGTTGCTTGGTTCTTAGCCAAAAATAGTTGCGAATTTCTGGCGGGAAGTTGCAAAAAGCCTTGGCAACGGTCAGTCAACTTGGCTAGAATGTACGTCGGTTTCCTTGAATTCGTGTCCGCGAACCGATTGACTGTTGTTAGTCGTTTTCGTGGTTCGACGGCTCAGGGAAACCGGTGGTTGCTTGGCCACTCCTTCCTCCGTTCCGACTTTTCCATTCGACCGAACCATCATGAAGCTGATTGGAATCGTTGGCGGGATTGCCAGCGGCAAGAGCTTTGTCAGCCGTGCTTTTCAAGACCTAGGTGCAAAATGGATCAACGCGGATGCAATGGTCCATGAAGTTTATCGCCGTCCGTCCGTGATTCAGGCTCTAAGCCAACGCTGGGGGGCGGATGTTATTGACGAGCAGGGTCAAGTGGATCGCGCCCGAGTCGCTGCGATTGTATTTGCGCCGACAGATCAAGCGTCAGCGGAACTGGAATGGCTTGAGTCGTTGGTGCATCCGTTGGTCAAAGACCAAATTCAGCAACAACTTGAGGTTTGGCGCACCGACCCCGATGTTCGGGTGGCTGTGCTGGACGCTCCGGTGTTGTTGAAAGCAGGTTGGGATCAGCTGTGTGACGAGTTGGTGTTTGTCGAAGCCAACGAATCGCAGCGATGGGCTCGGGTTCAAGCTCGAGGTTGGTCCCATGAGCAATGGCAGCAACGCGAGTTGTTGCAAACGCCCATCGCGGAAAAAATCGCCCGCTCGACTCGAACGATCGACAACAACGGTTCGCCAGAAGCGACGCACCACCAAGTCCGGAGGATTTGGGAAGCGATAACTTCTGATCGGATCGCAACTTAGTGCCTGGGCCTCGACGTATGAGGTTCAAGTATCCCGCCGCGTTTTGCTGGCCGTGATGAATGGATTTTTCGACGACCACCAACCTACTCCCCGCCCTTATTCGCTTGCACAAGGCAGACAGCGATGTCGACTTCCGATCACTCGTCTGATTCAGATCCAGCGCCCGAAGATCGCCGCTCGGATGGAACTCCACGAATTCCTGGTCCGGGTCCGCGACCATCGAATGCCAATTCGAACTCGCGATCTTCCGATTCGCGACCGATTGCGCGCCGCCCGAATTTGGGCCGCTCGACTCCTCCAGCTGGGCCTGCTGGGCAAAATCCGCATTTTCAACGACCGGGTCCTTCGCGACAGCACAGCGATCGGCCCAACGATACACGTCGTCCGGCGGGCGATAACGACCGGCGTTCCGGACGCGGGTACCGAGGCCCGGTCAGCCATCTGCCCGAGGCGGCCAATCGACGGCTGTCGGAAATTGAAGCGGCAGGCGAGCCGCTGTCGTTGTCCGAACGCATCAGCATTGAAGGTGATCGAGCCAAAGCGGCCGACCGCGTCGCGCAACCCAGCGATGGAGTTGCGATTGCCGAATTGCACTTGCTGAGTACCGAAGAGCTAAAAGACGTTGCCATTCGCGAGCAGGTGGATCGAGTCGAGGACGCCAACCGTCAACAGCTCATTTACCAGATCATGAAGCGTCGTTTGAAGGCGCGTGGTTTGATTTACGGCGAGGGAACGCTCGAGGTCTTGCCGGACGGGTTTGGCTTCTTGCGGAGTTCCAAGCATCACTACCAAAGTAGTCCTGACGACATCTATGTGTCGCCCAGCCAGATTCGCAAATTTGGTCTGCGGGATGGCATGATGGTCGCGGGCCAGATTCGTCCACCCAAGGAAAACGAAGGTTACTTTGCGCTTTTGCGAGTGGATGCGATCAACTATCGTGATCCGAAAGCGGGAGTGCAGGTCAAGCGGTTCGATGAATTGACGCCGGTTCATCCAAACGCCAGGATTCATTTGGAACATGACCCCCAGGACATGGCGACTCGGCTGATCGACATGATGTGCCCGTTGGGGTTTGGTCAACGCGGCTTGATTGTCAGTCCCCCGCGAGCGGGCAAGACCATGTTGCTGCAAAAAATGGCCATGGCGATTCAAAAGAACTTTCCCGAAGTTCACGTCATCATCTTGCTGATCGACGAACGACCGGAAGAAGTGACCGACATGAAACGCAATGCCGTCGTCAGCGGCCAATGCGAAGTCATCAGCAGCACGTTCGACGAGACGCCAACGCGGCATATCCAGGTTGCCGAGATGGTCGCGACCAAGGCCAAGCGACTGGTCGAATGTGGCTTGGACGTGGTGGTGCTCATGGACTCGATTACTCGATTGGCTCGAGCCTACAATGCCTCGTTGCCTCAGGGTGGCAAGACCATGAGCGGCGGCTTGGACGCTTCGGCCATGCAAGAACCAAAGGCGTTTTTCGGATCGGCTCGCAAGGTTGAAGAGGGTGGGTCGCTGACGATTGTCGCGACCGCCTTGATCGACACCGGCAGTCGCATGGACGACGTGATCTTCGAGGAGTTCAAAGGTACCGGCAACATGGAGATTGTGCTGGATCGAGGATTGGCGGATCGACGAATCTTGCCGGCGATTGATTTGAATTCCAGTGGCACACGGCGCGAAGAGCGTTTGCTGGCGGAAGAAGAGTATCGCCGGATCAATGCGGTTCGCCGAGTCTTGGCGGATCTCAATCCAGCCGATGCGTTGGAGAGCTTGTTGAAGAAATTGTCGAAGTCCAAGTCCAATGCCGAGTTCCTGATGGGCATCAATCCGGAACGTATGTAAGCGCGACGCGTTTTTTTGGGAAGCAAACGGTGGTACAAACTTTGGATGGTCGTGGTCTGAGCCTAGCCGCATGCCGCGTGGCAGTCGTCGTGGCGGAGTACAATCCGCACATCACCGAGTCGTTGTCGCGAGCGGCTTTGGAGACGCTCTTGGCGGGCGGCGTGGCTTCCAGCAATATCGTGGTCGTGAAGGTCCCGGGGGCTTGGGAGTTGCCGCAAGCGGCTCAGCCTTTGGCCGCGTCCGGGCAGTTGGCTGGAATCGTGTGTTTGGGAGCGGTCATCAAGGGCGAAACGACCCACGATCAACATTTGAATCGAGCGATCTCGCTGCGGCTTTGCGAAATGTCCAGTCAGTATGAGTTGCCGATCGCGATGGGAGTTTTGATGTGCAACGACGTTGAGCAGGCGCTGCAACGAAGTGGTGGCGTGATGGGCAACAAGGGCGAGGAGGCGGCGTCCGCAGTGCTTGAAATGATCCGAAACCAGATGGCGATTCAGGCTTGGCTTCGATCGCTGGACGCCATTGGAATAGGAAACTAAACGCATGTCACGACGCAGTCTGGCTCGGCAAGCGGCGGTGCAAGTCTTGTATCAGGACGAGTTCAATCCGCAACGCTCTCGCGACACGGATCGCCAATATATTCTCACACAGGTTGACGAGGATTCGACGTTAAGTGATTTTGCGTGGTGGTTGATCGACGGCACGCGTCAGTCCAAAGAAACATTGGATCCTGAAATCGAAGCGGCGGCCGAGCATTGGAGTGTTTATCGCATGTCGGCGGTGGACCGCAGTCTGATTCGGATGGCGGCCTTCGAATGTCGATCGGGCAGTACCCCTATGCCGGTTGCGATCGACGAGGCGATTCGGTTGGCCAAACGCTTTGGCGGCAAAGAATCGCCCGCGTTTGTCAACGGCGTTTTAGACAAGCTCTTGTCGGATCACGAACGTTCGGTGTCCTGCGACTCGGTTCCATCTGCGCAAAATCAAGAAGTAAACGAAGAGACTTCGGGCAACGGTAACTCAACGAACTCCGCCGGCTTGCGCCGTTTTCTGAAGCGTGACGCGAAGTAATAACCAACGCCGAAAGTCACGAAGCCCGATAGGGGTAGGGGAGTCCGGGTGCTCCGGACTCCCCTACCCCTATCGTCACACACTCCGCGCGCCGAAACTCTTCGCGAGTTGCGATAAAGTTCGCTACATGATTTGCGGCGTATTAATAGGCGTTTTCGCGTTTGAGGACGACGAACAGGGTTCTGATCAGGATTTTTAGGTCCATCAAGATGGACCATTCGCGAATGTATTGGTGATCGTAACGGATGCGAGCTTCCATCTTGTCCAGTGTTTCGGTTTCGCCTCGGCAGCCGCTGACTTGAGCCAACCCGGTGATACCGGGCTTCACTTTGTGGCGCAGCATGTAGCCGCTGATTTGCGTGCGATAAAACTCGTTGTGAGCGTTGGCGTGGGGTCGTGGTCCGACGAGGCTCATGGTTCCGTTGAGTACGTTGAACAGTTGCGGTAACTCGTCGAGCGAGGATTTTCGCAGAAGTCCGCCAATCGTCGTCAATCGCGAGTCATTCTTGGTGGCTTGGGCGACCGCGTGGCCGTTTTCGCAAACCGTCATCGAGCGAAACTTCCAGACGTCGATGGCCTTGCCATCCAGGCCATAGCGTTTTTGCTTGAAGAACACGGGACCTTTGGAGGTCAGTTTGACTGCGGCGGCCACGATCAACATCGGGACGGCGGCTAGGATCAATGCGATGGTTCCCACGAACAGATCCACGCCACGTTTGAAGACCCCGTCGACCCCATAAAAGGGGTTTTCGAAGACACTGACCACGGGTACGCCTTGAACGTTGGTCCAACGAGAGTGCATCAATTGGAACACAAACAGATCGGGAACGATGTAGACGGAGGCTGTCGAGTCGGCCAAAAGCGCCAGGATTTTTTGGATGCGGGCTTCGGCGCGCATGGGCAGCGAAATGAACACCACATGAACTCGGTTGGCTTTGACTTCCTCGATCAGGTCTTCCACTCGACCGAGGACTTCCGGCATCTTGTGGACGGCGGCCTGGGTGCGGGTGGTTTCGCGATCTTCGTAAAATCCTTGGAACTGCAGATGGAATGCTTCGGAATGGGAAATGCCGTCCACCAGATCAACGCCCAGCGGATTGCAGCCGATGACGGCATACTTCTTGAGCCCGATGCCGCGCTGAAGCAGCATTTTTCGGATGGTGCGATAAGTGATCCGCAGTGCAAGGGCGATCACCGGCGTGACGAAGTACCAAATTGCCAGCGACTCGGCCCGGAGTTCTCGGGTGTAGGCACTGTATTGACCGATGGCCAGCAGCAAAATGACCGTCACCGTCCAGGCCAAGATTGAACAGCCGGCCTCTCTGCCGAAATTCACCGCACTCCAGTCTCGGTACAAACCGAAGAACTCGGCGACGATCATGAACAGACCGGTGGCCACCAAATATGACAGGAATGTACTGTCCGAGTTGTATTCCGGCATGACCACCGTGATGAAATGAACACCATAGGCGATTCCCAAACAGTCCAGCAGGCGGTAGAGCCAAATCGTCCAGGCTTGGGTCGAATGCACAGAAGGGCGTGGCGTCGGGATGGTCATCGTCAGCAAGCTCAAAAAGGGGAAACAAAACTCGAACTTGTGACGCCAAACCAGTTGGAATCGCTGCGAGAGCGGCCGTTCGATGGCAACCGGAGGGCATCGCCGAACTCTAAGTCACGCGGAAGCGGGTGGAAACGGTTGGTGCCAAAGGATTTAGTTCGGATTGGGGAGGCAGGGCGGTTGGTGACGGTTGTCGCGGATTTTCGACCGACTGCCGGTCCATTGGCTGGCCGGGAGGGCTGCGTGTTAAGTGCGGTTTCGTCGGAATATTAAAAAACGGGCTGTTCGAGCTCATTTGGACACAAATTCCGCAATGCGTCTTGCATTCCGTTGATTTTTTTCGATAATGGCCCGTCCACCCGGGAGTCGTCTGGTGGATTCCGCGCCTTTTTATAAGAGTGATTAAGTTGAGTATTCGAGCCCGCAAGCGAGCAAAAGCAAAGGCCCGTGCCCGTTCGGCCAAGCGAGATCCGTTGTTTGTAGATGGCCAGCGTCCGCGCCCGATGTATGTCGATTACAAGGACATTGAATTTCTCCGCAAGTTGGTCAACCGTCACGGCAAGATTGTCGGTCGTCGGAAGACGGGTTGCACCGCGACCAGCCAACATGCGATCACCGCTGCGATCAAGCGTGCTCGGTTTATGGCCTTGATGCCCTACGTGGGTGAATAAAGGCGGCGATCGGGCTTCGCCGTCGAGCATTCGTATGTTGGGAGGCTCGGGCGGTTGTATTTTCAGAAGCTAGAGCGAGTCGAGTTTCGGGACACCGACGCGGCCGGGATTGCTCATTTTTCAGTGTTTTTCAACTGGATGGAGCAATCCGAGCACGCTTTTTTGCGCCATTTGGGATGGTCGGTCGTTCAACCGGGTGACGGATTTAAGATTAGTTGGCCGCGAGTTTCGGCCCAATGCGATTACGCCCGCCCGGTCCGGTTTGAAGACGTCTTTGGGGTCCAGGTCGACGTAGCAAAAATCGGACGCTCTTCGTGTGTTTATCGATTTCGCTTCTTGGACGCGGTCGGGGTATCAGGGTTGGTGGATCCGATCGGTGATCCGGTGGGTGGTTGGACAAGTCAGCGAGATTGGTTTCAGGATGCTGCGGTGCGGCCGTTTGCCCAGGGTTTGGTGACCGCCGTTTGTTGTCGGGTTTCTCCAGACCGGCCGCATGAATCGATGGAGATCCCGGACGCGTGGCGGGAGAAGTTGGAGTCCTTCGTTCATCGTGAGGAGACGCGATGACTCAGCAACAACGCTCGGCAGAATCGTGTGACCCGGTTGGATTACGGGTTCACAAATTGTGCAAATCATATCGCTCAGGCGAACAGTCGATCGCGATTTTGAACGATCTATGTTTGGAACTTCAGCCTGGTGACAATGCGGCGATTGTTGGTCCCAGTGGTTGCGGGAAGAGTACCCTGTTGTATTTATTGGGAACGTTGGAGCAGCCGGATTCGGGCACGATCGAGTTGGCGGGACAGCGTCCGCTTGAGTTGACTTCGCTCGAAACAGCGGCATTTCGCAATCGATCCATTGGGTTTGTATTTCAAGACCATCATTTGTTGCCTCAGCTAACGGTGCGGGAAAACGTTCTGCTTCCGGCATTGGCTTTGGGAGCTGTACAACCGTCGGACGAAGAACGAGCTGATTTACTGATTAAACGTGTGGGCTTGGAGCATCGGAATCGGCAATTCCCGGGGAAGCTTTCGGGTGGCGAACGTCAACGCGTCGCGGTAGCTCGGGCGCTTTTGATGCGACCGGCGTTGATTCTGGCGGATGAACCGACGGGCAGTCTGGATGAAGCCAATGCCGAGGCTGTCACGAATTTGATGTTGGAAATGCAGCAAGAGGCCGGCAGCATGATGCTGTGCGTGACTCATAATCCGGCACTCGCGAAGCGTTTTCAGCGAACGTTGACGCTGAATCAGGGCCGGTTTGCGTCGCCCGATGGTGAAGGTGGCAACTCCACGGCCTGATGAATCGACGCGCGGGATTGGTCCGCTTGTTTGGCGAAGATCCGGACATGTCTTACAGGACTCAGTTCCGGGACGAACGGAATCCCGGCTCGATTGTAAAATCTCCTTAGTCGAAAGGTGACCGATTCTTGCGGAGCTAACACGAGGTGCGGATCGCGAATCTCGTGGGAGTGGTTGATCACGACATTGAAGTTGCTGATCGGGCTAAGGCCGATGTTTGTGATCTGCAGTCGGGGGTCATCCAACGGTTCACGAGCTTCGGCGGGTTGGGCGTAATACTCGGAACCGGCGACGCCCAGGAACTGGTACGAAACCGGGAGTTCTCCTTCCTTGACTCGGGGGGCAATCATCCACAACCCCACCGTCGCTACGGAAGGGACGGTTGCCAGCCCAATCAGCAACAATGTCAGGACAGATTTTTTTAATGGGCGGTTGCCTGCCCGCGGGCCCAATTTGTGTTCCGTCATTTCTTGTCCTACCAAGCAAAGGTTGTAGCGGCTATCTTAAGGCGTTGGACCGCAAGAGCCGTTCCGCCTTCACCAATTTGATGTGCGACATCATAACATGAATTTAAAGACTGCGAAGGAATCTAAAGCCACGCCTGCTTCGGATGCCGCCGAAAAAACTCGGCGTCTCGGCCCGAATGAAGGGGGGGCGAGCCAACGACTGCGAGTGAATCTGTCTTGGTTGATCAAGCTGCGTTGGGTCGCATGTGTCGGGCAGTTGTTGGTGATTTCGGTAGTGCTGTACGCCTTTCAAGTGGCCTTGCCATTTGTTCCCTTGAGTTTGGTTATTTCGCTGACGGTGTTGACCAACATCGGCTTGGTTGCCTGGTCGGTTCGACTTTCGTCGCGATCCGACTGGAGTCAACAGACGGCCGACTATCTCTTGTTGACGGTCATGATTTTGGATTTGTTCTCGTTGACGGCACTCTTGTATTTGACGGGTGGACCGAACAATCCTTTTTGTTTGTTCTTCTTCGTCAATCTAAGCCTCGCGGGAGTGTTGTTGCCACGGATCACGGCCGTGATATTTCATTTTTTTGGGGCGATTAGTTTTGGCTTCTTGTTGTTTTCGCATTATCCGTTGTTGATCGCGTCGGGGGTCGAAGTGTTGCCGCCGATTTATGTGTCCGGGCAGGGCGATCTCCGACATTTTGGTTTGTTTATTGCATTTTTGACATGCAGCAGTGTGATTGTTTATTTCATGACTCGATTGACGGGCGAACTGCGTCAGCATGAATTGGACTTGCGGCAAGCTCAAGCTCAACAGAGCAAGTCGGAAAAGTATGAAGCGTTGGGAACTTTGGCCGCCGGGGCTGCTCATGAACTGTCGACACCACTCTCGACGATTGCGGTGGTGGCCAAAGAGGCGGAAGCGATGGGTCGCACGACAACGTTGCCCGAGGAATTGGCCGATGATCTGTCGTTGATTCGCAGCGAGGTCGATCGATGTCGGCGAATTCTTAATCGAATGGCTGTGGGAGCGGGCCAAGTCATTGGTGAATCGTTCGAACAGACGACGCCGGAGCGGTTGCTGCAAGACGTGGTGGTTGAATTGCAAAAGGTCATCACCGAACCGTTGGGTTTGGATTTGGACGCTGCCAGCAAATCCGAGCTGATTCAGCTGCCTCCAATTGCGGTCGCTCAGGCGTTGCGAGCGTTGGTTAAAAACGCGATCGATGCGGTCCCAAGTCAAGGTCCGATCCGGTTGACGAGTCGTTTGGACTCGCAGTGGACGGTGGTGATCAAGGATCGCGGACCGGGGATGCCCGACGAGATTTTGCAGCGGGTTAGCGAGCCATTCTTCACGACAAAGTCGCCGGGCATCGGCATGGGGCTCGGCGTGTTTCTGGCTCGAAGCGTGGTCGAACGATTGGGAGGGCAGATCCGGATCGAGTCGCAGTCCCGAGTTGGAACAACCGTGACGGTCACCCTGCCGCGGCGGCAGAATCCCGTCGGTTCCGTCTAGGCTGGCCGGTTGTACACGAACCGCAGTTGTTGGTTATACTTCAGTAGTAGCGGTCCTAGGGACGTTTACTCAGAAATATTTTGCTAAGGCGATTATGATGACCGACGGGATGAAGCTCCTGATTGTGGATGACGACGATATTTTACGCAGCCGAATGAAGAGGGCGATGCAGCGGCGCGGTTTTGTGGTTTTTGAGGGCGACGGCTACGACACGGCGATTGAGATTGCTCACCAATATCGGCCGGATTATGCGGTTTTAGATTTAAAGATGCCGGGTCGAAACGGGACGGATATCCTCAAAGACATCATGGAGATCTTGCCCAACTTGAAGGCTGTCATGCTGACGGGTTACGGCAGTATTGCCAACGCGGTCGAGGCGGTGAAGTTGGGGGCCGTCAATTACATGACCAAGCCGGCGGACGCCGACCAAATTTGTCGGGCTTTGGGGTTTGACCTTCCGGATACCGATATTCCTGAGCAGGAGCCGGAGTCGGTCGGGACGCAAAGTTTGGCGGAAGCTCAATGGGAGCACATTCAACGCGTGTTGTCCGATTGCAACGGCAACATCTCGCAAGCCGCTCGGCAATTGGATATCCCGCGCCGAACCCTGCAGCGCAAACTAAAAAAACTGGCTCCCTAACCGGGGCTGGGCAAAGATTGTGTCGACCCGCTGGGCCGGTACAACGGATGGTAGGAGGCTCTCCTCGAACCGAGTCGTGTCGTTGGACTTTCACCATAGGCGCGCTCGGGTGTGATTCGAACCAGAGGTTTTCCGCAATGAGTGTTTTGCCGCCCGGGCAGCAATTAGTGGCCGGAGAGAAGTGGCCCTTGGTCGGCGAGCATAAAAGCGGACCTCGGCCGGCAATTTGGCAACTGGACTTGAAAGGCATGGTGGAGCGACCGCAGTTTTTTACCATTGCCGATTTACAAGCGATGCCTCAAACTCGCCAAGTCATTGATATCCATTGTGTGACCCGTTGGTCGAAGTTGGGCGTCCAGTTCGTTGGTGTTTCACTTCGGGACTTGTTGGCTCAGGTCGGCGTGTTAACGACGGCTCGCTTTGCGTCCTTCGAATCGTGCAGTGATCGCGGGCATTCGTCCAGTCTATCGTTGGCGACCGCATTGGAACTGGAGACGCTGTTGGCTTGGGAGGTCGATGGAAGGCCGTTATCGGACTTGCATGGTGGACCGCTGCGGAACATTGTTCCGAACCGATACTTTTACAAAAGCGTGAAGTGGCTGTGTGGCTTGGAGTTGTTAGCACAAGATCGTTTAGGATATTGGGAGTCGGATGCCGGTTACCATAACTTGGCGGATCCTTGGCAAGAGCAACGTTACCTTGCGGCCGACATCGACAAGCGAACCGCCAAGCGATTGCTCGAGACTCGGGACTTAACGGAGCTGGATTTGCGAGGCTTTCAAGCCGAGGGGCTGGAGCTGGAAGATTTGATTGCTTGCCGCGCCAAAATGCGCGACGCGAACTTTCGACACGGAAAACTTTGCCGAGCCAACTTCCAGCAGGCCAACCTGTCCAACGCCCATTTCGAACATGCGGATTTGCGTGGCGCGAATTTTATCGAGGCCGATGTCGAGGGTGCCAATTTCTGCAATGCCAATCTACAAGACTGCGACTTTCGCGGAGCCAGTCTGTTTGGAGCAAGTTTTGTGGTCGAGAATTGGCAGGACCTGCCTAAAACCGAGCGGCAGGCAGCTCAATTAGACGGAGTGCGCTTGACTCCAGAACAAATCGAGTCATTGGCGACCAACCAAGCGGCATTCTGTCGAATGCGATTGCCATGAAACAACAATCAGGGCAAATGCCCATCGGCACGGCAGGTCGTGAACGGTGGCATTATTTTTCTTCAGTTTGCAGCTCGGAAAACGTCCAGACTTCAGTTCGACTGTCGGCCAACGTGAAGGCCATTGATTTCCCATCGTTGGAGATCGCTGCGGAAAGCGGTTGTCCATGTGACGAACGGAACTGCGACTCGATTTCCCAAGTCGACTCACGATAGAAGGTGACATGCTTGGCAGGAGTGTTCTGAACTCGTTCCGTGATAAACAACTTTGGCTCGGTTGGATGGAAACCCACTGCCACGATCTCCTGTCGGCGTTTCTGCCAACATACGGTTCCTGAATCCAAGTCGATAACGACGATCTGATCGGCGAGTGGCCGGTTGTGAGCAATCCCAAGTCCTGGCACTCGCCAGGACGGAGTTTCTAACGCAACTGCCAGCCATCGATTGTCGTTGGAGAACGCCAAATGAGAGGCGATGCCCGGCAAACGAACTTCGTGTTGCAGCGTACCGCCGGCTGTTTCGCCCGTGAACAGAAATGTTCCTTGCGCAAATCCGAACAACTGCCCATCGGAGGACAACGCCACGTGGACCTGTGTCTTGGATTCGACTTTTGGGATTTCGAGTTTGATCGCTGGAAGCAGCTGATTGGTCGCCAGGTCGAACTGGGCGATCACAAACCGAAGTTCGCGGATTTCGAAGGGTTCTTTCGTCGATTGCCGAGTTTCAGTATGGATCTCGCGAACTCGGGTTCCATCGCGTGACACGGACAGGTGCAGCGGAGTCACGCTCCAAGCCGCATCCGATTGGACCCCAAACAAACGTCCCAAGCCTGCAGTTATCGCAGGTGGCGGACTGACTTTCATGATTCGCTTTCGCTCCTTGCCGTGCAGAGGCCACTGTTGAACCTCGTACGGGTCCGAATTGGATTCCATCGGTGAGCCGCCAAAAATGAAAACGCGATCAGACCGCGGATCGGCGGCAAGATACTGAACGTCGCGCGGATCAAATCGTCTCGTTGACATCTTCGCAGTCTGAATGTCGATCGCCGCCAGACCATTGGCTAAAACCAGAGATTGGTCGTGGTTCCCGAACGTCACGTGGTCCGTTGGAGGTATCACAGATTCTAAAGACTTCAAAGCAGATGGTAGGTTGTCGTCCAGCTTCATTGAGTGGACCATGGACGAAACGTTCCGATTCGAATTGAAATCGTAGCGAATGGCGATCAAAAGTTCATTGGTGTCGGAGTTGATCCACGCTTTGGGAATGGTGGGCGTCATCAGGCTGGCAACTTCTTGTTGTTTCTCAAGATCGTGAACCGTCAGCTTGATCTTGTACGGCCCATCCAAGACAACCAACGCCGCGTAGCGACCGTCTGCTGAAAAAGATGCATCAAAGATCGAAATGCTAGAGTGTGGAATTCGTCGCTTGGTGGGAAGATGAAGAAATTCGAAGCCGCGAGTCCCAGATGTCAATAGCCATTGCCCGTCGTGACTTCGCGCCATCACGATCCAAACACCGGACAGCATGTCGTTCGATAAGGGCCGGTCGGTGTCGCGACGCCAATTCCAGACAATGCCCTTTCCTGGTAGGGCGATTTCAGTGGCTGAAAGATAGATTGCCGATTCACCACTGGGCGTTCGCCTGATGACCGCAGCTTGTTCAAGATCATAAACAAATAGTTCATTTTGGCATTGGAGGACCACGCTAGATTCATCCGGCGCGAAGTGAAGCTTATTCGAATGCCAGGAGAGGGTGGCATCCGCATCAATCAGAACCTTGTGTTCCAATTCCCATTGGCGGTTGTAGAAGAGTAACACGTTCTGAGGCTGTGGGAGAATCTTAAAAACGTCCTCTAACTCGTCCGACGACATCGGATCATTCGAATTGGAGTCAAATTCAGGTTCGACTGCGAATTCCCATCTTTGGGCCAACACCGACAGAAACTTTCCCTTGGGCGAAAACTTTGCGCAATGGATATATCCGAAGGGCACGACCTCGATTTCTTTCAACAACCGGTCGTCTGGTCGATTCCATACTTGCATCGTCAAGCCACGAAATCCCACGAAAGTTTGGCCGTCGGGAGACAAGTCCCAGTTCGTCAGGCCGGGAAACAGGGCCCGATGTCCAATAATTTGCACCCCGCTCTCTGGTTGCTCCACGGGTATCACTTCCGATGCCTGTCCCGATTGGCTTTCCCTGCCGAGTTTTACTGTTTGCCCACATGATGTCTCGCCAGACGAAAGAGCGAACAGCAAGAGGCTGCAAATCAAAATACTGGGCAGGGATTTCCACCCTGAGCGATTGGTTAAGAATTGCGACATCCGAAAAGCTCGTGCCGAAAAGAGTTGGTTTGGTTTGTTCCTGGATTAAGATCATAACAGATCTACGCGGAGGGCTGTGATTTGGCGTTGGAGGGGTGCAATGTTATTCTTCTCCGTATTTTTCTGTTGTGCTAAGTTGGTGACGAATAATCGAGCCGAGAAAGTTGCGAGTGATTCGTGGTTGGGGTTAGAGTGTTCGCTGGGGTGGGATAGGGAACAGGGGGAATGCCGCCAGGGACTGGCGACGCACATTGGGGAATGCCGCCAGGGACTGGCGACGCACATTGGGGAATGCCGCCAGGGACTGGCGA
This sequence comes from Pirellulaceae bacterium, assembly GCA_030681235.1. GTDB lineage: Bacteria > Planctomycetota > Planctomycetia > Pirellulales > Pirellulaceae > M30B19. Next base: position 14,689 of record JAUXWY010000060.1, on the reverse strand, counting down.
CGCACATTGGCGGACGCATGTTTGGGCCTTGACCTGAGCGGGGGGAACGTCAACGATAGTCGCTGCAAAACGGGGCGAGGTAGCAGATAGGCTGTCGATGAGTTGGAAATTTCAGGCGATTCGGTATCTCTGGGGAGCGTCAGCCAGTGCTAGTCCCCAATTTTCGCTGGCGTTGCCAGATGTCCTGGAGGGGGCCCAGGGATGGCGGGGGCCGGATGAGCGTCCGCTTCCGATCTCGCATTTGTTCGCTTTGCAAGGGCGCCTAAACGCTGGGGCCTTGTCCTGGGACGCGACCGGTCTGCAACATCATGTTCGCGGCCAAGATTTGATCGTGGAGTATCCCTATTCAGACGAAACGCCCACCGGAGTCGAATGTTATTGGCGTCCCCAAGAATTGGCTGAGGGCGCCATCGCGGTTGAGTGGGTGGTCTCCGCCAACACTCGGTTGCTGGATGAAAATATCGAATGGTTGGTGGAGTCCGTTTTCCAAGTGGCGTCGATCGAGGTCGGCAATACCGATGATTCGGGAGCGTGTTCCGAATTCGTTGCTCTGGGGAACGGTTCAGCCGTTTGGGAATCGAGCGCCACGACTTGGGAATCGCCGCTGGTCGGGCAGAAGGTCTTGTTGATGAAATTGGCGGATGACGCGGGTTGGTTGACCTTGGCGACGGCGCCCGGGGACCAGCGGCAACTGCGAGTCGATGTGGCACCCGATCAACGAGGGGGCCAACGAGTTGCGGTGCGTTATGAATTGCAGATGGGGTTCTTGGAAAAAGGCGTGATTCGACGAGCCCGCTTGTGGTGCTTGTGGCTGCCGTCGAATCAGTTTTCTTTGGAATGCCTTCGCAGACATTTGCACGAATTCTATTGTTCTCCACAGCCGTTGACGGTCTGAGTTTCGAACCGAATGTGTTCGTTGTGGTTCAACGATTTATTGTTTTGGGAGTTTTGAATGCCAGTAGACAACCAATTCCAGCACCGCTGTGCAAATGGCTTGGTGGTGTTGGGCGAGACCATGCCTTGGTTGAATACGGCAGCGTTCTCGCTCCAGTTTCGGGCTGGGTCGGCCTATCAACCGCTTGGACAAAATGGACTGGCGGCTCTCACCTGCGAGATGACAGAGCGCGGCTGTGGCGAGTACAACAATCGACAGTTTCTGGAAGCGACGGAGTTGTTGGGTGCCAGTACTGCAAATCATGTGGGAACTTATCACACTGGGTATTCCGGATCTTGTCTGCACGAGAATTTTTTGCCGGTCTTGGAGTTGTACGCCAAACTTTCCCGAGCGGCTCGATTGCCCGTGGATGAATTGGAAGCCGCTCGTTTGGTCTGCCTGCAGGAGTTGTATTCCCAACAGGACGACCTACCTCAACAAACCTTGCGAACACTGCGAGAACGGTTCTTTGGGCCAACACTTGGCCGTTGGCCGGACGGGGAAATTGACGAACTCGAGAGTGCCGCGTGGTCACAAATTCGCGACTTTTATTGGGAGCGTTTTTCACCCGAAGGTATGATTTTGGCGATTGCCGGTAATTTTAATTGGACCGAATGTCTGGAAAAAATTGAGAGTTTGTGGGGTGATTGGTCGGCGACACCACCGAGTTCGTTTGCAATGACGCCAGGGCAGGGCGGTTATCAACACTTGCAGGAAGACAGCCAACAGACGCATATCGCCATGGCGGCTCCGACGATCCCCTTTGGGCAGGAGGATTACTTCTTGATTCGTTGTGCCGTCGGCGTGTTGGGCGATGGGATGAGTTCGCGATTGTTTCAAGAGGTTCGCGAAAAACGTGGCTTGTGTTATTCGGTGTTTGCCGGCATTCATTCGTTGTTGGACACCGCGTGTATTACCGCCTATTCGGGAACAACGGCTGCTCGGGCCCAGGAAACACTGGACACGATTGCCGCCGAGTTCTCGCGTTTGCAACAAGGGATTCACGAAGACGAACTGCGTCGAATCAAGGTCCAAGTTCGCACGGGCTTGATGGCCCAGCAGGAATCGTGTCGAGCGCGGGCCGGAGCGATTGCGAGCGATTGGTTTTATTTGCATCGAGTGCGCTCGAAGCAGGAAATCAATGAGCAGTTGAATCGTTTGTCGGTCCCGCGAGTCAACCAATACTTGGCCGACCACCCCATCGAAGTCTCGTCGGTGGTGACTGTTGGTTCCGCACAATTGGAGTTGCCGCATGGCCTTTGCCAACTATAAGCTCGACAACGGACTACAAGTGGTTGTCGACGACAATCCTCAATGTCATCTGACGGCCGTTGGTTATTTTGTCAAAGCCGGCGCTTGTGATGAAACTTTGGAGTTGTCGGGGGTGAGTCACTTCTTGGAGCACATGTGCTTCAAGGGAACACCGCAACGATCGGCGCTGGAGATCAATCAGCAACTGGACGAGCTAGGCGCCAACTGCAATGCACGGACCGGGGAAGAGCACACTATCTACCACGCGACAGTATTGCCCGAGTTTCAAAGTCAGATCGTCGAGCTCTTGAGCGACATGATGCAGCCATCGCTCAGCGACGAAGACTTTTTCACCGAGCAAAAGGTCATTTTGGAGGAGATCGCCATGTATCGCGATCAACCTCCTTACGGCGGTCACGAGCAACTCATGCGCGCGTATTTTGGCGATCATCCGTTGGGGCAACCGGTCCTGGGGACGGACGCGTCGGTGGCGGCCTTAACGCCCGAAGCGATGGCGTCCTACCATCATCAGCGATATTCCCCTGGGAACATGACCTTGGCAGTGGCGGGTCGAGTCGATGTGCCTCAGTTGTTGGCCGATGTCGAACGTTTGACGAAAAATTGGCCGGTCGTGGTCGCGCCGAGTCGTCAGTTTGGCGCGGGGCCGCAGATCGTGGGCCGCGAATTCTTGCAGGTCCAACAAGCGAGTCAGCAATACATTTTACAGTTGGCGCCGGGCCCATCACTGTTTGATCCGGATCGATACGCGGCGCGCTTGGCGGCGATGATTTTCGGCGACGATACCGGCAGCCGATTGTTTTGGCGGCTGGTCGATTCCGGCAAAACCGATTTGGCGGCCGTTGGCCACTATGAATACGAGTCGACCGGGGTCTTGATGTCGATGTTGGCGATGCGACCGGAGGATGCCGCCGAAGTGTGGGCCGAATTTGAAGCATTGGAACAAGAATTCGTGGAACAAACGCCGACCGAATACGAACTGAAATTGGCCAAAGCCAAAGCGATTGCGAGCCTGAGTTCTGCCAACGAGATCAGCGAAAATCGCATGTTTGATATTGGGAGCCAGTGGGTCACTTACGGCAGCTACCTCACGGTCGAGCAGGTGATCGAACTCTACCGACAGGTGACTTTGGCGGATATCATAAGAGTGACGCAGCGTTTTCCGATGCACGAAAAACAGGTCTTGGCGATCGGGCCTAATTGGGAGTTCCGGTAGTGTTTTTGTTGGTTCCAAGCGACGTTAACGGCGAGACGCGAATTTTCCGCAAAGTGCAAGTTGTATTGATTGAAACGCTTTGCCAAAGAAACTACGGCTCTGAAACGTCGCAGATTGCATCACAAACCTGGTGTTTCCAGGCTTTGTCCATTCCGGTTTATTGCGACCGTCGCTTCGTTAACAATGGGTTGTAGTCGAGGAAAATGAAAACCGCCGATTTTTTTTACTTGCCCGACAAAGGGGGGGGGGGTATAATGAGTCGAGGGCTTCCGATTTGTGTCTATTAAGAAAGGATGGGTATGTGCCATGGCGCATCATTTTCGACTCACTCGCTGGCTTTATTTTTTTGTCGGCCTATCTGCAGCGGTTGCGATGCTTGTTTGTTCGGTTGCTTTTGCATTTCAACTGCCGTTGAATAAGACAGTTTGCATGACTGTACCAGCCGGCAATGCGTGGAGAACTCTTCACTGTAAGAAAAAGCCACCCGGCTGCCAGTCAGAACTTTCCGGCTGTCTTTCAACAACTGGGGTTTATACAGCTACTTCATTTGGCAATTCGTATACCGAACTAACGTACACTGCTTGTCACTGGAACAATGACCCAAATACGAACTGCTTGCCAGCCCTTCCAATCGTGGATTGTATGACATTTGACGCATTCAACCCACTGAATGGACAAAACTGTGGCAAGCTTGAATGTAGAATAACGAGAACAATCTATAGTTGTGATGCGAGCAGTGCGATACCTCCGTATGGCAATCCACCAGGAACTGAAGAACCGCCTGGCCCGTAGTTTGCTATTGGAATCACCAGACATTCACGCTTTTTTGCGGGCGTGACATGTATTTTTTGCGTCGGTTTTTCGAGAAATGCAATAGTGATACATGGGCCGGATTATTTGGGCGAGGGAGTTGCAGGGTGGCCGTTACGATTTTCGGTGGGATTTGGATAATGTCTGTTTTCTTGGGTGTTTCGGCTTCGGACGACCGCGCTCTTTGGAACGCGGCCGTCTCTGGAGCGAAGACTAATCTAAGTGAAATGGATTACGCTTGTGAATATACTTTTAAGGGTGGATTTGCAAGCACTTTTGATGATGCTTTGGTTGGTAATTATAGACGTGTCAGTGAATCGCAGTTGTTCGATTTTTCCGAGGCGGCGGGGCGAATTGTAAAGCTCGGCGATAATGTGCGATTCAAGATCCATTTCACGAATCCTACCGACTATCATGATAAAGCTGGTAGTTTTTCGATGCGATCGGATGATCGAATGACTGGGCAAGGCATCTCGGTAACGTACGTGCCGCCACAGCACAATATATTTTCGGATCAAATGTCGACCGGTATTGCTTATGCGCATCGTTTAGAGCCAAGTCTAGATCGATTTCGACTGTCACATCACTCCAATTTCATCTTTCGCTCGCCATGTTGGGGCAGTGTTGAGCAGCTCGAACAATTCTCGTCGACGGATGCTTTCGATCCTGTTTTAAATGTTGAGGTACTAAAAAAGGATGAAGCACTTATTCGCTTTCGTATCGAACGCCGGGATTATCCGTCCAGTATAATTGAGTTTGACTCGCAAGGCGAGTATCCCGTATTGACGTACATCGGAACCGGACTTGATCCGAGGACTGGACATCATTTCTCTGACATCCGAACTTTGGAAGATGGTTTTCGTTGTCCGCTAAACCACACATTTATCGCTGAACCGGAGGAACTGAAGGGAGCGGATGGGATTTTTTGGAATTCGTGGGTTTGGACCGCAAAAGAGTTCGTTGCCGAACCAAAACCGGACGATTTCACTTTAGATTGGCCGGGTGGTACAGTGTCTGCTGGGCAACTTAAGAAAGACGTCAGTAGCGTCAATCTATTTGACGTATCCAAGTTCGTTGCCAGTGCTATCGTGCCCATCAACGATCATAGTCCGGATATCATGAACCAAGAATCGGAAGTTGGTGGTTCGTGGGTACCATACGGGGCAACAATCATTGTGTTAGTATTGGTTTTCGCACTTGTCCGATTGGTTTTACGAGACCGCGTATGACCAACACCAAGTGTTACTGCGTTACAGTTTGCGTTTGCGTGGTTATCTGTCAGGGGTGTGACCGTCCATCGATTCAAGTCTCAGATGAGATTCAGCAATCGACTCATGAAGATCCATTCGTCAAAGATCTCGGTGACGTCTCCTTCGACTCAAAGCAGCCAGTTTTTGCTGAATTTGTTGTACACAATAATGAAATTGTTCCCATGAACGTTCGAATTATTAGTACCTCGTGTGGTTGTGTTTCGGCAGGTATTAACGGCGATTCGGCCGCCACAATTCGGTCGGGCGAATTCGCGTTGTTAAAAGTCAGTATTCAGCCCGAGAATATGTATATTGCGAATTACACTCAATCTGTCACGAGTCGCGTTAAATTCGATAGCGATAGTCTTGCTGATTATGATAAGACGTATTCCATAACCGCCAATATTCTGCCTAGATTGGCGATTATTCGTCCCGGTTCTTTGCCATTAATTTCCGACGATACAGGTCAATCTACCTTAGACTTGGTCTCTTATCGTGAGTCTCGCACACCTGTCTCGGAGCTCGGATTCAGCTACGACCCGGATGTATTCGCAGTTAAATCAACTTTGACGGGCTCTATCTGCGTCGGCAATTATATTCGCGACTCGTTTTTTGTGAACATTTCGATAAAGGATCTAAAACTATTCGAGCCGACGTCTGGAATTGAGATTTGTCGCAGTGATTCGTCGTTATTTATTGACATCCGAAGCAAATCTTGCGAGTTCGAAATACGACCGACCTCTATTTTTTTCAATCGAAATAATGGCAAGCAGAAGAAAGTCATTCGACTTAGCTCGAAGTGCGGGCTTACGTTGAACAGAGCGGAGTATGACGTTAGTTTGATTTCTGTGCTTGTGAAGCAGGACGAAACCGGACGAGATTTCTTAGAAATCGAGAATCTCGATTCGGTGGACAACCCATTTTCGACCACAATTCAGTTGTTTTGTCGCGACTATGAACATTCGGTTGGGAAGATTGTTGTCAGTTCATTTTAGACTTTTACGTTGTTATGAACAATGAGAAAAGGTAGAATTTGTTTGAATAAGATTCCTAGCATTCTTAGCCTAGTTGTTGCGTCTTTCGTTGCATCGAGTGTTCACATTGACTCGGTAACTGCGCAAATTCAGGATCTGGAAAACCTTGTCGAGATTCAAGTGTGGTTTACCGTTGATGAACACGAAGGATTAGCACGGTACAAGAATCCATGGAGTCGCGGACCGTTTCTGGTGGCCGCCGAGTTGATTTCTGATCCCGAATTTGTCGCAGCGGCGTTGAAGTTGTCGCAAGACGAGAGTATCAAGTTGAATCGTTATTTGAAGGAATATTATCGGCAACAGGACGAGGCGGACCAGAGCGTTTGGCATTATCCGCCGCCCGGATTTGATCGAGTTGGCGTGTATCAAAAGTGGTTGGCCGATGCTCGGACAGCATTTGAAACGGAACTGTCCTTCCTCGATACTGCGATCGTTGCCAACGCGTACCAACGATACTTGTTCGTGTTGCTTGGCTTTGAAACCGTTATCCAGCAACCCAGCCTCGTTCCAGAGTTAAAACTAACCCATCAACAACAAAATGAACTCTTGGCAGCCATTCGCGAAGAACGGACGGCCAGTTGCAAGCGTGCGGCGGAGTACCACTCAGAGCTGGTTGAAGAAATCGAGAGTATCTTAACCGAACCGCAACGGCAAGAGTTCAAGAGGCTCTATCGCGATGATGTGATGAACCTCCATGTTTTATGGGAGCTACTATTGGCTCAGTTGCAACTAGAGCCAGACAGTTCGCTGATCCAATTGTTGCGAGGCGACGAGCCGGATTTGTGGCTCTCCATTCCGAACCAGTGGCACTACCGGGTGTCGGGGCGTTTGGCAACGGAGAAGTTTGTCAGCGAGCATGTTACCGTTCCCAAGGTCAGCAGAAAGGACGAGGCAAATAGATGCGAAAGAGACGTGCTGCAGCGTTTGCTCGCATTGCTCGAAGACCCGAGAATGAGCGAATTGCTCGAACTTTCTCAGCAACAGAATGATGAAATTGCCGCGACACGCGACCGTTTGACTAAATTGAACACCACCAACGTGGCGAGATTCGAACTTGTGAAGCAAGAAATGATCGCGAATAACGAGATCCCCGAAGGACCGCTCGACTCCGAAACAGGGAACAGGGTAAGAGGGAAATTCTTGAAACAAACCTTTGAAACTCAGATGACGGAACTTCGACCCGTGCGTGATCTTTTGGTGCCCCGTCAACGTCAACAGTTGGAGACATTGCAAATCAAAGTTGAAACTCGGGCGGTTGGAATATTATCCAGTTTTCGGTGGGGCCAGTTGGGGAAATCGCTTCAGCTCTCGGAGCGTCAGTTTGAAGGGTTAGATAAGCTCCGCAAGATTAAACTGACGCAGCTTGGCGAGACCCTAGCGAAAGAGGAAGACTTGTTTTGGGAACGTCTAGCGGATTTGTGGACTGAGGAACAAACCGAGATGATTGGTAAAATTCGACACAATGCGCAAGAGTATTTTCGTCCAGCGCCTGGTCTGTTGTTGTTGGAGAGTCAAGGTCGATAGCCTCGATTCCCATTTAACGGTAGAAAAAGCCGGGGTTAAGAGCCTACCCCACGCGGAAGCGTTCCAAGTCGTAGCGTTTGATTTTGCGGTCGAGGGTGGAGCGTTCGACGCCGAGGATGGTGGCGGTTTTGCTTTTGTTCCACTGGGTGTTGTTCAAGACATTGAGAATGTGTCGTCGTTCCATTTCATCCAATGTGACGGGTTCGAACTGCCCGTCGCTTTCGATTTCCAGATTGGTTTCACTGGCGGATCGCAGATTGGACAGCGCCAGTTCGTCCGCATCGATCGTGTCGTGAGTCGAGAGGACGACGGCGCGTTCGATGACGTTCTTGAGTTCGCGTACGTTGCCGGGCCAGCGGTAATGACGCAGTCTTTCGATGGCGGCATGCGAAAATCGCTTGTTGCGTTTGCCAACTTCGGCGCAGAATTTATTGAGGAAATATTCGGCGATTTCGGGCACATCTTCGCGCCGCTTGCGCAGTGCGGGGACATCGATTTCGACGACGCGTAATCGAAAGTACAAGTCTTTGCGAAAGGTACCTTGTTGGACGGCTTGTTCCAGGTCGCGGTTGGTAGCGGCGATGACTCGAACATGAACTTTTATAGGTTTACTGCCGCCGACCCGTTCGAAGGGGTGTCCTTCCAGGACGCGCAGGAACTTGGCTTGCACGGCCGCGCTCATTTCGCCGATTTCGTCCAGCATCAATGTGCCGCCGTCGGCCGTTTCGAATTTGCCCATCTTCTTTTCGGTGGCGCCGGTGAACGCTCCTTTTTCGTGGCCGAACAATTCGCTTTCGAGCAACGACTCGGACAGGGCGGCGCAGTTCAGGCAAATGAACGGGCCTTTGTTGCGGTGGCTGGCGAAATGAATGGCGCGGGCGACCAGTTCTTTACCGACACCGCTCTCGCCGCGTACGAGGACGGTGGCGTTGGTTGGCGCGACTTGGGCCACTTGATGATGCACTAGTTGCATGGCGGGTCCGCCGCCGACAATTTCACTTTCGGTGCCCAATCGCTCACGTAACTGAGTGACCTCGCGCCGCGTGACGGAGATCACTTCGCTCATCTTCTGTTGACGGCTAAGGCTTTTGTACGCCAAAGACAAATTGTCGGCGACGGCCAGCGTGAAATCCAAATCGTCGGACGAGAGACTTTGATCGGTTTCAGTGGTGTAGAGATGAATCAAGCCTCGAACCATAACCGGGCCGGGGCCACCTTGGGGGGTCACGCGGAGGGGCGCACAAATCACGCTGCGAGCCAGGATCTCGCCTTTGCTATCCCGGAGACCGATGCCCGAGTCGTCGGCAATGTCTTGGGCCAAGATCGCCTCACCGGAGTCTGTCACCGTACGGGCCAGGTAATTCGAGATGCGGCGGTAGACTTGCTGCTCGTTGCTCCGCGAGGCCACCAAGTCGAGTTCCGGCACTTGGCCTTTGGAGTTGGACCGCACCAGCCAAATGGCTCCGGCGGTGACGAGTGTGTTTTCAAACAATCCATCGAGTGCCAGCCGAGCGGCGTTGGCAAACGACGTTTGGCCGGCCAAGGAAAACGCCAGGCGGCAGAGTTGCCACGCCGCTCGACCGATCGAGGAGCCCGCGTCGGCCGGGTGGTCGCGATGCAGCAGTTCCGTTTCGTGTTTTCGCTGAACAATTTGGGGAGGATCGGCTTCCTGACCGTCGAGAAACTCGTCGGCGGAGGGTTCGGAATCGTCCAACTCCAGCCCAGCAGCAGTGGCTTGCGGCGGCAATCCGGACAAAGTGGGGGCGTCATCCATTCCCAGGTGGGCTGGCAATTGTTCGTAATAAGTGAGGACCGACTTGCCGATCAGCACGGATTGGCCACTCTCCAAGACGTGGTCAGCGACCAAACGAACCCCACCCACGGACGTACCGTTGCGGCTGTCCAGATCCCGGACCACCCAATGGCCCTCAGTATGGAAGATTTCGGCGTGGTAGCGGCTAACTTGTTCCGAACGGACGACGATCGAATTTGTCGGTGAACGCCCCAGAGTGACGCGGCGTCCGACAATGAGTCGGAAGACGTCGGACCATTTGTTGTCTTCTTGAATTACCAAATAGGCCATCCCGGCCTCCTGACAAAAAAGCCCACCGCTACAAAACTCGTCGCCGTAATTCTACCAGCTTTCAGCCATAATCCGCAATAAATTGGCGCAATCCGAAGCACTTTGCGGCGCGAAAGTCCGAATTTGTGTTAAAATTGACCAGGTTCCGAGCGGTTGCCTGGCGCGGAATGCGATGGAATGGGAGTAGAATCGCTACAACCGAAACAGAAGTTTTGGGCGTCGCGTTCCCGTTGGAAATGTTTCGATTGTAATAATTCGGCAAGAATCTTTTCTTGCGAAGAATGCGCGGGACAATTACTCTGGACGGTATGCAGGGAACAAATCAGTCGAATGCAAGGGCAATCAGCCGAACCAATTGAGATTGGACGAAGCAATTGGGTGCGGCGATCGGGTCAATTCGGTAAGACATTCAGGGGAACTAATAACGGGAATTTTGGAGTTTCAATCCATGCATCAAACTTTTCGCAGTGGGATTCGGTCGCTCGGAATCATCATCGCGGCCGCGCTTGTCGTGGCCTCGTTGGTATCGAATACTCACGCCCAATTTGGAACCGGATTTGGCAGTGCTGTGGGTGGTGTTCGTGTAGATACCACGGGTGTACTCGGGATGCCTCTCGAGCAACTTGATCCGGCTGTCCAGCAACGATTGGTCGCTGCGGTCGGCGACAACAATCGGTTATTTACAGATCACGATGGCTTGCGAAAGCTGTCGTTGCGGCAACTCAATGAAGTTGTGGCTCGGTCCGTTCGAGAAAACGGTACCGTTCCGGCGGAAGCTCGGTTTCTGGGCGGGTTGGTTCGGATCGAATATGTTTACGTGGACCAAGATCACAACGATCTGATTTTGGCTGGTCCGGCCGATGCTTTGGTCGTAGATGCACAAGGGAACGTGGTTGGCCAGAACACTGGTTTGCCCGCGTTGCATCTCGAAGACTTGATGACCGCGCTGCGAACCGTGGACGAAGCCACGACCGGCACCGGGATTAGTGTTTCGATCGAGCCGACCGATGTATCGCGAGTCGCATTTAGAGAGCTGACCGCCGCTGCTGAACGCAGCCGTCAAGTGAATGCGGGCTTGGTCGGCAAGTTGGAGGAAGCCATGGGGCCGCAGGACGTGATTCTAACTGGTGTGCCAACCGATAGTCGCTTCGCCAATGTTTTGGCCTTGGCTGATTATCGCATGAAGCGAATTTCGATGGGACTGGATCAGTCGCCCTTGAAGCAATTGCCGAGCTTTGTCAGCATGTTGTCGCGCAGCACTAGCTTGAAGTCTCACACGCCACGGTTCTGGATGGAAATGAACTACAATCCGGTCCGTCGCAGTGAAGACGGCAAGGTTTGGCAATTGAGTGGCACGGGCGTGAAGACACTGACTGAGAACGACTTTATTGACAAGCAAGGGAAGTCGACGGCGTCGGGCAAACGCGACCCAATCGCGGCCAAATGGGCGGCGAACATGACCGAGCACTATAGTGAATTGGTCAACAAGGATCAGATCTTTGGCGAGCTGCGGAACATGTTTGATTTCTGCGTCATTGCTGCCTTGATCGAAAAAGAGGGGCTGGTCGCTGCTTCGGGAGTTCAGATTAGCACGTTGGCCGGTTCGGGCGAACCTGTCGAAATGCCGAATTGGAATGCTCCGACGAAGGTGCCGACTTCCGCCAGCTTGATCAATCACACGCGAGGAGCGATTGTCACTGCTTCGGGTGGTGTCCAATTGGATCCATGGTCGGTTGTCAGCCAAGTCGAAGTCGCGGCGGATCTGGCCAAGATCAGTTCGGAATTGTCTTCGAACGACGGTTCGAAGTTGGTTTGGAACTAGTCGAGTTAAAAATCGGCCGGAATTAGGCGGATTTGTGTAGAAATTGAACCAAAGACCGACCGTAGCTGGATAAGCTCGGTCGGTTTTTTTGTTTTCGAGTTCCTGATTTTTTCGAAACCTGGTCGGAAACGGCGTGTTCCAGACGGGTCGGGTTGGGATTTCTTTGGAGGGCGTGGGATTTCTGGATCCAGTTTCGATTTTTTTGAGTCCTGGAATGCGGGCCGCTTCGTGATTAGAGAACGGGCGTGCATTTCAGTTACCAATTGGGAGTCTCGGTTATGTTGAAGCGTTTTTTGTTTGGAAAATTGGCTGCGTTGGCCGCTGTGATGGTTGGAAGTGCTTTGGCTGCGGAAGTGGTTCAGGCTCAGGAGCGTGAAGGCCGGGGGACGCAACAAGAAGGAGCGGAAGGTCGTGCTGGTGGCCGTGGCCAAGGTGGTGGTCCGGGCGGAGCTGCCGGTCGTGGTCGAGGCATGGGGACGATATTCATCAACTTGTTTGATGACGACAAGGACGGAAAGTTGTCGATCAAAGAATTGGAAGCCGGGATCGCCAAGTTCAAAAAGATGGACACCGACGGCGATGGGTTTATTAGCGCCGAGGAACTCAATGAAGGCTTGCGAGAGATCATGCCTCCCGTAGCACGGCCTGGAGAAGGTGGTGGACGCGGTGGTGCCGGTGGTGCCGGTGGCGGACGCGGTGGTGCCGGTGGTGGGCGCGGTGGTGAAGGCGGTGCCGGTGGCGGACGTGGTGGCGAAGGTGGTGGACGTGGTGGTGCCGGTGGTGGACGTGGTGGCGAAGGTGGTGGACGTGGTGGACGTGGCGGTGAAGGCGGCGGTCGAAACTAGCGATTCGCTACGAGTTTCAAGTGGCTTGAATGAGTGCCTTGAAATCGGATGATTTTCTACAAGCTGCAATATCCTGGTTTGGGGTATTGCGGCTTTTGTTGTTTCTGAAGATCGGCTCCAATGGCTTCGAATTCATGGATTCAAATATTCCGAGCCCGATGGGTACAGGCCGAGCGAGGCATTGTTGAAGATGGCGGGGTGGTTGTGATTCACGACCCGGCGCACGAACCGCGAATTCTAACGATATTCGATCCTCACGATTCCGAAGCTCCCACCACGGACGACCTGATCAAGGCCGCCGAAAGTTTCGCTGCCGAGCATTGGGCCGCGATTCACGCTCACGGCCCGAAACGATTCGAGCGATTGCCGGACCAGTGTCTGGGTGACGTGGTGTTGTTGCCTGGGATGGTCAATTGTCATACTCATTTGGAATTCAGTGATTGCCGAGAACCGTTGGGGGAGACGGGGTCCAGTTTCGCGAAATGGCTAAGCGCGGTTATTGCTCATCGCGCGAGGGCAGTTGCGGCAGTGGAAGAGGACTTTGCGGTCGCGAAGTCGGCGACCTGTGATCAAGGGTGGCTCGAGATGTTGGAGGGCGGTACCGTGGCTGCGGGTGAAATACTGAGCCGCCCCGTTTCGGTCCGTCGCGGCGAGGACTCGCACGGCCAAGCCGCTCCGGAGCTTTTTGGCGCGATCTTTCATGAAGTATTGGGGCTGGACCCCGAACGTGCCCACGCGAGTTGGGATTGGGCGCTGAGTTGTTTGGCTGAGCCCCGTAATAAACGGGTTCGAGTCGGACTTAGCCCCCATGCCCCATATTCGACATCGACTTGGCTTTATCGCCAATGTGCCGAGCACGGTCGGCGACATGGGCTGCCCGTAGCGACGCACTTGGCAGAGTCTCGTGAGGAACTGCAATTGCTAACCGACCGCTCTGGTCCTTTGGTCGATTTTTTGGCGGAAATGGGTGTGTGGCGGCCCGAACGGATCGAAGCAAGAAGTATTCGCGAGGTTTTGGCGTTATTGTCCGACGTCGATCGATTGTTGCTGGTGCATGGCAACTACTTGGAGCGAGACGATTGGCGATGGTTGCGTTCCCAAAACCCGAATGCCACGATTGTTTATTGTCCTCAGACCCATGCCTATTTCCAGCATGAACGGCACCCGTGGGTCGAGATGATGGCCGATGGCGTCCCGGTCGCGTTGGGAACCGACTCGCGCGCGAGCAGTTCCAGTCTTTCGCTGTGGGAAGATTTGCGGGTGGTTCGTGAGAGATACCCTGAGCAAGATCCGGCCCGGTTGTGGCAAATGGCGACGATCCATGGAGCTCGGGCGTTGGGGCTCGAGCAGGATCTGGGTTCGCTCGGGAACGGCAAATTGGCTCGGTTTTGTGTGGCTGATTTGGGAGCGGCGGTCCCTGCGTTTAGTTGGGAGGCGCTGTTGTCGTCTACGACAAAAATCTCTGGACGATTGGTGCCAGGCATCTAAGCAATCGTCCTAGCGGCTTTATAAAGATTGAGGATTTCAAAGGGAAAGGTGCTGAGACTTGGAACTCCGTCTTATCAACGTGCAACTGGCCGGAATTGGAACAATCTATTTCTTGCTCTGGGGGATTGCGATGATACAGTGCATGGCGGCGACATTAGTGTTTAACAGTCAGCCGCAGGCGTACTCGCCACCGCACGAGTACGCCTGCGGCTGACTGTTAAACGACTAAATCAACAGTCCGCTTCTCGCTCCCACCGGATCAACCGGTCGGGGGCGGCGCTTGGTCAAATGGTGGCTTACACCACCGGCAGAGGTTGTGCCAGCCAATCGGGCTTAAAGCCAATACAGAGTTCGCTAAACCGTTACTGTTACGACATCAACTGTTGGTAGACGGCGCGGGTGGCGGTGGCGGTG